>NZ_KI632512.1:342387-642729 GCF_000504305.1 Nitratidesulfovibrio termitidis HI1
TCCCCCCGTTACCTTTCGATCAACGTTCGGGAGTCGGACTGTAAGCCGGGTTCTGTACCCTTGCGGGTGGCTGTCATTCCTCTAGGAGCGCCGTTACCGACACCCTCAAGCAACCGACCCGGAAGCATCGGCCGGGCAGGCCTCGAACGCTTCCCTATTTGGTCTTGCTCCGGACGGGGGTTACCGAGCCTGGCGCGTTGCCGCGCCAGCTGGTGGGCTCTTACCCCACCGTTTCACCCTTACCCGGCAGGCGAACCTGCCGGGCGGTCTGTTTTCTGTGGCCCTGTCCGACGATCACTCGTCCTGGGGGTTACCCAGCGTCCTGCCCTGCGGAGCCCGGACTTTCCTCCCCGGGCCTTGCGGCCCGCGACGACAGCCCGTCCGGCTCCCGAAAACGGATGTGCGGAGTCCGGCCTATTCGGCGGCCGGGGTTTCCACGCAGAAGTGTTCGCTCCAGTAGATGAGGCGCTGGCAGTTGGGGCAGCTGAGAATCTGGGTGCCCTTCTGCAGCTCGATGTAGCTCTGCGGCGGGATGGAGATGTGGCAGCCGGAGCACACGCCCTTGTCCACGGGCACGATGACCGGGTTTTCCAGCCGCTGGCGGATGAATTCGTAGCGGCTCAGCACGGGCGCGGGCACTTCCTTGCCGGCGGCGTTGCGCTGGGTTTCCAGGTCGGCCAGGCCCGCACCGGCTTCGGTCAGGCGCGCTTCAAGGCTGGCCTTCTTGGCTTCCAGGTCGGCCTTGAGGACGGTGTAGCGCTCGTCCATTTCGGCCATGGCCTCGGTCTGGCGTTGCAGTTCTTCGGCCAGGGCCAGCTTTTCTTCCTCGCGCGAGCGGTTCATCTTTTCCATGTTGTCCATTTCGCGCATCATGGCGTGGTATTCCTTGGTGTTACCCACGAGCATGAGCTTGGACTTGCTCTTCTTGATGCGCAGGGAATCGTCCTCGATCTCGGTGCCGAGGCGCTTTTCCTGGTCCTTCAGGTGCGTGAGCTTGTCGAGGAGGCGGTTGCGCTGTTCCTCGAGGGTGTCGAAGCGCTGTTGCAGCCCTTCCACTTCCTGCGGCGCGTTCTTCAGTTCCGCCTTGATGCCGTAGATGTGGTCGTCCACCTTCTGCAGGGCGACAAGCTGTTCGATCTGCTTGAGATACAGGCTCAACGTCATATCCTCCTGAAATGCGGGTTAGGCCGGATGTTCCGGAACGCGGCCGCCGTCCGTGCCCGTGGGGGGAACGGGCAGGTGCAGCCGCAGTGGATCGCTGGATGGCAGGAAATGCACGGGCAGGCCGGGCAGCGCGGTGCGCAGGCCGTTGGCGAAGCGGCGCATCATTTCCTCTTCAAGGGCAAAGTGCCCCACGTCGAGCAGGCAGCCACGGGCTTCCAGCGCGGTGTGGTACTTCACGTCGCCGGTGACGAACACGTCGGCGCCACGGGCAAAGGCGGCATCGGCCAGCGAACTGCCGGAACCGGTGCAGTAGCCCACCCGCCCGACAATGTCGGGGGCGGGGCCGCTGACGTGGCAGTGGGCGCGTCCGGCAAGCTCGTGCAGACGCCGGACGAAGGCCGTAAATTCAAGCGGCTCGGGCAGGTCGCCCACCAGGCCGAAGCCGAATATCCGCGCGGGCTGCTCCGGCTCGGCGGGCAGGAAGGCAGGCACGGCACCTGCGGGAGCGCTGGAGACGATGGCCGCGCGGATGGCGGGCCACGCAGCGGCCTCGCAACTGAGCACGGCGGTGTTGCCCAGCACCCGGTACGCCAGCACGCCGGAAAGGTCTGCCCAGTGCGGCGGGGGCGTTGTTGCCGTCACGATGCACCGGGTTACCCGTTCCTGACGCAGCGTGGGTTCCAGCACTTCGGGCGCGGCCAGCGACAGTTCGCGGGCCAGCCATCCCACGGGGCCATCGGGATTGGCGTCCAGCGAGGTGTGCGCGGCATACAGCCACGCCCCGCGCGTCAATACGGCAGCAGCCACGGCGTGGTGGTCGTCCAGCGTGTCCAGCGCGCGGGGCGCCATGACCAGCGGGTGATGGGACAGGATGACGTCGGCGCCAAGGTCAAGGGCGGCGGCGACGGCGGCGGGGGTGGGGTCCAGACAGACGGCGAGGGCCGTGGCCTCCGCGTCGTGCCCGGCCACCTGAATACCCGACCTGTCCCACTGGGCGGCGGATGCCGGAAGTGCCGTTTTTTCGATAACGCTAATTATTTCAGAGCGTTTCATGCAAATTTCCCAAGCAAAGAGGGTGCTTCGCCGGATTTGCGCGGCGCAAGCACCCTCGAAGCGGCAAGGCGTGGTTCCGGAATTGGTGCTGCTCCAATGTCCGCGTTCCTGTCCCGTTGCTCTGTTGCACGGCAGGGGGCACTGGCGGTGCCCGGTGCCGGGGCGGCGCAAGCGCCTGCCCGGGAAAATTTGGTGGGCCTAGCGTGACTCGAACACGCAACAAACCGGTTATGAGCCGGGGGCTCTGCCAATTGAGCTATAGGCCCGCACGTAACCGGAGCGGCCCGGCATCATGTCCGGAATGCTGACCGGTGAGCCGACTCTGATACGCCGGGGCGTGGCGGCTGTCAAGCAACCCGTGCCACACCCTGGCGACACCGCCAGCACCTGTCCGGTCGTCATCACCCCGCCTTCCTGATTCCGCATTGTTCCTTGGCGTAGGCAATGGCCGAACGGGCCGCCTTGGCCCCTTCGCCCACGGCCACGCCGATCTGCAGAAAACCGCCGGTGCAGTCACCCGCCGCGAAGATGCCGGGAATGTTGGTGCGCTGCTCGTCATCGGCCACCAGGAACACGCCCTTGCGTTCCACGCCCAGAGAGTAGGCGAAGTCGAGGGACGACGCCTCGCCCATGGCCACGAACAGGCCATCGGCAACCGCTTCCGTGCCGTCGGCGAATACCACGCGCTCAAGGCCGTTGTCACCGGCCAGTCGCGTGATCTTGCGGGTATCGATGGCAATGCCCGCGTCGGCGAGGCGCTGTTCGAAGCCGGAATTGAGCACGGGGGCCTTGCCCTGGGTGCAGATGGACACGTGCGGGGTGTACTGGGTCAGCTCCAGGGCCTGATTGGCCGCGAAGATGCCCTCGCCCAGCACCAGCACCTGCTTGCCGCGAAAGAAGAACCCGTCGCAGCTCACGCAGTAGGAAACGCCCTTGCCCTCGTAGTCGGCAAGGTTGTCGATGCCGGGGCGCACGCGGGCAACCCCGGTGGCCAGCACCACGGCGCAAGCGTCGTAGGCGCCCTTGTCGGTCTTGACGTGGAAGCCGCCCGCATCGCCATGGTGCACGGCCAGCACGCGTTCCTCGCGCAGTTGCGCGCCGAAGCGTTCGGCCTGCCTGCGGCCCCGCTCGATGAGGTCGCGCCCGGAGATGGTTTCGTCGAAGCCGAAGTAGTTGTCGATGTCGTAGTCGCCCGCCACCTTGGGAGCGCTGCCCAGCACCAGCGTGGGAATGCCCGCGCGGGCGGTGTAGATGGCGGCGGAAAGCCCGGCGGGGCCGGAGCCGATGATCACCAGCGGGGCATTGGCGGATGCGGACGTGGATTCGGACATGGGCTTCTCCGTAAGGAAAGGCGCTGGCGGCGGGGCCGCGCGCCTGTTGCGTGTTTCCGGCTGGGCGCGCGGTACTGCGGGAGGGGGCCGCCCGCGCATGGCGCGCCGAACCAGAAAGTAGGCAGTCCGGAGTGGCTGGCAAGGGGGGGGAGGGATGCGGTGTGCCCCCCCCTCTGCGGGCCGAAATTCTACAGGCCGAGCTGGGCCAGCAGGTCGTCCACGTTTTCCTGCGTGGCACCGCGCTGCGGTCCCTTCAGTTCGGAAACCACCTGGCGGGTTTCCGCCTCGATCTGCGAGATGTCCTTTTCCGGGGCTTCCTCGCGCGCGCGGATCAGCAGGCCGGTGGACAGGTAGAGCTCCACGACGGTGCTTTCGATGGTGCGCAGGGCCGCGATGATCTTCTTGATGCGCTGGCCGGTCAGATCCTGAAAGCCGAGGGTGGTCAGGATTTCCACAAGCCCCTCGCCCAGTTCGGCGTTGATCTGCACCATGCGCTCAAGGGCCCGCTCCACGCCCGCTCCGGCGCGCACGGCCTCGATCAGCACGGCCGCTTCCTTCTGGCGTTCGATCTGCACCTCGACCACGTCCATGATCGATTCGGTGGCCTCTTGCGTGGTGACCAGGATTTCGTCCAGTTGGCGCGAGGCTTCGTTGAACAGACGGTCGGCGTCTTCGCGCTCCACCGGCTGCACCCCTTCCGGGGCTTCCTGCGAGCCGGGCTTGGCGGCGGTGGATATCTCTCGGTAGATGGTTTGCAGGCCCCCGCGCATGTCGTCGCTGATGCGGCGGTAAAATTCGCTTTCCACCAGGGCTCGGGTGAGATTGGTGGTGAGTTCCCGCTCGATGGTGGCGGCAAGCACGTCGCGGATGTTGACGACGAGGTTGTTCGTCACGCGTTCCATCACGTTGTCGAGCAGTTCTTCCTGCGTGACCATTGTGCGCTCCTGCTGTGGTGTGTGCGCCGTGCCGCGCGGCCTGCGCCTGCGTGGCACGTGGGGTCCGGCTTTGGTCCGTATCCGGCTTCGGAACCGGGCAGAATCTGGGACTCGACCAAGGGCCGGACGTCCGCATTGGCGAACCTAGCAGATAGTCAGCCGTCGGAAAAGCGGAAAACTGCGGAACAGGCAGCCTTACTTCACGTGCTGGCGCTGGGTGCCGAACGCGGGGGCCAACAGAAAGGCGGGGCATGCGCGGCAGGTTCCGCGCACGCCCCGCCGGGGTGTGTCATTGCAAGGCGGCGATGGGTACGGCAGTGCCCGGTAACGTTTGTCCGGTAACATTTGTCCGGTAACATTTGTCCGGGCAACGCCTATACGGACAACACCTATACGGGCAACGTCTGTACGGGCAGGGCCGCTGCCGCAGTGGCGGCTACAGGCCGCCGTTCTCCATTTCCACGTTCATGGCCCCCACGGGGCACACCCGCGTGCACAGGCCGCAGGCGGTGCAGCGGTCCTTGTCGAACACCACTACCCGTGCCTCGGTATCCATGGCCAGGGCCGAGGTGGGACAGATGGCGGTGCACATGCCACAGTGCATGCAGCTGTCCTCGTCGCGCGAGATGCGCTGCGAGGCGTCGGTGACGGTCACGTCCTGCTCGCGCAGATAGGCGATGCCCTTCAGGCAATTGTCTTCGCCCCCGGAAATCTCCAGGGTCAGATAGCCTTCCTTGCGCGGGGTGATCTGGGCCTTCACGATGTTGACGGTAAGGTCGTACCTGCGCACCAGGTCGCTCACGATGGGCTTGCCCGAGATTTCGGGCGGGAACGTGAGATGGATGTTCTTGCGGTAGGTCTTGGTCTGCTGTTCGGTCATGCTGTTTCCGGGCCGGAGCACCGGGTACTCGGATTATTTGTTCTCGCTCAGGAACTTCTTGGCGCGCTGTGCTTCGGGCGAATCGGGCAGCTTCTTGATCAGCTCGTCCAGGCGCACCTTGCCGGCGTCCTTCTTGCCGAGCTTGTAGAAGCAGATGCCCTGCTTGAGCAGCGACGAGGCGTACTTGGGGCTTTTGGGATACTTGGAGATGACCTGTTCGTACGCAAGCGCCGAGCGGGCATAGTCCTGCTGCTGGAAGTTGGCCTCACCCTGCCAGAACCACGCGTTGCTGGTCAGCTTGTGGTTCCCGAAGGTATCGGTGAAATCGGTGAATGCCTTCACGGAATCCTTGTAGCGCCGCTCGTTGAACGCCGTCATGCCCTGGTCGTACAGCGCCTGGGCCGTGTCCACGGCTGCTGCGGCAGGTTTGGCGGCGGGCGCGGGGGCCGCCTTGGCGGGTTCCGCGTTGGTCACGGCCATGGTGCCGCTTTGCGCCGGGGGCACCGTGACCGGCCCGGTGGGCTGGCTCGATGGCGCGACGACAAAGCCGTTCTCCTTGCCGGGGTTTACAAGCAGGACCGGGGCATTGGGGTCGCCCGCATGGGTCGTGCCGGTGGACGATACGGCGCCCGTGGCGCCTGCGGGCGCAGGGGCCGCCAGCACGCTGTCGATGTCGATGGCCAGTTGCGAGGCCATCTGCCGCAGGGCGATATCGTGGCGGTTCAACTGGTCGCGCATCTGGGGCAGGTCGCGGCTCTGGTCGCCGGTGGCGTTCAGGCGCATCTGCATGTCGTCGATCTGGCCGCGCAGAGTGGCGATTTCCTGCCGGGTGGACTGAACCTGCGACCAGGTGTCCGCCTGGGCAGGCTGCACGCCGGAAAGCTGCGAGTTCAAGGTCTGGATCTGCTGGTCCTGGCGCATGACGCGCGCGTTCAGGGCGTCCACGTCTTCCTGGCGCACGCAGCCGACAAGGGCCACCAGCGCCGCCAGGGAGCACACGGGAAGGATGCGACGGTAAAGAATGCGGGTCTTCATGGCTTTTGGTCCGCCTTTCGGTTCACTAATTGCTGGGCGTAAGGGTTCGGTGCCCGGGCCGGGTGCCGACCATGCGGCGCGGCAGGGGCGTGGGCCGGGCCTGCGTCACGGCTTGCGGGCGTGCCGCTGGCCGAAGACGAGGTAGGCAAGGCCGCCGAGCACGGGAAGGAATATCCCGGCCGCCATCCACAGGGCCTTTTCTGCCGGGCGGTCGAACTCGTGCTTGTAAGAATGCCAGATGCACCACAGGTTGGGCAAGATGGGAATGGCAAGCAGGGGGATGAGCAGGGCCATGTTCATGCGGGTATCCTACCGGGCGTTCGAACGGTTGCGGGGTGCGGGCTGGCGGTACATGGCGATGAAGGCCAGGAACGCGCCCACGCAGATGGCGATGTCCGCCACGTTGAAAGCGGGCCAGTGCCAGTCGCCCACGTAGAAATCCAGAAAGTCGATCACCGCGCGAAAGCGCACCCGGTCGATGAGGTTGCCGAGCGCGCCGCCGAGAATGCAGCCGAACCCGGTGAACAGCACCTTGTCGTCCTGCGCGGCGCGGGTAAGCGAAATGATGGCCCACACGGCAAGCACCGTGGCCACCAGGAACAGCCAGAACTGCCATTCGATGTCGGAACGGTTCAGAAAGCCGAAGGCCGCCCCCCGGTTGCGCACGTTGACCAGGTCGAAGAACCCGGTGACGACCGGCACCGAATGCTGCTCCGGAATGGCCGTCACCGCCCACAGCTTGGTAAGCTGGTCCAGGCCGATGACGGCGGCGGCGATGGAGAAGACCATGACGAATCTGGGACGCATGGGGCCTCTTGGGGCTTTGGGCGCATGCCCCGCCCGGCGGCGCGGTTAACACCGCCGGGTGGGGAGGATGAACGGACCAGTTGCCGCAGTTTCCGCTGTCGCAGCTGTCGCTGTTGTCGCCGTTACTCGGCGCCGCCGGTGCGCAGCACCGTGGTGCAGCGGGCGCAGGCGCCGGGGAAGTCGGGGTCGGCACCCAGTTCCTCGTGGTAGATCCAGCAGCGTTCGCACTTGGCGCCGGGGGCCTTGGCCACGCCGATGCGCAGGCCCTTGACTTCTTCGGAGGCAAAGGCGTCGTGCGGCGCGTCTTCCAGCGGGGCGATGTTCAGCTTGGAGACGATGAACACCGCGCGCAGGTCGGTGCCGGCGGCGCGCAGCAGGGTGGCCAGCTTGTGGTCGGCGTACAGGGTGACGTGGGTGTCCAGCGAATGGCCCACCGTGCCTGCCTTGCGTAGCGGCTCGATGGCCTTGGTCACCTCGGAACGCACGGCCAGCACCGCCTCCCACCGTTCGCTCTCGTCGGAGCTGACGTTGTACAGCGGCGTATCGGACCCGCGCAGGGCGAATACCGTGGGCACGGCGGGGCGCAGCGCCTCGGGGATGTGCCGGAACACTTCCTCCGCCGTGAAGCTGAGCACCGGGGCCATGTCGCGCACCAGCACCAGCAGGATGTGCAGGAGCGCCGTCTGGGCGGAGCGGCGTTCCGGGCTGTCCTTGGCCGAGGCGTACAGGCGGTCCTTCAGCACGTCGAGGTAGAAGGCGCTGAGGTCGGTCACGCACAGGTTGTGCAGGGTGTGGAACACCTTGTGGAATTCGAACTCGGAATACGCCTCCTGGATGCGGGCGTGGGCATCGGTCATGATGTCCAGGGCATAGCGGTCCAGCGGGTCCATGACCGAGAACGGCACGATTTCCTCGGGCGTCAGGTCGTCGATGTTGCCGAGCAGATAGCGGCAGGTGTTGCGGATGCGCCGGTAGGCGTCCACCAGTCGGCTGAGGATTTCATCCGAGATGCGGATGTCTTCGCGGTAATCGACGGAGGCCACCCACAGGCGCAGGATTTCCGCGCCGAACTTGTCGATGATCTCCTGCGGGGCGACGACGTTGCCGATGGACTTGGACATCTTGCGGCCTTCACCGTCCACCACGTAGCCGTGGGTGAGCACGGCGCGGTAGGGCGGCACGCCGCGGGTGCCCATGGAGGCCAGCAGGGAACTGTGGAACCAGCCGCGATGCTGGTCCGAGCCTTCCAGGTACAGGTCCGCCGGGAACGCGGTGTCGCCGCGCTGTTCCAGCACGGCGGAGAAGCTGGTGCCCGAATCGAACCACACGTCCAGGATGTCGGTTTCCTTCTTCCAGTGGTTGCCGCCGCAGTGCGGGCAGGCCAGACCGGCGGGCACGATGTCTTCCAGCGGCGTTTCGTACCAGTAGTCGCAGCCGGTGGGGTGCTTGGCGAAGCGCTCGGCAATGTCGCGCATCCAGGCGGCGTCGTTCCACGCTTCGCCGCAGCCTTCGCAGAGCAGGGCGATGATGGGCACGCCCCAGGTGCGCTGGCGCGAGATGCACCAGTCGGGGCGGAATTCGATCATGTTGTGGATGCGTTCCTCGCCCCAGGCGGGAATCCAGCGCACGTCGTTGCGGATGGCCGACAGCGCGCGGGCGCGCAGGTCGTTCTTTTCCATGGCGATGAACCACTGGGTGGTGGCCCGGAAGATGACCGGCTTCTTGCAGCGCCAGCAGTGCGGGTAGCTGTGCGATATCTTGCGTTCAGCCAGCAGGTGGCCCACTTCGCGCAGCTTTTCGATGACCTTGGGGTTGGCCTCGAACACGTTCAGCCCGGCAAAGAAGGGCACGGAATCAAGGAAGCGGCCTTCGTCGTTCAGCGGCGACAGGATTTCCAGCCCGTAGCGCAGGCCGGTCTCGTAGTCCTCCCGGCCATGGCCGGGAGCGGTGTGCACGCAGCCGGTGCCGGAATCGAGCACCACGTAGTCGGCCAGCACCACCGGCGAGGGGCGGTCGTAGAAGGGGTGCGCGGCGGCCAGGCCTTCCAGCTTGGCGCCGGGCACGGTGGCCACGATTTCGTAGCTTTCCCAGCCGAAGGTCTTGGCGCTGCTTTCCACCAGCGCGGCGGCCAGCACGTAGTGCGCGCCGTCGTGGCGGACCACGGCGTAGTCATGGTCGGGGTGCACGGCCACGGCCATGTTGTCGGGCAGGGTCCAGGGAGTGGTGGTCCAGATGACGATGTAGGCACTGGCAGCGTCCGCCGCGGACAGGCCCAGCACTTCTGCCGCCTTGGCGTCGCGCAGGGGAAAGCGCACGAAGACGGAGGGCGAGGTGTGATCGTAGTATTCCACCTCGGCCTCGGCCAGGGCGGTCTGGCACGAGCAGCACCAGTAGATGGGCTTCTTGCTGCGCACCACGTTGCCCGCGGCCACGAAGTTGCCGAGCTCGCGTGCGGTGGCGGATTCGTAGGCCGGGTCCATGGTCATATAGGGCTTGTCCCAGGCGCCCAGCACGCCAAGCCGCCTGAATTCCTTGCGCTGGATGTCCAGGTACTTTTCCGCGTACTGGCGGCAGCGCTTGCGCACCACGTGGGCGGGCAGTTCCTTTTTCTTTTCGCCCAGTTCCTGTTCCACCTTGTGTTCGATGGGCAGGCCGTGACAGTCCCAGCCGGGCACGTAGCGGGCGGCGTAGCCCTGCATGTTGCGCGACTTGACCACCATGTCCTTCAGGATCTTGTTCAGCGCCGTCCCCAGATGAATGTGCCCGTTGGCGTAGGGGGGGCCGTCGTGCAGGACGTACTGGCCCTTCTGGCCGGAGGCCTGCGCCATGGCGGCGTAGGCGTCGATGCCTTCCCAGAACTTGAGCATTTCCGGCTCGCGCTGGGTGAGGTTGGCCTTCATGGGAAATTTGGTGTCGGGCAGATGCAGGGTCTTCTTGTAGTCGCTCATGGACGTGCTGCTCCTGGGAGGTGTCGGCATGCCGGAAGGTCCGGCCGGCGGCGCATGGCCGCGCCCGGCGGGGGTGACGGCGCGCGTGGCGCGCATCGCCGGGTGATGCAAAACGATGTAATTGGTTCAAGAAGGTGCGGAAGTCAAGCCGCGCGCGGCCCGCGTGGACATTGGGACGGCGGGCGCAGGGGAGCGGCGTGCGCGGGACGGGGGCATGGGATGGTTGCCGTAACCGGAGAAGAAAGCCTGGCGCTGTGGACGGAAGGGGAGCGAGATTCGCCTGACGGGAGAAATCTGAATGGGAGTGGCTGCCCGACGTATTTGCCCGACGTATTTGGCTGACGTATTGGACCTGACGTATTGGACCTGACGTATTGGGCCGGGCGCGTCAGAACGGGCGTGTCGCCTGACTGATCCGGCGTGTTGCGCCCCCGTTACTTTCCGTTGGTCCCCGCCCTGCCGATCATGTCCAGCACGTACGGCAGGGCCTCGCGGGCCATGCGCTCCGCCCCGGCTGCGTTGGGGTGCAGGCCGTCCCACAGTGTCAGTTCCGGCATGCCCCAGATGCCGTCCAGCACGTAGGGCCACAGGGGCACGCCGAACCGCGCGGCCAGGCGTGGAAACAGGGCGTCATATGCTTCGGCGTAGTCCGGATCGTCCGCGAATTCGGCCTTGAACCCGGCCAGCAGGGCGGGCACGCGCCGTTCGGCCAGCAGGGCAAGAATGGCGGCCAGATTTTCTTCCATGTCCTCGGGGTCCAGCCCCATGAATCCGTCATTGGCCCCCAGTTCGACGATGGCGAAGCAGCGCGCAGGAAGTGTCTCGTCGTTTTTGGTGGTGTGGGGTGCGGCGTCGGCTTTGGCATCAGCGTTGCCGAAGCCGGGGGTGCGGGTCAGCCATGCGCGCAGGCGGCGCAGGCCGCCCGCCGTGGTGTCGCCCGATAGCCCAAGGTTGATTACCGTTCCGTCGATGGCGGGCGCGCAGGGGCCACCCGCGCGCAGCAGCCGTTCCAGCGCGGCGGGAAAGGCGGCGTCCGGCTCCAGGCCGTAGCCTTCGGTCAGGCTGTCGCCAAGGGCAAGGATGGTAAGGGGCTGGGGCATGGTGGCCTCCGGGGCGTCCCTGCCTGAGGGAAGGGGAACTGGCCGGGAAAAGGGAAGGGGGAAGAACGTGCGCCGGGCGCGGCGTTCTTCCCCGTAATTTGGTGTGGCCCGGACCGGGGCGCGAATTGCGAAGCCCGGAATTCCTAGAACCCGGCGGGCTGGCCTTCCATGGCCTCGGACATTTCGCGCAGCAGCCGCAGGGTTTCCTCCGCCTCGGCCTTGTCCAGCACGCGCAGGGCGAACCCGGCGTGCACGATGACATATTCGCCAATGGCGGGGCGTTCGGGCAGCAGCATGGCCGAGACGCTGAGGTAGGTTTCGCTCTTGCCCACACGACACTTGGCCATGCCGGCTTCATTGATTTCCACGATCTCGGCGGGAATGGCGAGGCACATCGGGTCTGCTCCGTCGGGTTGGTCAGCCTGACTGGTTCAGGCGGATTGTTCAGGCCGTGGCGATTGCCGGGGTGCAGTCGCCGCCCGCGCGGCGTACCTCGGCGACCACGGCGTCGCACAGCAGGGGCAGGCGCTGGCCCGCCACGGGGGAAAGTTCGGTGCCCAGCGACTGGTAGTCGTGCGGCTCCATGCCGATGATCACCGCCTCTGGCCGTTTGCCCACCAGTTCGCAGAAGATCAGGGTATCCACGAGGTCGGTCTGGTGCATGGAGTCGTTGAAGCCGAGGCTCTTGCGCAGGTCTTCGCCGGTCAGGCGGTAGATGGCGCCGGGTTCGTCCCCCGCGAGCACGGCGTCCACCACGATCAGGTGGTCGCACTCCATGATGGCGTCCATGAGCCGCATGCCAAGGGTGCCGCCGTCCATGACGGAGACGTTGTCGCTGAAGGCATGGGCCTTTTGCAGCGCCTCCACGGCGCGCACGCCGATGCCTTCGTCGGTGTACAGGATGTTGCCCACGCCAAGGACGAGGATGTTGGGGCGATTGCTCATGTGGGGTGTACTATAGGGTTGGAAAAGGCCCGGCGCAAGGCCGTACACTCGATCCGGCGGCGATGCGCCGGTTTGTGAGGTTGCGCTGGCTATCCGCGTGGGCGCTGATCCGGTTGGTAGAAGACGAAAACCGCTTGTGTCCGGCGCGGGCACGCCGCGCAGCCTCGCGGTTTTCGGGGCCGTGGGGGGGCAGACCTGGCGCAGTCAGGGCCGCGGTCGTGCAGGTTCCGCCGATAGTCCGCCGATAGTCCGAGGGCCCGGCACAAGGCCGGGCCCTTCGGTCATTACATTGTTCCGAGTCCCGTCTGCCGGGGCAGACGGGACTGCGGACTGCTTACAGGATGCGGAACTTGTGCACTTCGTTGGTGTGCCCGTCGATGACGTGCACGCCGCAGGCGATGCACGGGTCGAACGAGTGCACCGTGCGCAGGATTTCCACCGGGCGCTTGGCATCGGCCACCGGGGTGCCGATGAGCGATTCTTCGACCGGGGCCATCTTGTTCTTGCCGCAACGGGGGCCAAGGCTCCAGGTGGAAGGCACGACCAGCTGGAAGTTGCCGATCTTGCCGTCCTCGATGCGGATCCAGTGCGACAGGCCGCCGCGCGGCGCGGTGACGAAGCCCACGCCTTCGGCCTGCTTGGGCATTTCCCACGGAGCGCAGATGACGTTGTCGCCCTTGGCGATGTTGTCCTTGTACTCCTGCAGCATCACGCCCACGTATTCGGCGATGACCGCGGTTTCGATGCCGCGCGCAGCCGTACGGCCCAGGGTGGAGAACAGGGCTTCGGGGCCCACGCCCAGCTTGGCCAGCACGGCATCGGTCACGGCCTTCACCTTGGGATGCCCCTGCGAGTAGGCCACCAGCACCTGGGCCAGCGGACCGGTTTCCATGGGCTCGCCCATGTAGCGGGGGGCCTTCATCCACGAGTAGCGGTCGTCGCCGTGCAGGTCGGTGTACTTGGGCTGGGTCTGGCCCTTCCACGGATGGCGGGCTTCCGCGCCTTCGTACCAGCTGTGGCGCACGTGTTCTTCGATCTGCATCTTGTCGAACGGCTTCACGTTCTTGAAGTCGCGCTTGAAGACCACGCCCGGCTTGAAGTACCGGCTGTTCAGGTCGTACTCGTCCTTCGGGAATTCGCCGAAGGTGAGGAAGTTGGTGGTGCCGCCATACTGCGACCAGTCCTTGTAGGCCGCGGCAACCACCAGCAGGTCGGGGATGTACACTTCATCCACGAACGCCTTGGTTTCCTTCCACAGCGCTTCGAATTCGGCGATGCGCTTGGGAGTCAGGGCGTCGTAGCAGGTCACGCCGCCCACCACGGTGAACTGGGTGTGCGGGTTCTTGGCGCCGAAAACGGCCATGGCGCGCGCGGCCTTCACCTGCAGGCGCAGGGCCTCCAGGTAGTGGGCGGTGGCGATGAGGTTGGTTTCCGGGTCCAGGTAGTAGGCGGGGTGGCCGCCCAGGAAGTAGGCGTTGGTGAACGGGCCGAGCTGCCCGCTGTCCACGAAGGTCTTCAGCTTGTCCTGCACCGCCTTCAGGTCCGCCGCCGTGGTCTTGCGGGGCGAGATGGACGAGGCGACCTTGGCGGCCTTGGCCGGGTCGGCCTTCAGCGCGGCGGTCACGTCCACGAAGTCCAGGGCGTGCAGATGATAGAAGTGCACGATGTGGTCGTGCAGGTACTGCGCGCCCAGCACCAGGTTGCGGATGTAGGTGGCGTTCTTGGGAATGTGCACGCCCACGGCGTTGTCCACGCAGCGGGTGGAGGCCAGCGCGTGGGTATAGGTGCACACGCCGCAGGTGCGCTGGGTGAAGTGCTGGGCGTCGCGGGGGTCGCGGCCCTTCAGGATGATTTCAAGGCCCCGGAACAGCGTGGAACTGCTGTAGGCGTTCTTGACCTTGCCGTTCTCCACTTCCACCTCGATGCGCAGGTGGCCTTCGATGCGGGTAACGGGGTCGACGACAATGGGACCGCTATAGGAGCTCTTGGGCGTGACGGGGATGCCGCCCGGAGCATTCTGGGCTCTGCAGCCGCTCATGGTTTCCTCCTTGGCTGTTGCCTATGGGGTGTTGGGTGACCTTGCGCGTGCGCGTGATCAGTTCTGGTAGAACGGGGTCATGGCGTCCCAGAAATCGGGTTCGCTGCACCCGATGCAGGGGTGCCCCGCGTCCACGGGCCAGTTGGTCTGGTTGAACTTGATCTTCGGGCAGTTGTTCATGGTCACCGGACCCTTGCAGCCCAGCTCGTAGAGGCACCAGCCCTTGCGGGCTTCTTCCGATTCGAACGACGGGGCGAATTCGCCCGCGTCGAAGTGCGGCAGGCGGGGGCACTGTTCGTGCACGGTCTGGCCGAAGAACATGGTGGGCCGGTTCAGGCTGTCCAGTTCGGGCACGGCCTTGTTCTTCAGGTAGTACACGATGGTGCCGACCAGGTTGTACGGGTTCGGCGGGCAGCCGGAGATGTTGATGGCGTTGACGCCGAGGTGCTTCAGCGCATCGTTGACGCCCTTGGCCCCGGTGGGGTTGGGCTTGGCCGCCTGCACGCCGCCGAAGGTGGCGCAGGTGCCGTACGAGATGACGGCCTGGGCCTTGGGCAGGATGCGGCTGCAGATATCCAGCATGGTGTGGTTGGCCACCTTGCCGTAGATGCCGTTGGCAGCCGTGGGAATGCCGCCTTCCACCACGGCGATGAAGCCGTGCGGGCTGTTGACGGCCTGTTCCAGGGCGGCTTCTGCCGCTTCGCCCGCGGCGGCCATGATGGTTTCATGGTAGTCGAGGGACAGCGTGTCCAGAATCAGGGTGTCGATGTAGGGTTCGAACGCGCGCAGCACCGATTCGGAACAGCCGGTGCATTCGGCGTTGTGCAGGTAGACCACGGACGGACGCCGGGGACCCATGAGCGCGCGGGCAACTTCCGGCGCGAACGCGGGGCCCATGCCCATGGTCACGGCGATGGCCGTACAGAACTTGAGGAAGTCGCGTCGAGACACGCCGCGTTCCGCAAGCCTTTCCTCCACGCCCTCCTTGCCGAGACCGATCGAGATTTTCATCCCTGCCTCCTTCGGCACGGCGTATCACCGTGCCTGCCCGCCGCCAGCGGCGCGGCGGGGTAAGGGTCGTACTGGTGCGAAAGGCCCCCCGGATGCGGGCGCTTCTGCGTGCATCCGTTTCCCGCGGCGACCTGTCCGCACGTTTGGCGGGAACGTACAACACATTGAAACGTTATTCCAATTGAAAATGCCGATGCGGCACACATTTCTGCATCGCGGAAGGGAATGGATGCGTACAATGCCAAGCGTGGAGCGGCTGGATGTGTGTTGCGGTCATGCAGTGAGGGAGAGGATTGCTGTCGCGGTATATTGTTTGTGCGTTCAACTTTTAGTGATGAATGCAGTTATGGGGTGTGTCGTTGCAATATAAAAGACGTGTCACGTTTTTATAAAACGTGGCACGTTAATTGTTGTAATTTGAAAAACGTATGCGCGTGTTCAGGCAAGCCGTGCGTTCCGCGCCCCGTGAGAGGGCGGCGGCGTCTTCACCAAGGGTGGAGCCCCCCAGCCCCCTCAGTCCAGACCCGACCTCGACCCGCGTCTGGCCAGCCTGTCCCTGTCTGCCCTGTTTGGCCGAGCCTGGCCGAGTCTGGCCGAGTCTGGCCGATTCTGGCCGGGTCTGGCCGGTCTTTTCCGAACCGGTCGATCCCATGCGCGGGCCAGCCCGGTGGTATCAGCCTGCCTGTTCCATTTCCGCGATGATGGTGCGGATTTCTTCGCGCGCCACCTCCACAAAACGCGGAAAGGCGGCCTGCACCGGCTCGGAAAGACCGATGTTCCAGTTCAGGAAGTCGTGTGGCTCCATGCCGACGACCTGCATGCGCGGGCGCGGACCGCGCAGTTCGGCCATCTTCAGCGAGTCGATGAGATCCACGTCGTGGATGGACAGACGCTGCTTTTCGTTCTGGACAAGGTCGTCTTCCGACAGCCGGTAGACGGTGCCGGGGGTGCCCTTGGCATGTACGATGTCCAGCACCAGCAGGCGGTCGTACCCCTCGAACAGGTAGAAGATGTCCTGGGTGAAGGTGCCGCCGTCCATCAGGGTGACGTTCTGCGGCCAGGTTTCCTTCATCAGTTCTTCCACGGCAAAGACGCCGACGCCATCGTCGGTGAGCAGGGTATTGCCGATGCCGAGTACGAGCAACTTCTGCATGTGGGCTCCATGATTTCCGGTACGTAGGCGAAAAGTGTGCGTTCCGTCCGCCGCCGGACGCCGCCGGACGCCGCCCGGACGTCACCCGGACGTCACCCGGACGTCACCCGGACATGGCGGACATGGCGGACATGGCGAATGGGGCGGGGGTGGCGGGCGCAGCCGTCACGGCCACGGATGCCGCTTGCCTGTATCTGCCCGGTCCCCCCCTTGGGTGGACCTACCCTAGGGCGGCCCTGCGCGCCGCGCAAGCGCCCTCCAGACGGATTGCACGAAACGGAACGTCAGGAGGGGACCAGCCCGGCCCCGCCGGTCTGGCCCCCTCCACTGGTTCGGTATGCGGCGTCTACTTCACTTCGACGACGGAAACCTTGCCGGATTCAGCGTGCAGCACGTGCACGGCGCAGCCCAGTCACGGGTCGAAGGCGCGGATCACCCGCGCCACGTTCACCGGGTTGCTGATGTCCGGCACAGGGGTGCCGACCAGCGCGCGTTCCACCGGGCCAAGTTGGCCGCTGTCGTCGCGCGGGTTGCAGTTCCAGAGCGTGGCGGACACGATCTGGTAGTTGTCGATCTTCTGGTCCTTGATGTTGATGTAGTGGACCAGCGAGCCGCGCGGTGCCTCGGTGAAGCCCACGCCCTCGGAACTGGCGGGAATTTCGGCGGCGGCAAAGGTTTCCTCGCCGGCCTTCACTTCCTTCAGCCAGCGTTCGATGGCGGAGAGCATGTAGTAGGTTTCCTCGGCGCGGGCCACGTGGCGGCCCATGACCGAGAAGGCGGCGTCGTCGCCAAGGTCGCGGAAGCGCTTGGCGTTCAGCTTGAACAGGTCCTTCAGCAGCTTCTGGCCCACGGGCGACAGTTCCGGGTTGGTGATCCACATGCGGGCCACCGGGCCGGACTCGACGGCCTTGCCGTTGTAACGGGGGGCCTTGACGAAGCTGTACGCCCCGGCCTTGTTGGGGGCGGGCACCGTCTTGCCTTCCGAGAAGTGCAGGCCGGTGGTGGCGTCGTCGAACCAGGAGTACTTGACGTATTCCTTGATCAGCTTGGGGTCGAAGGGCTGGTCCTTGCCGTCGATGTACACGCCGCGCTTCAGGTGCAGCTCGGTCATGGCGTCGTTGAGCGGGAAGGCGCCGAACGAGATGCAGTTCTTGTAGCCGTGGCCGAACTTGAACAGGTCCTTGTAGGCCGCGCCCACGGTGTAGGCCACGGGCACGTATTTCTTTTCGACGAATTCGCGCACCTTCTTGAAGCGGGCGGCGTATTCGACAAGGGCTTCCTTGGTGGGAATCTGGGTGGTGCCGCCCACGACCTGGCCCTGCACGTGGGGCATGCGCCCGCCGAACATGGCGACCATTTCGTGGCAGATGCGGCGCACTTCAAGCGCTTCCAGGTACTGGTCCACCGCGGCGGCGTTGATGTCCTTGGGCAGGCGCAGGTCGGGCTTGGCGAAGCGCGGCACGAAGGGCGCGCTGTCCGGCCCCTGCACGAAGTCCAGGGCGGCCAAGTGGTAGAAGTGCAGGATGTGCGATTGCAGGTAGTTGGCGCCGAAGGTCAGGTTGCGGGTAAGGCGGCCGTTGGTGGGCACCTTGACCTTGAAGGCGTTGTCCAGCGCCATGCACGATGCGGTGGAGTGGGCCGTGGGGCACACGCCGCAGATGCGCTGCACGATCTGCGAGGCGTCGCGCGGGTCGCGCCCGCGCAGGATGGTTTCGAAGCCGCGATACATGCCGCCGGACAGGCGGGCGTCGACCACCACGCCGTTCTCGACGGTGACTTCGGCCTTCAGGTGGCCTTCGATTCTGCTTACCGGGTCGATGGCGATGGTCGCCTTGCCGGTGGCCCCGGCAGGAGCGGCCTTGGGTGTACAGCCGGACATGGTTTCCTCCTTGATGTATGGCGCCGGGGCTAGGCCGAGTAGAAGGGAGACTTGCCGTCGGGGAAGTCGGGTTCGACGCAGCCGATGCACACCGCGTTGGAGACGCACCAGTTCACGCCGCCGTTCCACTTGCGCTCGAAGCTGTCGCACATGGACATGGGGCCCTTGCAACCGATGTCGTAGCGGCAGCCTTCCTTCTGGGTGAAGGTTTCGCTCATCTTTCCGGCGTCGTAGAAGTCAAGGTAGGGACAGTTTTCATGGACGTTGCGGCCATAGAAGGGGGTGGGGCGGCCGTCGGCGTCCAGCAGCTTGACCACGTCGGCAAGACCGTCGGCCAGGCCCTTGGCCTTGATGGCGTTCAGCGCCACCACCACGGTGCCCACGATCCAGTCGGGATGGGGCGGGCAGCCGGGAATGTTCACCACCGGGGTGGCGATGCCGTTTTCCTTGAAGAATGCGGATACCGACTTGGCGCCGGTTTCGCTGCCCTGCGCGGCGGGAATGCCGCCGTAGGCGGCGCAGGTGCCCACGGCCAGCACGGCGGCGGCGTTGGCGGCAACGCTCTTCATGGCGTCAGCCATGGAGATTTCCTTGTGGTGCGCTTCGCCGATGATGCAGTACTTGCCGTCGGCCCCGGTGGGCACCGCGCCTTCGACCACCACGAAGTACTTGCCCTTGTACTGTTCCGCGATCTTCATCATGTGTTCCATGGCGGGCTCGCCTTCCCACGCCATGACGGTGGGGTGGAACTCCAGGCTGATGACCTTCAGCAGCACGTCGGCGATGGTCGGGTGCACCGAGTTCAGCAGCGACACCGAACAACCGGTGCAGCCCTGGCCCTGCAGCCAGAGCACCGGGGGCCGTTCGCCGTTCAGCGAACCGGAAATGGCTTCACAGACGGCGGGGTGGAACATCTGGGATATCCCGAACCCTGCAACCGTACCTGTGCACAATTTGACGAAATCACGCCTGTTGAGACTCATCCCTGCCTCCTTGGTTGCGGCGTTGCATAGACCGTAGCGGCTATTTTCCCGCGATAGCCCCGTATTCTTCCAATGATGAATAGCTTTCACCCCGCGCAAGGGTCAATGTGATGTCGATGGAAGGGGTGGGTTTTGATAGAAAAAAGTGATTCTTCGAGCCATGTTGCGACGATTGAGTGGTCAAACATGGCTGATAGTGTGAAGAAAATTATAAAAGTGCTATTGCTTTTGGCAATGTGCTACGCATAGTTCGGGGTGAGAGCATGCTTTTCTACCCGTGGCCATTGGAGATTTGTCTGAAATGGCCGCAATGGGGAAGGACAGCTGTTGTGCAGGAGCAGGGTGAAATGCTTGGGCAAGCATTGATGCGGGAAACAGCGGACACGAGAAAACGCCCCGGCCTTGCGGTCGGGGCGTTGCTGGTGGTGACGCTGTTGCGGGGGCGGCGGGGCGGGTGCCCCGGTCGCTTGCTTGGTCGCGTGCGGACGTTGTTCATCGTCCGAACCCGCCCTGCGGGCGTGCTCGACTTTACTCTCCGTCCGAACCCGCGCGCCGGGCGTGCTCGACTTTACTCTCCGTCCGCACCCGCCCTGCGGGCGTGTTCGACTCTACTCTCCGTCCGAGCCCGCCCTGCGGGCGTGCTCGTCCTTGTACAACTTGTAGGTGACGGAGTCGGCCAGGGCCTGCCAGCTTGCCTCTATGATGTTGAACGACACGCCCACGGTCACCCAGCGGCTGTCGGAATCGCCCGACTCGATGAGCACCCGCACGGTGGAAGCCGTGCCGCCGCCGGTTTCCGCGCCGGTCAGCACGCGCACCTTGAAGTCCAGCAGGCGCATTTCCTTCAGGCGCGGGTAGAAGCCCAGCAGGGCCTTGCGCAGGGCGTTGTCCAGCGCGTTCACCGGGCCGCGCCCGGTGGCGGCGGTGTGTTCGGTCACCCCTTCCACGTCCACCATCACCGAGACTTCGGAAACAGGCTCGCCTTCGCTGTCGTGCTTGGTTTCCAGCACCCGGAACTGCAACAGCCGGAAGAACTCGCGCACGCCGCGCCGGGCCAGCTTGCGCAGGATCAGCAGTTCCACCGATGCCTCGGCGGCGGCGTAGTCGTAGCCCAGGCTGGCCTTCTTCTTCAGTTCGGTCAGCAGGCCCTTGACCACCGGCTCGTCCTTGTCCAGGTGAAAGCCGAAGCGCCGCGCCAGCGAGACGATGTTGCTGCGCCCGGCCAGTTCGGTGATCAGGATGCGTTGGCGGTTGCCCACCACGTCGGGGCTGATGTGCTCGTACAGCGACGACTTGCGGTTCACCGCGCTGACGTGCACCCCGCCCTTGTGGGCAAAGGCGGAACGGCCCACGTACGGCTGACGGCTGAACGGCGGAATGTTGGCCACTTCCGAGACGTAGGCGGCCACCGCCGTGAGCTGCTGCAACCGGCCTTCGGGTAGGCAGGCGTACTCCCCGCCGAACTTCAGTTCCAGCGTGGGGATGATGGAGCACAGGTTGGCGTTGCCGCAGCGTTCGCCCACCCCGTTGATGGTGCCCTGAATCTGCGCGGCACCAGCCTGCACCGCCGCGATGGAGTTGGCCACGGCCAGTTCGCAGTCGTTGTGGGCGTGGATGCCCACGGCTGCGCCGGGCAGGGCCTCGCGCACCTCGGCCACGATGCGCGCCACCTCGTGCGGCAGGGTGCCGCCGTTGGTGTCGCACAGCACCAGCACGTCGGCGCCCGCCTCGTGGGCGCGGCGCAGCGCGCTCCGCGCGTAGTCGGCGTTGTGCCTGTACCCGTCGAAGAAGTGCTCCGCGTCAAAGTACACCTCGGCCAGCTTTCCTTTCAGGAAGGCCACCGAGTCGCCGATGATCTCCAGGTTGCGCGTGGCGTCCAGGCGCAAGGCCTCCGCCGCGTGCACCTCGCACGACTTGCCGAAGATGGAGGCCACCCGCGCCCCGGATTCCACGATGGCGCGCAGGTTGGGATCGCTGTCCGCCGTGAAGTTGGGGTGATGCGTGCTGCCGAAGGCACTGATCACCGCATGCTTCAGATGATAGCTGGCGATCTCCTTGAAGAACGCCACGTCCACGGGGTTCGACCCCGGCCATCCGCCCTCGATGCGGTCTATGCCAAGCTCTTCCAGCTTGAGGGCGATCTTCAGCTTGTCGGCCGCGGTAAGGTTGATGTCCTCGGACTGCGAGCCATCGCGCAGGGTGGTATCGTACAGTTGTATGCGCCGGGTCATGACCGCCGCCTACGCGTTGCCGAGGTCGTGATTCAGGCCGAAGGCGTCGTGCAGGGTGCGCACGGCGAGTTCGGTGTACTTTTCCTCGATGAGGCAGGTAATCTTGATTTCCGAGGTGCTGATCATCAGGATGTTGATGTTCTCCGCATGCAGCGCCGCAAAGGCCTTGGCCGCCACGCCCGAATGGTTGCGCATGCCCACGCCGATGGCGGAAACCTTGGCCACCTGGGTGTCGTGCAGCACTTCCTGCGCGCCGGTCCGGGCCCGGATTTCCTCCATCAGCGTCAGGGTTTTCTTGAGGTCCCTGCGGGGCACGGTGAAGGTCATGTCCGTCACGCCGTCGCGGCTGGGGTTCTGGACGATCATATCAACAAGAATGCCCTGCTGCGAGAGCGGGCCGAAGATGGCGGCGGAAACGCCCGGCCTGTCGGGCACGCTGCGCAGGGTCACCCGCGCCTGATCCTTGTCGTAGGCTATGCCGGAAACGAGTACGGCTTCCATCTCGCAATCCTCCTGGGTGACCATGGTACCCGGGGTGTCGGTGAATGTAGAACGCACGTGGACGGGCACCTTGTACTTCTTGGCAAATTCCACGGACCTGATCTGCAGCACTTTCGCGCCCATGCTGGCCATTTCCAGCATCTCGTCGTACGAGACGCGGTCCAGCTTGCGGGCGGTGGAGCACAGGTTGGGGTCGGTGGTGTAGACGCCGTCCACGTCGGTGTAGATTTCGCATTCCACGGAGCCGAGCGCTGCGGCCAGCGCCACGGCGCTGGTGTCGGACCCGCCGCGCCCCAGCGTGGTGACGCGCCCTTCGGGTGTCATGCCCTGGAACCCGGCCACCACGATGACATCGTGAGTTTCCAGTTCCTTGCGCAGGCGCGAGGCGTCGATGTCCATGATTCGCGCCCGCCCGAAGGCGTCGCTGGTGGTAATGGGCACCTGAAACCCGGTCATGGAGCGGGCCTTGATGCCGGAATCCTTGAGCAGCATGGAGAAAAGCGCGATGGAAACCTGTTCGCCGGTGGCGATGAGGGCGTCCACTTCTGCCGGGTCCGGGTCCGTGGACCACTCATCGGCCAGGGCCAGCAGGCGGTTGGTTTCGCCCGAGCGGGCGGAAAGCACCACCACCGGCTTGTAGCCGTCGCGCAGCGCCCGCCGCACCTTCTCGCGCACCTGCTTCATGCACTCGAGGTTGGCGACGGACGTGCCGCCGAACTTCTGCACCAGAATACGCATACCGCTTCCTTATCGTGCGTTGTGTCGAGCGTTGTGCCCGGTGTTGTGCCCGTGCTGTGCCCGTGCTGTGGATGTCGTGCGCCGGGCCGGGGCCCGGCAGCGTTGCTACGTGTTCTCTTGGTCGTTGCGGGCGGCGGGGGCCTGCGTGGCCGTGACCACCGCCCCGTCCGGCGCCCCGTCCGGCGCTCTGTCGGGCGCCGTATCGGGTGTCGTAACGGTCGCCGTAACGGTCGCCGTTTCCGGCATCACGAGGTCCGCGACCTCGCACGCCGTCGCAGCCAGTACGCGGCATGCCGCCTCTCCCCGGGCAATGGCCGTGATGAGCCTGCCGTGCGTGGCCGGAAGCCAGGTGAGCTCCAGCCTGTCGGGGGGCAGCACGTCGGCCGGAAGGCGCTCTGCCCATTCGACGATGACCAGCGCCCGCCGAGGGCCTTCCGTTTCCAGAAGGTCCAGCAGGGCGTCGTCCGCCACCGCCAGGGCGGCGCCGGGCGCCTGTTCCAGCCGGTAGAGGTCGTAATGGGCCGTTTCCGGCCGGGTGGGGTACATGTTGCAAATATTGAAGCTGGGGCTGCTGACCTCGGCATCGTTGCCGCCGGGCAGCGCCTCCACCAGGCCGCGCACGAGGGTGGTCTTGCCCTCGCCAAGCCCGCCGGACAGCAGCAGGGTGCGCGCGCCGGGCTGGCTGGCAAAGGCCAGCGCCAGGGCGCGCCCCAGGCGCAAGGTGTCGCCGGGGCCGGGCAGCCGCAGGGTCAGGGCCGTGTCATGCCCGACTGGTCTGAGGGGCCGGGCGGGCCGGACGGAATTCGCTGGGGCCATGCGCCCGACGGCTACGCCCCCGCAAGGGTGCGCAGCACGTCCTCCTTGCCGATGACGCCCACCAGCTTGCCCGCGTCAACCACGGGCAGGGTGTGGTACTTGGAGTCCACCATCAGGCTGGCCACTTCGTCGATGGGCGTCTGCGGCCCCACGGTGACCGGGGCCGGCGTCATGGCCTGGCCCACGTTGGTGGCGGAGATCTTGCGCATCTCCTCGTCCAGGTCGCTCATGGAACGCAGGGGAATGAAGCCGTCAAGCACGGTGAACAGGGTCGGCAGGTTCAGCTTCTTGTGCTGGGCGATGAGGTCGCTCTGGCAGATGACGCCGACAAGGACACCCTTTTCGTTCACCACGGGCAGGCCGTTGAACTTGCGCTGGATCATGATGCGGGCCGCTTCGGCAATGCCGGTTTCCGGGGTGACGGTGACGGGGGCGGCAGTCATGATGTCTTTGGCTAGCAGCATGGCAGGTGCTCCTTTCGCGCGCGGGGGATGGCGTCGGCGATTTCGCTCGGGGTGTTGCCCCGTGCGGGGTAGTCGTGCAGCAGCAGTTGTCCGGCCTTGGCATGCAGATACGCGGCAAGGCAGGCGGCCACCTCGGTCGGCGCGCCCTGCGCCAGCAGGGCGCCGGCAAGGCCGGAAAGCACGTCGCCCGAACCGGCGACGGCAAGCGTGGGTGCGGCAAGGGGAATGATGGTGATGGGCCGGTCGCGCCGGGTGACGAGGCTGCCCGCGCCCTTGAGCACGAGCACCCCCGCGCAGCGCGCCGCGAAGGCCCGTGCCGTGGCCGCCCTGCCGCGTTGCACGTCCGCCGTGGTAAGGCCCGCAAGACGGGCCATTTCGCCGGGGTGGGGGGTAACAATATCTGTTTCACGCACCAAATCAAGAGAAACAAGGCCTTCCGCCAGCGGGAACAGGCCGTCGGCGTCGATGACGGCAGGGGGCCTGCCGGGCAGCGCCAGCAGGGCGGACAGCACCTCGGCTGCCTCGGGCGAGCGGCCCATGCCGGGGCCGATCACCAGCGCGTTGCAACGCGCCGCAAGTGCCAGCAGGCCGGGCAGGGCGGCGGGGTCCCAGGCGCGGCGTTCGCCAAGGGGCAGGGTCATCACGTCTGGGGTGGCGGCCTTGACCTCTGCGGCAAGGCCGCCGGGGCAGGCCACGGTGACCAGGCCCGCGCCGCCGCGCAACGCGCCCAGCCCGGCCAGCAGCGGCGCGCCGGTAAGCCCTTCCGAGCCGCCCACCACCAGCACGTGCCCGGCGGTGCCCTTGTGCATGCAGGGCGTGGGCGCGGGCAGGGCGGCCAGGCAGGTGTCGTCCAGCATGCGGTACGAGGCGGGATGGCGTGTGCGCACCGCATGGGGAATGCCGATGGGACGCACATGCAGGCGGCCCGTGTAGGGAGCTGCCTCCGGCAGGATCAGGCCGGGCTTTGCCGCTTCGAAGGTGACGGTGGCATGGGCGCGTACGGCGTCTGGCCGGGGGCGGCCCGTCAGCCCCCCGAGGCCGGAGGGAATGTCCAGCGCCAGTACGAAAGCCCGTTCGGCAAGCTCGTTGATGGCGGCCACCAGCCCCGCTTCCCGTTCACGGAGCGCCCCGCTGAAGCCGGTGCCGAGCAGACCGTCTACCACCACGCGGGGCGTCAGCCAGCGCGGGTCGGGCAGGCTGCGCGGCCATGCCCCGGCAGGGCGAAAGGGCACGCCGCAGCGTTTGGCAAGGCGTACGTGATAGCCCGCCGCGCCGCGATAGCCGCCCAGCGGGCGGGTGTGCAGCACCAGCACCTCGGCCCCTGCATCGTGCAGGTGGCGGGCCAGGGCTGCCGCATCGCCGCCGTTGTTGCCGCCGCCCATGAACAGCAGCACCCGCAGGCCGGTGAAGGAGAAGGAGGAAGAGGAAGGGCATGATGCCCTGTGCGTAGCGGTGGGCGTGACGGACGCGGTCAGTTCCGCGCGCAGCACGTGGAGCGCCTCGCGGCTGGCGTTCTCCATCAGGATTTCTTCGCGCAGGCCGTAGTCGGCGCTGGCGGCGCGGTCCCACGTGGCCATTTCCTCCGGGGCGGGCAGGTCAACGTACGGCAGATGCCAGCGGGCGGCGTTGTCGGTGGGGGTCATGGAAGGCTCCTGTGCTGCATGGGATGGATGCCGTCAGCCCCTTTGGGGAGTGGGAGGTGGGGCTTGCCCCTTGTAAGGTCCTTCGATGTCGCTTGTGGCCCGTGTGTTCAGCGCTCCAGCACCACCACGGCGGCGGCGGTGTCTCGGCCATGGGTAAGCGAAACGTGGGCGGCGGTGGCGCCCAACTCGGCGCAACGTGCGGCGGCCTTGCCGTGCAGCACCAGTTGAGGCTGGCCGGTGGGCAGGGGGCGCACCTCGATGTCGCGCGGGCCGATGCCCTGCGAAAAGCCGGTGCCCAGCGCCTTTACGGCGGCCTCCTTGGCGGCGAAGCGCGCAGCCAGAAAGGCCACGGGGGCGGCGGGCAGGCAGGCCAGTTCCGCCGGGTGCAGCACGCGCGCGGCAAAGCGCTGGCCGTGGCGTTCCCAGGCCCTGGCGATGCGCGAAAGTTCCGCGATGTCGATGCCGAGGCCCACGATCATGCGCTACCTCTGGTGTGTGCGGGCTGGTGCATCATAACTATATGGCCGGGGTTGGGTGCGAGATTTGCCCCAGTTGGGGCGGGGAGCATGCCAGACGCGGTTTCGATGCAGGACTTGTGTTCGGCGGCGCGGAGAATCCTGTCCCGGAAGGGGCACCTACGCAGGAAAGCGGGCAATGATGGCCGCCATGTCGGCCACGGCGCGCTCGAAACCGGTGAACACCGCGCGGGCAACGATGGAATGGCCGATGGAAAATTCGCTGACGCCCGGCACGTCCGCGAACTCGTAGATATTGTCGTAGTTCAGGCCGTGCCCCAGATTCACGCCAAGGCCCAACGACCGGGCGAGACCGATGGCCCGCACGATCTTGTCGCGCTCGGCCCGTTGGGCGGCGCGGTCGGGGGCGTCGGCGAAGTGGCCGGTGTGCAGTTCGATGTACGGGCAGCCGATGGCGGCGGCGGCGCGCACCTGCGCCTCGTCCGCCTCTATGAACAGGCTGGACAGGATGCCCCGGGCGTGGATGGGGGCCAGGTAGTCCTTCAGGAATGCTTCGCGCCCGGCCACGGCAAGGCCGCCTTCGGTGGTCAGTTCCTCGCGCTTTTCGGGCACCAGGCAGACCATGTGCGGCTGGCGGGCAAGGGCGATGCCCTGCATCTCTTCCGTCGCGGCCATTTCCAGGTGCAGGCGGGTCTTCAGGGTGCGGGCCATCAACTCCACGTCATGGTCCTGGATGTGGCGGCGGTCTTCGCGCAGATGCACGATGATGCCGCGCGCGCCCGCCAGTTCCGCTAGGTGGGCGGCGGTGAGCGGGTCCGGCTCCTTGCCCTGGCGCTGCTGGCGCAGGGTGGCGACGTGGTCCACGTTGACGACGAGAACAGGCATGGTGGCTCCTTGTGTGAACATACCGAATGTGCGGGATTTTCACACCCTGGCGGGCGTGAAGTCAAGGGTGGGTTGGCGGGATACGCCATGGGGCAACGCTGGCCGGGCCGGGCAGCGGGCAAGGAAGGGCAGGGCGAGGCCGGGCAGGTCCGCGTGCGTTTTCGCCTTGCCGGGGCGTCGGGAAGAGAGCGTCACTGGCCTCTCCGTTGACGAATGGCGGGGCAGCGATGTAGGGCAGGGTGCGCGTGGTTTGTATATACGGCATATATGGCATATACGGTATGCCTGCGAAGAACGACGACGGCCCCGTCCCTTCGGTCGTCTCTGGTAGCCTCTGGCCGTCTCCGCGCACATTCCCCGAACATCCGCAATATCCCGCACGAAACATAACGAGGATCGCATGAACGTCTGCATCGTCGGCACCGGCTACGTTGGTCTGGTCAGTGCCGCCTGCTTTGCCGAGATGGGCAACAACGTCTGCTGCGTGGACGTGAACCCCGACGTGGTGAAAACCCTGACCGTCGGCAAGGTGCACATCTACGAACCCGGCCTTGAGGAATTGGTGCGCCGCAACCACGCGGAAGGCCGCCTGGTTTTCACCACCAGCCTGGAACAGGGCCTTGAGCGCGCCCAGTTCGTGTTCATCACCGTGGGCACCCCCTCGCGCGATGACGGGTCGTGCGACCTGTCGTACGTGGACCAGGTGGCCCGCGAGATAGGCCGCCTGATGCATCGCCCGCTCATCGTGGTGGACAAGTCCACCGTGCCGGTGGGCACCGCCGACCGGGTGCGCGGGCTGATCCGTGAAGAACTGGCGGCGCGCGGCGCGGACATCGCCTTCGACGTGGTGTCCAACCCCGAATTCCTCAAGGAAGGCGACGCGGTGAACGACTTCATGAAGCCCGACCGCGTGGTGGTGGGCACGGAAGACGAGCGCTCCGCCGAATATCTGCGCCAGTTGTACGCGCCCTTTGCCCGCAGCCGCGACAAGCTCATCGTCATGGGCACCCGTAGCGCGGAAATGACCAAGTACGCCGCCAACTGCATGCTGGCCACCAAGATTTCGTTCATCAACGAAATCGCGGGGATCTGCGAAAAGGTGGGGGCCGACGTGCGCGAGGTGCGCATCGGCATCGGCTCGGACCAGCGCATCGGCTACCATTTCATCTACCCCGGCGTGGGCTATGGCGGCTCGTGTTTTCCCAAGGACGTCAAGGCGTTGATCCACACCGCGCGTGAGGCCGGGGCCGTGCCCCAGCTGCTGGACGCCGTGGAAGACGTCAACGCCCGCCAGAAGGTGTCCATGGCCCGGCGCGTGCGCGACTACTTCGCGCCGCAGGGCGGGGTTGCGGGCAAGACGCTGGCCCTGTGGGGCCTGGCCTTCAAGGCCAACACCGACGACATGCGCGAGGCGGCGGCCCTGTCCATCATCAAGGACCTGACCGCTCACGGCATGCGCGTGCGGGCCTTCGACCCGGTGGCGTCGGAGAACGCGGCGAAGCTCATCGGCGACAACCCGCTGGTGGAGATCGTGAACAGCCAGTACGAGGCCTGCCGGGGCGCCCAGGCGCTGCTGGTGGTCACCGAATGGAACCAGTTCCGCAATCCCGACTTCGAGCAGGTGAAAGAACTGCTGACCGCGCCGGTGCTGTTCGACGGGCGCAACCTGTATTCGCCGTCGTTCATGGGCGAGCAGGGCTTTGCCTACTTCTGCGTGGGCCGGGCCGCCAGCCTGTAGCCGGACGGCATGAAGAACGACAGGCCCCCGTCGGAGTTTCCGGCGGGGGTCTTTGTATTGAAAGGAGGAGCCAGCGCTACGCGTGGCGGCAAGCACTGCCCGGCTGACGGGCGCAGAAGGTGCGGTGTGCCTGGTTGGCCTGATTCGGCACGGACGGGCACCCGGGTCAGGTTGGCTGTCCGATCCATCATTGCCTGCTCGCTCCGGCCCGCCAGTCTGTCCCCACCCGCGTTGTGCCCATGCTGGCCGCACCATGCGGAAAGGGCCGCACCCCATGATGAGGGTGCGGCCCTTTCCACTTGGCCGCCGCCTGTTGTCGGTGGCGGAGTGTGCCTGAACGGCGTCTGGGAATGTCTCCTAGGGGCGCCGGTCCAGGCTGCGTCTACAGGATCGCAGTTGCAGTTCCTGCAGGATCAGCCGTTCGTACTCCACGGAGTGTTGCGGCTGCACGTTGAAGTCTTCTTCCAGAAACTTTTCGAGGAACTGGGTCTCCTCCCAGAAGTCGAGCAACTCCTCGTCACCGAGAGCCTTGATTTGCAGGGCGAGGGGCAGGTCGTCGGGGAAGGGGAACATATGCGCCATCGGCAGCATTCCTCCGCATCGGTGGACGTTGTTGTGCCGGGGCGGTCGCCGGGCCGGCCGCCTGCCTCTCTCGGACGTCTCTGGTCACTCGTGCCTTCGCCCACGCGGCCCGATGGCATCATCGTTTCCGCATAATCATGCCGGGCGCGGCCACCACGGGGCGGTCCACGCTTGTCGGGTTCCTGATGCCCGCATGTGCGCAGATGGCGCACGACCGGCGCGAGGTACGCGCAGGTTTTGCGGGGCAACGGACTGGTTGGGCTGTACAGGTGCCTTTTACGCCACGGCGGCATGATTATCAAGTCCCATGGCCGCAATGCAGCCCCCTGAAAGGAAGATGGCGCGGGGGTGTCACTTGCCTTGAAAGGTGATTCCGCATAGGGTTGTGCGAGCGGTCGCGGCGTTCGTCGCCCGGACTGCCGCAACTGTCGCTACCCGCACCAAGGAGCTGGTCATGGATGCAACGCAGAAGAAGCAGGATGATGAACTGCTGCAACTCGTAACGTTCAGCATCGGCGACGAGGAATTCGGGGTGGACATCCTGAAGGTGCAGGAAATCATCCGCACCATGGAGATCACCAAGGTTCCCCGCGCGCCGGAGTTCGTCGAGGGCGTCATCAACCTGCGCGGCAAGGTCATTCCCATCATCGACCTGCGTCGCAGATTCGGTCTCGACTCCAAGAGCCACGACAAGCATACCCGCATCATCGTCATCGAGATCAACAACATGATCGTCGGGTTCGTGGTGGACTCCGTTTCGGAAGTGCTGCGCATTCCTGCGAGCACGGTCGAGCCGCCGCCACCGGTGGTCGCAGGGCTGGAGTCGGAGTACATCAGCGGCGTGGGCAAGTTGCAGGACCGTCTGTTGATCCTGCTGGACCTCGACAAGCTGCTGTCCAACGACGACATGAGCATTCTGGGCCACATCTAGGCATTTTCCTTGTTCTCGCACACGCCCCGGCGGCTTCGGCCTCCGGGGCGTTGCGCATTGGGGGCTGGCTGTCCGGGCAAGGCCATGGCCGGGCAGGAGCCAGCCATGGCGCAGCATGGCCGACATGGACCGAGCCATTGCGCAGCATGGCCGAACCGGATAATGTCCCGCCCTGCGCACGGCACGCGCCGCGCGCAGCACACGACAACCACGCCGTCTTCCCCCGTGCCCGCGCCGCGTCGCAAAAGGGGCGAAGCGGCCTTTTGCCGTTCACCTGCGCACCCGCCCGCGCCCCTCGTCTGACGGGCGTGCCGGGCATCGCGGCGCAGGGGCACGGAGGCACCGTGAATTTCGAGCAATTGACCTCCCGGCTGGCAGCGTCCGGCCTTGCCGTACCAACACCCGGTGGCCCCCATTCCGGCGGGTCGCACGCCGTGACCGAAGCCATGCGGATAGAGGTGGCCCGCAGCGGCATGGGCGGGGCCGCCCGCCTGGCCCTGGCCCTGATGCGCGCCGGGCGCGACGTGGTCATGGTGGTGCGCGACGCCGCCGAACTGGCCGAGGCCCGTGCCCTGACCACGCTGTTCTCGCCCGAGCTTTCCGGTACGGACCCGGCGGTAACCCAGGCCCGCTGGGACGCGCAGTGGATCGTCTTTCCGCAGCACCCCGCAGGCACGCGCGGCCGCGGGTCTTGGGCCGCGCGCATGGCCAGCCTGTACGCCCTGAGCCGCCGCGAGCACCCGCGCGGGGTCATCATTTCCGTGGACAACCTGCTGCCCAAGCTGCCGCCGGTGGATATCTTCGAGCATCACGAACTGCGGCTGGCCCGTGGCGAGGACATGTCGCCCGAACTGGTGCTGGACCAGGCCATCGACTGGGGGTTCGAGCGCGCCCAGATGGTCAGCCGCCCCGGCGAGGCGGCCCGGCGCGGCGACATCCTGGACATCTTTCCCCCCGGCTACGAAAAGCCGTTGCGCCTGGAATTCTTCGGCGACACGCTGGAAGACATCCGGCTGTTCGACGCCACCAGCCAGCGTTCGCTGGCCAGCCTGGACGAATTCCGCCTGCTGCCCGTGGCGCCCGTGGTGGGGTGTCGCGAATACCGCGAGGCCGCCGTGCGCCGCTGGAAGCAACTGCGCAAGGACGGCGTCATCGACGGCGAGCAGGCTGCCGCCCTGGCCCGCATGGCCGAGGGCGAGGTTACCGGCCTGCTGCCCGGGGCCTGGTACGAGAACGCCACCTGGATGGAAGACTGGCTGCCGCGCGATGCCGTGTGGCTGCTGCCCGACCGGGCCGACCTGTCCACCGCGCTGGAGGCCGCCCACAGCAATTGGGAAGCCCTGCTGGATCGCCAGTACGACGAACACCGCCTGCGCCAGCCGCGCACCCTCGTGCTGCGCGACGCGGACGAGGCGGAAGCCGCCTGGCGCGGCCGGTCCGTGGCCCATTTCGAGCGGCTGGTCATGGGTGTGGAGCGCACCGGCGTGGACCTGCCGGAACGGCGGCTGCACGCCTTCCGCGACCTGTTCACCGCGACGTCGGCGTCCGCCATTCCGGTGGACGAGGACCGCCCCTGGCAGCGGCTGGTGACGGCCCTGCGCCAGTGGACCTCGGAACGGCGCCAGGTGGTGCTCTGCTTCGCCAGCGACCGCAGCCGCCGCAAGTTCCTGAAGCTGGCGGAACAGGACGGCGTGCGTCCGGCCCTGCGCTATTCCCCGGCGGACAAGGGCCTGTATGCGCTGGTGGCGCCGTTCCGCGCGGGCATCGACCTTGCCTGGGACAACGTGCTGGTCATTGGCGAGGACGTGCTGCAACCCAAGGCCGACCGCCAGCCCCGCGTACCCACCGGGGCCTTCCTGGGGCTGGACAAGTACGACGATCTTTCGCCCGGCGACCTTCTGGTGCACCGCGACTATGGCGTGGGGCGCTTTGGCGGGCTGCACCGCATGGACCTTGGCGGGGTGGCCAACGATTTTTTGCTGCTGGAATATGCGGGCGAGGACCGGCTGTATCTGCCTGTGGACCGGCTGTCGCTCATCCAGCGCTTCAAGGGCAGCGGCGACGATGCCGCGCCCTCGCTGGACAAGCTGGGCGGTTCCGGCTGGCGGGCCAGCAAGGACAAGGCCCGCAAGGCCATCGAGAAGATCGCCGCCGACCTCGTCCAGATGTACGCCTACCGCAAGGTGGCCAAGGGCTACCGCTACGGTCCGCTGGGAGAACTGTACCGCGAGTTCGAGGCGTCCTTCGGGTTCGAGGAAACCCCGGACCAGGCGCGGGCCATCCAGGACGTGCTGGACGACATGGAAAAGCCGGAACCCATGGACCGCCTTGTGTGCGGCGACGTGGGCTTCGGCAAGACAGAGGTGGCCCTGCGCGCCGCCTTCCGTGCCGCCGCCGAAGGCCGTCAGGTGGCCCTGCTGTGCCCCACCACCGTGCTGGCGGAACAGCACTACCAGACCTTCCGCAGCCGTCTGGCCGGGTTTCCGGTCAACGTGGGCATGCTGAGCCGCTTCGTCTCGCGCCAGAAGCAGAAGGAAGTGCTGCAATCCGCCGCGCGCGGGCAGATCGACATTCTCATCGGCACTCACCGCCTGCTCTCCGACGACGTGCAACTGCCCAACCTGGGCCTGCTGGTGCTGGACGAGGAGCAGCGCTTCGGCGTGCGCCACAAGGAAAAGCTGAAGAAGTTCCGCAAGAACGTGGACGCCCTGACCCTGACGGCCACGCCCATTCCGCGCACCTTGCAGCTGTCCATGTCGGGCATCCGCGAACTGTCGGTCATCGAGACCGCGCCGCCGGAACGCAAGCCCGTGGCCACCGCGCTCATCGAGCGCGACCAGAACGCCCTGCGCCAGATCCTGGAGCGAGAGATCGCCCGCGAAGGGCAGGTGTTCTGGGTGCACAACCGTGTGCAGGGGCTGGAGCGGGTTGCGGAATTCGTGCGAGGGCTGGTGCCCACGGCGCGGGTGGGCATGGCCCACGGCCAGATGGGCGAGCGTGAACTTGAAGACACCATGCACAAGTTCTGGCACGGCGAACTCGATGTCCTGGTGTGCACGGCCATCGTGGAATCGGGCCTCGATTTTCCGCGGGCCAACACCCTCATCGTGGACCAGGCCCAGATGTTCGGACTGGGGCAGCTGTACCAGCTGCGCGGCCGGGTGGGCCGCTCCGACCGGCAGGCCTATGCCGTGTTCGTGGTGTCCGATGCCGAACGCCTGCCCGAACAGGCCCGCCAGCGCATGCGCATCATCCTTGAACTGGACTACCTGGGCGCGGGGTTCCAGGTGGCCATGGAAGACCTGCGGCTGCGCGGCGCCGGGAACATCCTGGGCGAGGTGCAGTCCGGCCACATGACCCGCCTGGGCCTCGACCTGTATCTGGAGATGCTGGAAGAGGAAGTGGCCCGGCTGAAGGGCGACCCCCCGCGCGAATCGGTGGAGCCGGAACTGAATATCGGGCTTGCCGCCCACATTCCCGAAACGTACATTGGCGACGCCCGCGAACGGCTGAAGTTCTACAAGGCCCTGTCGTCCGCGCCGGATGCCGCCACCTTGCAGGACGTGGAAATGGAACTGCGCGACCGGTTCGGCCCCTGCCCGCCGGAACTGCGCAACTTTTTGGCCGTGCTGGTGCTGAAGCGGTTTCTGGCGACCCTGCAGGTGGTGCGGGCCGACATCCACCCCGAGCGGCTGCGGCTGGTCTGGGACGAACGCCAGACCGCCATCGCGCCGGAACGACTGGTGGCGTGGGTGGCGGCCCGGCAGGGCAGGGCGCGGCTGGTGCCCCCGGCCACGCTGGATGTACGCCTGGAGGCCGTGCCCGGTTCCGCCGCCGAGGCGGAAGGCGACCTTGGCGCGCGGTTGGACACCATCCGGACAGAACTGGCGGGATTGGCCGCCGTGTCTGCCCCGGGGCCTGACGTCCGATAGATCTGGCATATCTGCCAGATATGGCAGGCCTGGCGGGCCTGAGCCGTCCATATCCAGTTTCTGCCCGCGTACCGCAACCGGAGAACAGACCCGCCCATGGTTCCTTCACCGTTCCCGTCCTTTCGCCTGACATCTCCGTCTTTCCACATGACGTTACCGTCTTGCCGCCTGACGTCGCGCTTTCGATCGGGCTGTCGCCCATTCCGTGGCGCGCGGACCGTTCTTGCGCTGCTGTGCGCGGTGCTGCTGGCCCTGCCGTTATCCGGCTGTGGCGAAGCCCCCCTGCCCGAAGGCGTGGTGGCCACGGTCAACGAACGGCCCGTCATGCTGCGCACGCTGGAAGCGGTGCACGACATGAGCAGCATGAGCTGGTCCGGGCACGCCCCTTCGGTGGAGCAGTTGCAGGCCCAGTACGGCGCGGTGCTGTCCGACCTCATCGTGCAGGAACTGGTGGCGCAGGCGCTGGCGCGGGAGAACATCGCGGTCACCGACGGGGAAGTTGCCGAGGCTGAGGCGGAGGTGCGCGCAGACTATCCTGCGGGCGAATTCGAAAAGTCGCTGGTCGAGGAATACATAGACCTGGACCTGTGGCGCTCGCGCCTGCGCGCCCGCATCGCCATGCAGAAGTTCATGCGCCTCATCCTGCGGCCCACCATCAGCATTCCCCTTGAAGAGGTGGAGGCCTACTACGCGGACCATCGGCAGGATTACCGGCTGCCGCGCCGGGTGCAGTTCCTGGTGGTGGCCGGGCCGGACAAGGCCGCCGTGGACAAGGCCCGGTCCCTGTCGCTGGGCGGGGCGAAGCCCGCCGACGTGGAAGCCTCCCAGCCTTCGGTGACCGTGCGCGAGGTGAAAATGCGTCGCGACCGCCTGCCCGCCCTGTGGAGCAAGGAACTGGCGGGGCTGGCGCCCCGGCAGGCCTCCGCGGTGAAGCAGGGCGAATGGGGCTACCAGTCGTTTCTGCTGATGGGCGAAATACCCGAGAAGCAACTGGAGCTTTCCCACGCCTACCCGCTGGTGGAGCGGGTGCTGCTGGAACGCAAGATGGACGAGGCCTACGCCCGCTGGATGGATGCGGAACTGCGCACCGCGCGGATCAGGGTGTCGGCCCATCTGCTGCCCGAAGCGCGCGGCGCCGGAAAGGGCGCGGGGGCACAGGGCGACAATGCCACCGGCATGCCGGGCGGGCAGAGCCAGCCCGGGCAGGAGTCTTCCGCCCCGGGCGCACAGGCGATGCAGCCGCAAGCGATTCTGGATGAGGGCGAACCCGTGGATGGGGCCGCGCCGGGGTCGGAACTGGATGTGCCGTCCCCAGCCGAAGACGGCAACACAACGCGGGCGGTGCCGGCAAACGGCACGCAACGCAAGACAAAGTCGAAATAGTACGAATTGTTGCAGTTGATTGCATAAACGGGAAAAAGGTATTACATGCCGGGCGTGCCATGGTCGAACCGGTTGTACAGGCCCATGTCGGCCATTTGCGACCGGCGACATCGGGCCACCTGGGCGGCGCTGACAGAATCTGCCTGGCTCGATTGGCCCGATTGAACGGGCCCGGCTGCATCAGGCTGTCTGCATTCGCATGCTGCAACGGTTGCCCGTCCGCCTTGGCGGTCCCATGGCAACCCCGTGCCGGTGACGATACCGGTCGTCTCCAACCACCAAACAGGAGTGCCCCTTGCGTTCGTTGCTCCGCACCCTCCGCCTTGCCGCCCCCGTCTTTTTCCTCTGCCTCGCCTGCCTGGCCGCCGTGGCTGTCGTGGCGCCCCGGGCCGAACAGATCAACAAGATCGCTGCCGTGGTCAACGGCGAAATGATAACGCTCTTCGACGTGCAGGCCCAGGCCACCCCCGAATTGATGCGCCTTGGCCTTGACCGCAACAACCCCGCCCAGCAGGAGGCGGTGCGCAAGGTGCATTTGCAGGTGCTCGATTCCATGATCTCCGACATCCTGATGAACCAGGAGGCGGAGCGCTGGAAGATCACCGTGCAGGACAGTGAAGTGGACAACGAACTGCGCAAGTTCGTGCAGCGCAGCCAGCTTTCGCAGCAGGAATTCGAGCGCCAGCTGACGCAGCAGGGCCTGTCCATGGACGTCATGCGTGACCGCGTGCGCAAGGGCATTCTGCGACACAGGCTGCTCACGCTGATGATCGCCCGCAAGATCGTGATCACCCAGGAAGACGTCAAGAAGTACTACGAGGCGCACAAGTCGCAGTTCGTCACGGACCGCATGGTGAGCCTCGGCCTGATCATCTTCGCCCCCACCGCCGACGCCGAGGCCCTGGCCGACAGGGTGCGCACCGGCCAGACCACCTTCGAGCAACTGGCCGCCACCGATTCCATCGGCCCCAACCCCGGCTCCGGCGGCAACATCGGCACCCTGAAGTGGACCGACCTTGCCCCGGCCTGGAAGGAAGCCCTGGACGGCCTGAAGGCGGGCGAGACGAGCAAGGTCATACTGGTGGAGGGCCGCAAGGCCATGCTGAAGCTGGTGACGGTGACCACGGGCCGTTCGCAGTCGGTGGAGGAAGCCACCCCCGAGATCGAGAACATCCTGCGCGAACCCAAGCTGCAGGAGCGCTTCACCGAGTACACCAAGCAACTGCACGACAAGGCCGTCATCGACATTCGCATCTAGATTCCGCTGCGTCCCGACCGGTGCGTGCGGCCCGGTCGGGACGCATTGCCGCAGGTTGACCCAGCCAAGGAGAGGAGATGGCACTCAAGGAACTCGGCATCGCCCTGCGCGAGGCTCGCGAGGCGAAAGGCCTCGACATCGACGACGTGGCGATCCGGATCAAGGTTTCCGCCCGCGTGCTGCGCGCCATAGAGGATGGCGATCAGGACCAGTTGCCGCACTCGGTGTACGCGCGGGGCTTCATCAAGTCCTATGCGTCGCTGCTGGGCGTGGACAACGATCTGGTCATGAGCGCCGTGGACGAGGCCTATCCTTTCGAGGTGCCAGAGGATCTGCTGCAGGAAACCGCGATTGCCCAGCCCCAGGCGCGCGGGCGCACCGGCCTTTCGCCGGTGGTGCTGGCGCTGGTCCTGCTGGTGCTGCTGGCGGCCCTTGGCGGGGGCTGGTACTACCGCCAGCAGGCCGCCCGCGAAGCGGACCTGCCCAAGGTGGCCCAGCCTGCCCAGGCCCCCCAGCCCGTGCAGCCTTCGGTGGCCGAGCCTGCCCCGGCGCAGGACGCGGAGCCCGCGCCCGATGCCGCCCCGGCTTCCAATGCCACCAATGCCACGGTGTCCGCTAACGGAACCTCGTCTGTAACGGTTCCCGCAACGCAGCCCGCGCGCAATGCCACGGCTCCGGCGGCGTCTTCCGCCGTGCCCGCATCCGCACCTGCCGCTCAGGCCGCTGCAGCGGCTGCGACGCAGTCCGTGGCCCAGGCGGTCGCTCCGGCCACGCCCGCAGCGCCTGCCGCTGCCTCGGGCGGACCTCAGGGCGGCGTGTTCGACAGCGAGGCAGCCGCCACGGGCGGCGCCGACACCGACGGCTCCATGCTGGCGGGCGGCACCCACCGTATCGTGGTCATTGCCCTGGCCGACTGCTGGGTGCATTCCAGCGCGGACGATTCCGACGTGCGTCAGTTTTCGCTGCACAAGGGGCAGACTTTTGCGCTGACCTTTTCCAAGCGCCTCACGCTCAAGCTCGGCAACGCGGGCGGGGTGCGCATTCGCTACAACGGGCAGGAACAGCCCGCGCCCGGCGAGTCGGGCCAGGTGCGCACGTTGGTGTTTCCGCCGCAGGCGCAGTAGGGATTGCGGCCCTGATAGCCAGTCAGTCGCTGAGCACGCCGTTGTAACAACGCCCGCAAGGGCAGGGCAGTCATGGAGTTTTCGGAACAGGTGCTGATCGTCCGCACCGGACGGTTCAGGGAGGCGGACCTTTGGGTCCGCTTCCTGTCTCCGACGCGCGGCCTGCTCACCGCCTTTGCCTTCGGTGGCTGCCGCAGCCGCAAGCGGTTCTGCGGCTGTCTCGACCTGTTCAACCGGTCGCTCATGCGGATCAAGTCCACCCGGGGCGGGCAGTACCTGTCCATTCAGGAAGGCACCCTGCTGCGCGGGCCGGACCGCCTGCGCCGCGACTGGCCGCGCTTTGGCGCGGCGGTGAACTGCCTGAAATTTCTCGAGGCCCTGGGGTGCGGCCCGGAAGGCGCGGCGGCCACCCATCAGCTGGTCGAGGACGTGCTGGAACTGCTGGAAGGCGGCGGCCCCGTGCCCGACATGCTGCCGGTGCTGTTCCGGCTGCGCCTGGCGGCAGAGCAGGGCTATGCCCCGCGTCTGGACAGTTGCGCCACCTGCGGCGCGGATCTGACCCATGTGGCGGGTGCGGCCTTTCTGGTGCAGGAGGGCGCGGCCCAGTGCGACGCCTGTGCGCCGTTACCGGGGCCGCGCGTTCGGGTGGAACGCGAAGCGCTTGACGTGTTGCGCTTTGTGCAGGAGAATTCGCCGCTTCTGTGGCCGGGCGTGCTGCCCCCGGCACCGGGGATGGGCGATGCGATGCCGGAGCAGGGGCCTTTCCCCTCCGCGCCGCACGCGTCCCGGTCAGAAGGCAATGAATCAGGCCTGGGCGCACCCGGACCCGATATGCCCGGTGCGTATGGGGGGGAACACGATCTGCCCCCGCCGGACATGAGCCCCCGTGCCGATTCCGCTCGCAACGGCTTTGCTGGCGGGGCGTCACCCCGATTCATGGACGGGCGATTCATGGACGGACGTTTCTCGGGCAGCCTGTCGGGCCTCGCCTTTGGCGACGGTGGGCACGGTTCGCTGGATGATTGCCTGTGCCGCTTGCCGGACAGCGTTCTGGCGGACGATAGCGCGCTGCCGGACAGTGCCCGGACAGGCGGGGCTGCCCCTGCACCGCAGCCGCCTCGAGAGATGCAGCGCCCCCTGTGGAACGGCAGTGCGGTGTTCGAGAGCGATCCGTTCGGGCCGGTGCTTGGCAGCGAAGACATGGGCAGCGCGGGCTCGGGTAGTGATGGCTGGGCCGGTGGCCCCGTGGCACGGCAGCAGGAAATTTCGGGGGCAGGGCGCGGTGCTGATGCCTCGGTGCCGCAGCGTCTTTCCGCGTCGGCAGTGTTGGTGACAGGCGATGTCGCCCGTCAGGCGAGTCCGCCCAATGTGGCTGACAGCCACGACGTGGTCGGCACGCTGAACCCGGCGGACACAAGGAACAGGGCCGCCGTGCGGCGGCAGTGCACCCGCGCGGTGGAAGGCTTCATACAGTTTCACATCGGCCTTGCGTGGGACAGCGGGCGGTTCCGCCGCCTGTAGCGCAGGGCCGCATGCCGGGCCAATCAGGCCTAACCGGCCAAGCGGTCCGGCCACCAACGGCAACAGTCAGGTCAAGTCAGGATAATCAGGGGTACAGCATGCATTTTCAGGACGTCATCCTCACCTTGCAGAATTTCTGGGCCAAGCGGGGCTGCGTGATCATGCAGCCCATCGACGTGGAATGCGGGGCCGGTACCTTCAACCCCTCGACCTTCCTGCGCGTCATCGGGCCGGAGCCGTGGAACGTGGCCTACGTGGAGCCTTCGCGCCGTCCCACCGACGGCCGCTACGGCGAAAACCCCAACCGGCTCCAGCACTACTTTCAGTTTCAGGTCATCCTGAAGCCCTCGCCCGACAACGTGCAGGACATCTATCTGGACAGCCTGCGCGCCCTCGGCATCGACCCGGCGGCCCACGACATCCGTTTCGTGGAAGACGACTGGGAATCGCCCACCCTGGGCGCCTGGGGCCTTGGCTGGGAAGTATGGCTGAACGGGATGGAAGTGACCCAGTTCACCTATTTCCAGCAGGTTGGTGGCATAGACCTTGCCCCCACCAGCGTGGAAATCACCTACGGGCTTGAACGGCTGTGCATGTACCTGCAGGGCAAGGAATCGGTCTACGACCTTTCGTGGAACGACCGGGTGACCTACGGGAACATCTACCACCAGAACGAGGTGGAACAGTCGAAGTACAACTTCGAGGCCAGCAACCCCAAGATGCTGCTGGACCAGTTCAACGCCTGCGAGGCCGAGTGCAAGCGGCTGTGCGAAGAAGGGCTGCTGTGGCCTGCCTACGACTACTGCCTGAAGTGCTCGCACACCTTCAACCTGCTTGACGCGCGCGGGGCCATCTCCATCACCGAACGCACCGGCTACATCGGCCGTGTGCGCGCCCTGGCTTCCGCCGTGGCGCGGCTGTACGCCGCCCAGCGCGAGGAACTCGGGTATCCCATGTTGGCCGCCAGCTAGCCCGGAACAAGAAGGAAGGACGTGAGCATGTCGCAATTCGTGCTTGAAATAGGTTTCGAGGAACTGCCCTCCCGCTTCCTGCCCGGACTGGAGCGGGAACTGGTGGAACGCTTCGCCCGTGCGCTGGACGACGACGGCGTGGAGCATGAGTCCATCCGGGTGCTGACCACCCCCCGCCGCGCCGCCGTGCTCATCGAGGGCATCAACCCCGTGCAGCGCGAGGCGGAAGAAGTGGTGCCCGGCCCGCCCGTGCGCGTGGCCTTTGATGCGGAAGGCAAGCCCACCAAGGCGGCGGAAGGCTTTGCCCGCACCCAGGGCGTGGACATGGCCGACATTTTCACCCTGTCCACGGACAAGGGCGAATACATCGCCGTGCGCAAGCGTACCGGCGGGGCCAATGCGGCGGACCTCATTGCCACCGCCTGCCCGGCCATCGTGGCCGCGCTGCCGTTCCCCAAGCGCATGCGTTGGGGCAGCGGCGACTTCACCTTCGGTCGCCCGCTGCGCTGGCTGCTGGCCCTGTTTGACGACGCGGTGGTGCCCTTCGAGGTGGGCAACGTGGTTTCCGGCGGGGTCACCTGGGGCCATCGCATCCACGGGGCCGGACCGCTGGTGGTGAAATCCGCCGATGACTACCTGAACGTGGTCATCGAAAAGGGCGGCGTCACGCCCGACCCGGCGGAACGCCGCGCCATGATCCTTGCGGGCGGCAACGCCGCCGCAGAGGCGGCTGGCGGGCGCATTCTGTGGAAGGAAAGCCTGCTGGACGAAGTGCAGGGCCTTGCCGAGCACCCGGTGCCGCTGCTGGGCGACATCGATCCTTCTTTTCTCGAACTGCCGCGCGAAGTGCTGCTGACCAGCATGGAAAGCCACCAGAAGAGCTTTGGCGTGGAAGGGCCGGACGGCGCGCTGCTGCCGCACTTCCTGACCGTGCTGAACCTCACCCCGCTGGATACCGCGCTGGTCAAGAAGGGCTGGGAACGCGTGCTGCGCGCCCGGCTGGAGGATGGCCGCTTCTTCTGGAAGACCGACCTTGCCTCCAGCTTCGACGCCTGGCTGGCCGAACTGGACAACGTGATCTTTCTGGGGCCGTTGGGTTCCATGGGCGACAAGACCCGCCGCCTGGAAAAGCTGTGCGCCTGGCTGGCGGCCTGTGTGGTCGAGGGCGGCGGCGTTGCCGACGAGCCGGCCTGCGCCCGCGCCGGTCGCCTGTCCAAGGCCGACCTGGTATCCGAGATGGTGGGCGAATTCGACACCCTGCAAGGCATCATGGGCGGCATCTACGCCCGCCGCATGGGCGAGCCGGAAACCGTGGCCGCCGCCCTGGCCGAGCAGTACCTGCCCGCCGGGCCGGACAGCCCGGTGCCCGCAACGCTGGCCGGTGCGCTGCTGTCCATTGCCGACAAGGCGGACACCATGGCCGGGTGTTTCGGCCTGGGCATGATTCCCACCGGCGCGGCGGACCCGTATGCCCTGCGCCGCTGCGCTCTTGGCATTGCCCGCATCGTGCTGGAGCACGGCCTGCGCATCGACGTGCGCGAACTGTTCAGCACGGCGCTTGCGCTGTACGGCGAGCGCGCGTGGAAGCTGGCCCCGGCGGACGCACTTGTGAAGCTGGAAGAATTCTTCATGGCCCGGCTCAAGAACCACTTCATGGCCGCCGGGCATGAAACCCTGCTGGTGGAAGCGGCCCTGGCCGCCGACACGCCCGAGGGCGCGGGCATCGACGTGCGCGCCGCCGGGGCGCGTCTGGCCGCCCTGTCCGACTTCAGCCGCCGCGAGGACTTTGCCAGCGCGGTGCTGACCTTCAAGCGCGCGGCCAACATCATCCGCAAGCAGGGGCAAGAGGGCGGCGCCGTGCTCGACGGCGCGTACAGCCACGCCTTGCTGGCCGAGGACGCGGAAAAGGCCCTGGCCGCCCGGCTGGAAGAAGTGGCCCCGCGCTTCGACGCCCTGTGGGCGGCGGACGATTTTGCCAGCCTGTTCGGCTTGCTGGGTGAGCTGCGCCCGGCGGTGGATGCCTTCTTCGACGGCGTGATGGTCATGTGCGACGATGCAACCGTGCGCGCCAACCGCCTGAACCTGCTCAAGGCGCTGACGTTGCGGCTGGGCCGCCTGGCCGACTTCGGCGCGTTGCAGATGTAGTTTGCCCCCCGGTGACTGTGAGCACAGGGGACGTTGGGGGCCGAGCGGATGTTCCGGCCCCCGAATCCGCGTGCTGGCTCCGAAATCCACCGGAATTCGGCCAATGGCGCGGAATGCGGCGGCACGGGGTTGACAAGCCCCTGCCATGCGGGTATTGACTGGTTCCCCGTGTTCCAGCCCAGAAATTAACTGAACATATATTGCGAAGCCATTCGGAGGAGTTACCTTGGCTAACCACAAGTCTGCCATCAAGCGGCACAAGCAGAGCCTGAAGCGCGCCGCGCGTAACCGCGCCGCCAAGACCAGAATCAAGAACGTGGTGAAGGCCGTGCGTGCCGCCGTCCTGCAGAAGGACAAGGACACCGCCGCCCAGGCCCTGACCGCCGCCATGTCGGTGCTCGACAAGGCCGCCGGCAAGGGCGTCATCCACTGGAAAAAGGCGGCCCGCAAGATTTCCCGCCTGACCAAGGCCGTGGGCTCCGTCGAGTAGTCCCGCCTTTTCATTGCGCGTTGGCCCGCCGGATTCGTCCGGCGGGCTTTTCGCGTTTTCCGCGCGCTGCCCATGTCCTTCCTCATACCTGTTGGGGGGCGTTGCCTTGGCAGCGCATGCGGCGTTTCCGTGTCGTGCCCCCCATGCCGATGCCCCGTGTTTTGCGGGTCTGCGCGCCGTTTTGCATTTCAGGCCTGCCTCTGGTATGCCAGCGCGGCGCGCATTCCTGATGCACCGCGCGCTCTGCACCGGTACCGCCAATGCCCATACGGGGGAACGTGATGGCCTTTTTCCGGCGTCAGCCGCAGTCCGAACAGCTTAAAATAGTCATCATCGGCGCGGGCGAGGTGGGGTTTCACATTGCCGGGCGATTGTCGCGCGAAAACAAGCAGGTGGTCGTCATTGACCAGAACCCCGACGCCCTGCGCCGCGTGACGGACGCCATGGACGTGCAGGCCGTGCCGGGGTCCGGTTCCAGCCCTTCGGTATTGTCCGAGGCGGGCGCGGACGAGGCGGACATCATTCTGGCCGTCACCGACAGTGACGAGACCAACATCATCGCCTGCCTGTTCGCCAATGCCATCGCACCCGACGCGGTGAAGCTGGCGCGCATCCGCAACGAGGAATACACCCTCTATCACGACGCCCTGCGCGGCGATGCCTTGCGCATCAGCATGCTCATCAACCCGGAAGTCGAGGTGGTGCGCACCATCGACCGCATACTCAGCGTGCCCGGCGCGGTGGAGTACGGCGAATTCGCGGACGGGCGCATCAAGATGGCGGGCATCCGCGTGGAAGAAGGCCCTCTTGTCGGCCAGAAGCTGATGCGCTTTCGCGAGATCGTGGGCGAGGGGGCCATCATGGTGGCCGCCATCGTGCGCGACGACCGCCTGATCATCCCCACCGGGGCCGACATCATCCGGCAGGGCGACATCGTCTACTTCGTGTACGACGAAGGTACGCGTCCGGCCCTGCTGGCCTCCCTCGCTCGAGAGGAGCGCATCATCCGCCACGTGCTCATCGTGGGCGGGGGCAACATCGGCCTGCGTCTGGCCCGGGTGTTCGAGCGCAAGGGGTACCACACCAAACTGGTGGACCGCGACGCCGCGCGCTGCGCCCAGTTGGCCGAACAGCTGGATACCACCCTCGTGCTGCATGGAGACGGCACCGACCAGGCCCTGCTGCGCGAAGAGAACGTGGCGGGCATGGACGTGGTGGTGGCCGTTACCGGCGACGAGGAAACCAACATCCTTTCCTGCCTGCTGGCCAAGTCCATGGGTGCGGCGCAGACCGTGACCCGGGTGAACAAGGCCGAATACCAGCCGCTGGTGCGGGCCATAGGCATCGAACACTCCGTCAGCCCGCGCCTTTCGGCGGTGAACAGCATTCTGCACTTCGTGCGGCAGGGCAAGGTGCTGTCGTCCATTTCCGTGCGGGGTGACGAGGCGGAGGCGATGGAGGCCGTGGCCCAGGAACATTCGGCCATCGTGGGCAAGCCGGTGAGCCAGCTGGACTTTCCGTCCGGCGCGCTGCTGCTGGCGGTGCTGCGCGGTGACGACGTGTTCATCCCGCGCGGCGATACGGTCATCCAGCCGCAGGACCGCATCATCATCCTGTCCACCCGGCAGGCGGTGAGCAGGGTAGAGCAGGCCCTGATGGTCTCGCTGAAGAGCTTCTGAGCATGCACGCGAGTACGGTATGCCACGCCGTGGGGGCGTTGTTGTGCTGTCTGGCCGCATCCATGGCCGTGCCCCTTGGCGTGGGCCTGTGGTACGGCGATGCGGGTGTGTGGCCGCTGTTCCATTCCCTGTGGGGTACCGGACTTGTCGGGTGCCTGCTGATGCTGGGCTGGCGCAGGGGGCGCGACTGGTCGCTGAACCACCGCGAGGGCATCGCCATCGTGGCCCTGGGGTGGCTTGTAGCCGGTGTGGCGGGCGGCGCGCCCTACGTGCTGGCGGGCATCTGCGACTGGACCGACGCGGTGTTCGAATCCGTTTCCGGGTTCACCACCACCGGGGCCTCCATCCTTACCGACATCGAGGCGGTGGCCCCCAGCCTGCTGTTCTGGCGGTCTTTCACCCACTGGCTGGGCGGCATGGGCATCATCGTGTTGTCGCTGGCCGTGCTGCCGTTTCTGGGCGTGGGGGGCATGCAGCTGTACCGGGCCGAGGTGCCCGGCCCGACTCCGGACAAGCTGAAGCCGCGCATCAAGGATACCGCCGCCGTGCTGTGGCAGGTGTACCTGCTGCTCACGGTGGTTCAGACGGCCCTGCTGTGCGCGGGCGGCATGAACCTGTTCGACGCCTCCACCCATACCTTCGCCACGCTGGCCACCGGCGGCTTTTCCACCCGCAACGCCTCCGTGGGACACTACGACAGCCCGTTCATCCAGTGGACCATTGTCGTGTTCATGTTTCTGGCGGGCGCGAATTTCGCCCTGCACTTCAAGGTGTTGCAGGGCAGGCCGGGGGCGTTGCTGCGCGACGCGGAATTCCGCTTCTATGCCGTGCTGGTGGGGGGAGCCACGCTGGCTGTCGCCGCCGGGCTGTACGGCGGACATTACGCGGACGCGGAATCGTCCCTGCGTGCGGCGGCCTTTCAGGTGGTGTCCATCTGCACTACCACCGGCTTTGCCACGGCAGACTACGAGATGTGGCCCCACCTGGCGCAGGGCCTGCTGCTGTTCTTCATGTTCCTGGGCGGCTGCGCAGGGTCCACCGGCGGCGGCCTGAAGTGCATGCGGGTAATGGTGCTGCTGCGCCTGGCCCATCAGGAGCTGTTCCGGCTGGTGCATCCGCGTGCGGTGCGCCACCTGAAGCTGGGCGGTCGCACCGTGCCGCAGGATGTGGTTTCCGGCGTGGTGGGCTTTTTCGTGCTGTACATTTCGGTGTTCGCCGGGGTGGGCATCATACTCACCGCCCTCGGCATTGACGTGCTGACGGCGTTTTCCGCCACGGCCTCGTGCCTCGGCAACGTGGGCCCGGCGTTCGGCAGCCTGGGCCCCACGGAGAATTACGCGCATTTGCCGGGGCTGGCCAAGTGGCTGCTTTCACTGTGCATGCTGCTGGGACGCCTGGAAATCTACACCATTCTCGTGCTGTTCCTGCCAGAATACTGGCGCAGGTAGACGGCTCGTGCCGCATGTGTCGCATGCGACACATCAAATATGCCCCGCCCGCTGCTACGGGTGGGACGGCGAACAGCAAAAACGCCCCGACCTTGCGGTCGGGGCGCCGTGCATTCTGGCTTGGAGGAACCCGGCTTAGGCAAGCTGCTTCAGCAGAGTGTCCTTGATGGAGTCGATGGAGCCTTCGCCATCGAGCTCGATGTACCTGGTCACGCCCTTGGCGGCGAGATCCTTGTAGAAGTAGGCGGCGGCCAGGGTGCCGTCCACGGTGTTGTAGTAGATGTCGTGGCGCTTGCCGATGGCGCCTTCATCCTGGTCGTCGGCACGGGCGGACAGGCTGCCGCCACACACCCGGCACTCGTCGCCGTTGGGCTTGATGGCGTCGATGAAGATGTTGTTCGGGTGGTTGTTGTCGTTCTTGCAGAGGCGGCGGCCCATGATGCGGTTCTTGGCCACTTCGCGGGGCAGCAGGATTTCGATGACGTAATCCAGCTTCAGACCTTCGGCCTGAAGGGCGTCCCACAGCTTCTGGGCCTGCACCATGTTGCGGGGAAAGCCGTCGAGCAGCCAGCCGTTGGGGCCGGCGCCCTTCAGGGTTTCCAGCACCATGGGGATGGTGATGTCGTCGGGCACGAGGTCGCCGCGGTCGATGTATTCCTTGGCCTTCTTGCCGAGTTCGGTGCCGCCGCCGATGTGCTGGCGGAAGATGGCGCCCGATTCGATGTGGGCCAGATCGTACTTCTTCTTGACGAGCGCCCCCTGGGTGCCCTTGCCGCTACCATTGGGACCGAAGATGAGGATATTCACCCCGAACCTCCTTGTAATAATTTTCACGAGTGATTACCGCGAAGGCCGCCCCTCTGTCAATCAATGCCCCTGAAAGCTCGTGAGAAATGTCCGAAATGCGGGGAGATTGCACGGGCGGCAAATGGGCGGAACGATCATGCGGAGTTGGCGGTCCGGGCGGTGGAGCGGGGCGGGATGCGACCATCGGGGCTGACAGGTCGCGGCGCAGGCCGGGGAGCAGGCAGGGTCGTCCCCTTCCGGCGCGGAATCATCCCGGTGGAAGTTGGGCCATGGAGGGGGGAACCCGGATGCGGGAAGTGCGGTCAGACCTGTTCCGGCACGGAGGCGGACGCATGAAATTCGATGCCTCCTGCGCCTTCCTTGCAACGGTCGCCGGTGTCGGACATGGGAAGTACCCGCGCAGCCTTGCCGCCGGGAAATTGCACCCAGGCTCCGCCATGTCCGGCGTGCCATGCCGCATCAAGATCCATCAGGCTGGCGGCCAGCGGCTGGCCGGGGCCAAGCCTGTCCAGCATGCGCTTGTACAGGCGCAGGCGTGCCGCGCGGTGCAGGCCGCACAGGGTGCGGGCAGGCAGAAGGATGCGTTGCGGCGGGTCGGCGGCCGCAGTGGACGGCGCACCGGCACGGGGCGCACCGCACGTCGCGACGGGCTGGGCGGGAGCATGAGCAGGGCGATTGCCCTCCGCGGGGCCTGCCTGCGCATGGTCCAGGTGGCAGGTCCAGTAGTCCGCATCGCAGCGGGCCAGTTCCCACAGCGAGCGGACGGCCTCGCCCAGGGCCGGGTTTTCCGCGCGCAGCAGGGGCAGCACCTGGTGGCGCAGCCGGTTGCGGCGATAGGCCGGGTCGGCGTTGGACGGGTCGCGCACGGGCTGCACGCCAAGGTCGGCCAGAAAGGCGTCGATGTCGCAGCGTTCCGTTGTCAGCAGGGGCCGCAGGATGCGCCGTGACGGGTCAAGGGCGGCCATGCCTCCCAGGCCGGGCCAACCGGTGCCGCGCACCAGCCGCAGCAGCACGTCCTCGCACAGGTCGTCGGCCTGATGGGCGGTGCAGATCCAGTCCGCGCCGGTGCGCTGGCGCTCTGCTTCGAAAAAGGCGTAGCGGGCGCGCCGTCCGGCGTCTTCCAGGCCGCAGCGTTCCCGCGCCGCACATCCGGCCACGTCCGCCCGCTTCGCGTTGCAGGGCACGCCCAGACGGCGGCACAGCGCGGACACGGCGCGGGCTTCGTCCGCGGATTCCGGGCGCAGCCCATGGTCCAGCACGGCGGCATGCAGGCGCAGTCCCAGCCGGGGCGCCAGCCAGCGCAGGACCAGCAGCAGGCACAGCGAGTCGGCCCCGCCGGAAACACCCACCACCAGCGAAAGGCCGGGCGCGGGGGATACCTGCGCATCCGCAGTCCCGGCCATCCGCGCGGGTGCGGGAACGCCACCGTCAGGCCTTGTCCCGCGCAGCAGTTCCCCGGTCAGAAAATCCCCCACGCGCAGGCAAAAGCGCGCCGCAGGCGGCGGCAGATCCTGCAGGCGCAGGGGGAGCCGTTCCGGCAGCAGCGGGTGCGCCGCGAGGGCAGGGGGGGCTTGCGGGGTAGCGGTATGGGGCATGGCAGGCCTGCGGACGAAAGGGAAAGGCCCGGCGGAAGGGCCGGGGCGGGGAGACCGGATAGGTATCGGGAGTGGCTGCGCGGAGGGCGTGCCGCGTCGCGGGCAGGCGAGGGCGCGCCACCGCTCCGGCACTACACCGCTATGCCCAGGTCCGCCAGCAGACCGTCCAGATAGTCGATCATGTGCGCCCGCAGTTCGGGCGAGGCGTAGGCGATGCACTCGCAGCGCAGCATGCCCCGCGCCCGCACCAGCAGTTCCATGCGCAGGGCGTCGTCGTCGGCTTCCAGCGCCAGGCAGAACGGGCCGCAGCGTTCACTGTGGGCCACCTGCACGGGCGTAAGATGCTGCTGCGGCACGGGCAGCCAGTACAGGCCGTCCATGCCCGCGCCAAGGTCCATTTCGTGCAGCCGCGCGCGTACTGCGGCGATGTCGGCTGAGGTCAGGTCGTCGATGCGGTAGGTGCGCATGGGGTCTCTTATGCGTCGTCGTGTTGCTGCGGGTGCTTGCGGTCGCTGTGGGCGTCTTCGGGCACGTCGTCGCCGTCCAGGTTGAACATGCGGCGGGTGATGTCGATGTACCGGGTTCCGGCTTCTTCCTCGTCGAAGCGGCGCTTCAGGAAGGTGATGGGCTCGTGGTTCACCTTCTTGACGATGGCGCACAGCATGGCCTGCAAGGCTTCGCGGGTGGCGTCGTCCACCGGGCCAAGGCGTTTCAGGGTGCGGGCCAGTTCGTCCTGGGCAATGCGTTCGCTGCGTCGCAACAGGTCCACGATGGTGGGTTGCAGGTCCAGCGACTTCAGCCATTTGGCGAAGTTGCCCGCTTCCTCCTCCACGATGGAGCGGGCCTTGGCCGCCTCGTCGCGGCGTTGCGCCATGTTTTCCTCGACCACCTCTTTCAGGTCGTCGATGTCGTACAGGTAGACGTTGTCCAGGTTGTTGACGTCGGGGTCGATGTCGCGCGGCACGGCGATGTCGATGAAGAACATGGGCCGGTTCTTGCGGCGCTTCAATACGTCCTTGATGTCCCGCGCCCGGATGATCGGCTCGTGCGCGCCGGTGGAACTGATGATGATGTCCGCCTCGGCCAGCCGCACGAACAGGTCCTGGAACAGCACCGCCTCGCCCTTGAACTGTTTGGCCAGTTGCAGGCCGCGTTCGAAGGTGCGGTTGGCCACCATGATCTCGCGGATGCCGGAATTGAGCAGGTGGGTGGCCGCCAGTTCCGCCATTTCGCCCGCGCCGATCAGCATGGCCTTGTACTGCGACATCTCGCCGAAGATGCGCTTGGCCAGTTCCACCGCCGCGTAGCTGATGGACACGGCGCTGGAGGCCACGGCGGTTTCGGTGCGTACCCGCTTGGCTACGGAAAAGGCCTTGTGCAGCAGGCGGTTCAGCACCACGCGGGTGGCGTTGCGGCCCACGGCCTTGCGGTAGGCGTCCTTGAGCTGGCCGAGGATCTGCGGTTCGCCCACCACCATGGAATCGAGGCTGGAGGCCACGCTGAACAGGTGGCGCACCGCGTCGATGCCCTTGTGCACGTAAACGAAGGGCTCCAGGTCGCCGCGCTGCTGGCCGCGTGCGGCGGCCCAGCAGTCCAGAACACGCTCGGGCACGCCGGAACCGTTGCCCACGGCCATGATTTCCACGCGGTTGCAGGTGGACAGGATGACCACTTCGGAAATGTCGTCACCGGTGGGCACCACCCCCTGTTCAAGGACGGTACAGTCGGTGAGGGCGAACCGTTCACGCACTTCAACGCTGGCGGTGCGGTGGTTGAGGCCGATGAGATAGATTTCCTGATCCATGTGATCTCTGTGCTTCGCGGGGCGCGTCTTGTGGTCCGCTGGGTTGGCGGCGTGCGCCGCCTGCTCCGGGTTGCGGGTCATGGTTCCTGCGGGGTGCGGCTATTGCGGGTTGAAGCTGTGGTGCGTGGTCATCAGGAAGTTGACCCCCAGCAGCGAGAACACGCATACCGCGAAGATCCAGATGGCCATGACGGCGGTCTTGCGGCCCCGCCAGCCCAGCGCCAGCCGCTGGTGGAACAGCACGGCGAACATGCACCACACCACCAGCGAGACGATTTCCTTGGGGTCCCACGACAGCATCTTGCCCCAGGCTATGCGCGCCCACACGAACCCGGAAACCATGCCCAGCGTGAACAGCGGAAAGCCCGCCATCACCGCGAGGTGGTTCACCCTGTCGAAGGCGGAAAGCGCGGGCAGGTCGCGGTCGAAGCCGGAAAGGCGCGTCTTGTGCTTCAGCTTGCGGTCCATGTACAGGAACAGCAGCCCGGCCCCGAAGGCCATGGTCATCAGGCTGAAGCTGAGAAACAGCGTGCCGATGTGCAGGCCAAAGAACAGGCCGGACATGGCGGGCGGCAGCTTGCTCTGCACGTCGGCCAGCATGAACGACGAAACGTAGAACACCAGCGCCACCGGCGAGGCGGTAAGCCCCAGGAATTCCAGGCGCAGGCGCCACCAGACAAAGAAATAGATCAGCAGCAGGCTCCACGAGAGCATGCGGAAATAGTAGGCCTTTTCCAGTATCTGCCAGGTCTGCCCCTGCATGGACAACCCCAGCATGACGGTGTGCAGGGCAAAGCCCGCCAGCGTCAGCCATTGCGAAAGGCGCTTCAGCCTGTCGCGCCGGGCCAGCAGGCCCACGGCGATGCATACCGTGCCCAGCACGTAGAGCATGATGATGGCGATGGAAAGCAGCTCAAGCGAGCTCATGCAGCAACTCCACGATGCGCGGATGCAGTTCCGCGGGCAGCAGTTCGGTCAGGATGCGTTCGGCCCCGGCGCGGTCGCGCGCGGCCAGTGCGTCGATGAGCGGCGATTCCACGATGGCGCGGAACAGCGCCGTATTCTGCCCTGTCTCTTGCCCAAGCGCAAGGACGAGCGGCCGCAGGCGGCCCAGCAGTACGGTAATGCCGTCGTACCGTGCGCCGAACCACTGTTGCAGGTCCATGCGGATGCGCCGGGTAAGGGCCGGGCTGTGCCCCCCGGTGGAAAGGGCCACCGTCAGGTCGCCGCAGGCGAAGTGGGCGGGCACGATGAACGCGCCCGTGTCCGGTGCATCGGCCACGTTGCAGGGCACGTTGCGCTGGCGGCAGGCATCGGCCACGGCGGCGTTGACGGCGCGGCTGCCGGTGGCCGCGAAGGCCAGGGCGCAGCCGTCCACGTCGGCGGGGGCAAAGGGCCGCGCCTCGAAACGCACGGCGGGGTGGGCCAGCAGGGGGGCCAGTTCCGGGTCGTTCGGCGCTTCCGGGTTGGCGTCCAGCACCAGCACGCGGGCCGGGCCGCAATCCAGCAGCGACGCCAGCTTGCGGCGTCCCACGCCCCCCGCGCCCACCACCAGGCAGGCACGTCCGTGCAGGTCGAGAAGCAGGGGATAATAACGCATTGGGGTCGTATACACGAGGGGCGGGCAAAGTAAAACCGGTCCGGCGCGCAAGCGGCGAAGCGGGCGAGAGGGGGGGCAACCCGGCGGCGACCCGGGACTGCGTAGGCACCCGCGCAACAGGCCGCAGTCCGGCCCTTGCCTTGCCGCCACGCGCCACTTGGGCTAGTCTGCCCGGAAAGCCCCGTGATGCCCAATTCCCGCAACGACGCCAACCCCTTGCCGCCATCGCCCACACCATGAGCAAGCACCTTGTCATCCAGTTGGCCCGCTTCGGCGACCTTGTGCAGACCAAGCGTCTGGTGTTGTCGCTGCTGCATGGCGTCGCGCACGACGAGGATGCCGTCTCGCACGAGGCGTATTCGGCCCCGGAGGTCCATCTGGCGGTAGACGCCTCGCTGGTCGAACTGGCCCGGCTGGTCTATCCCGGCGTCACCGTGCACGGGGTGCGCGCCCACGGCGGGACGCCCCAGGCCGACGTTCTGGCGCACAACGCCCGCGTCTTCGCCTCCCTGGCGGCGGAACGCTTCGACACCATCTACAATCTGAACAATTCCGGGCTGAACATGGCCCTTGCCGCGCTGTTTCCGCCCGATGCGGTGCGCGGCTATCGCAGTCTGAACGGCCAGCCCCTGCGCGACCGCTGGATGCGCATGGCCTTCCGTTGGGTGGCGCACCGCCGCCTGTCCCCCGTGAACCTGGTGGACTTCTGGGCGGCGCTGGCCCCCCGGCCCATCGCCCCGGCGCGGGTGAACCCCATCGCCCTGCGGGGCGGACGGGGCATCGGCGTGGTGCTGGCCGGGCGCATGTCGCGCCGGTCGCTGCCCCCCGATGCGCTGGCGGCCTGCCTGCGGGCCGTGTTCGAGGGACTGGGCGGGCCGCGGGTGACCTTTTTCGGCACCAGGGCCGAGCGTCCGTTGCTGCGCAAGGTGCTGGACTATCTGCCCGCATCCGTGGCCGGAAACTACGACGACCTCGTGGGGCGCACCGGCTGGGCGGACCTTGCCGACGCGCTGGTGGGGCTGGATACGCTGCTCACCCCAGATACCGGCACCATGCATCTTGCCGCGCACCTTGGCGTGCCGGTGCAGGGCTTCTTTCTGTCATCGGCGTGGTGCCACGAAACGGGGCCTTACGGCCCCGGCCACCGGGTGTGGCAAGCCACCCTGGACTGCCTGCCCTGCCTGGAGGCGCGGCCTTGTCCCATCGGGGTGCAATGCCTGGATGCCTTCCGCTCGCGCGAGTTCCTGTCCTTTCTGTCCGGACGTCCCGGCGACCGTCACCCGCCCGGCATGCTGGGCATGGTCTCCACCCTCGACGACGTGGGCTCCACCTGGCTGACCGTGTTCGGCGAAGACCCGTCCGCGTTGCGCCGGGTGGAGTTGCGGGCGCTGGTGGGCGAGTACCTTGGCCTGTTCACGGGCGAGGAACTGGCGGACCATGACCTGGCCCGCCTGCTGTACCACGAGGCGGACTGGATGCTGCCCGGCCCGGAGGGCGCGGCATTCACCGCGTTCGACCCGTTCGCGGATGAACCGCTGCGTGGTGCATGAAAGGGTGCGCGGTTGGTTGGCGGTTGAATGTTAAAGCTCGACTTTAAGTCTTGCAGAGCTAAACCTGCCTTGCTTCCCTGAAATTTCCGCCCTTACGCTCCGCCGGGGTACCGGCACGAGGTTTGCGCATGACCCAGTCTTTCGACGTTTCCCAATCCTCTGCGTCTGCCGTGTCCGGCGCATCTGCCATACCGGGCAGCAGCACGCCCCGCCTGCGCGTGCTGGTGGTGCTGCCCATGTACGGCGGCTCCCTGCCCATCGGACGCTACTGCGTGGATGCCCTGCGCGACCTGGGCCACGTGGTGGAAACCTTCGAGGCCCCGTCGTTCCTCGGGGCGTTCACGGCGCTGAAGGATCTGAAGGTGACGGCGGACCGGCTGGAGTTTCTGGAAAACTCGTTCCTGCAGGTGGTGTCGCAGGCGGTGCTGGCCAAGGTGGAAACCTTCGCGCCGGACCTTGTGCTGTGCCTGGCCCAGGCTCCCCTGAATCATCAGGCCCTCAAGCGCTTGCGGCGCGACAACGTGGCCACGGCCATGTGGTTCGTGGAAGACCACCGGGTGTTCACCTACTGGCGGGCCTTTGCGCCGTTCTACGACGTGTTCGCGGTGATCCAGCGCGCGCCCCTGCTGGACGAACTGGCCGCCATGGGCGTGCGCGACGCGCTGTACCTGCCCATGGCCGCGCTGCCGTCCTTTCACAGATCACTTGAACTTTCGCCGGTGGACCAGCGCCGCTACGGGGCCGACGTGGCCTTTCTGGGCGCGGGCTATCCCAACCGACGCGTGGCCTTTCGCCAACTGGTGCATCTGGACTTCAAGATATGGGGCACGGAATGGGATGGCGAACCCCTGCTGGCGCGGCATGTGCAACAGGGCGGGGCGCGGGTGTCCGCCGAGGATTCGGTGAAGATCTACAACGCCAGCCGCATCAACCTGAACCTGCATTCCAGCATCCAGTCGCGCACCCTGGTCACCGGCGGCGACTTCGTGAACCCGCGCACCTTCGAACTGGCCAGCATCGGGGCCTTCCAACTGGTGGACCGGCGCACCCTGATGGACGAACTGTTCGCCGAGGATGAACTGGCCACCTTCGATTCCATGGACGGGCTGCAGGCGGCCATCGCCCATTACCTGGCCCACCCGGAAGAACGGCAGGCCATGGCGGCCCGCGCCCGGGCAAAGGTACTGGCGCAGCATACCTACCAGCACCGCATGCGCACGCTGCTGGAATTCATCGCCCAGCGCCGCCCCGGCTGGCCCACCCCGCGCGCCGCCGATGCGGGGCTGCCCGCCGATCTGCCCGAGGACATGCGCCGCGACCTTGCCACGCTGCTGGACCGGCTGGGCCTGCCCGCCGACGCCGCCTTTGCGGACGTGATTACCGCCTTGCGCCAGCACAGCGGCCAGTTGACCCCGCTGGAAACGTCCTTGCTGTTTCTGGATGAATGGCGCAGGCAGTACGCCTGATACGCGGGCGTCCCGCAGTATGGCATGATCGGTTGCGTCGGGGGGATTTCTGCCGATGGATCGCCCGCGCGGCGACACCAGGAATGGACGCTTCCTGTGCCCAACGCGGCCACGTTGCGTAAGCGTGGCGTGGCTCTTGCCAACGTTTACAGGATGGACTATGCGCCGTGGCATGAGCGTCCGCACAATCCACCATGCCCCGCCAGCCCCGCGCCCCTCTCGTGTCCGGTGTAGTCTTCGCGTGCTGCACGCCGCATGCGCCGTGGCAGCCTGCACGGCGCTTCTGGCGTTTTCCGTGCGTCCGGTGCTGGCTGGTGGTCCCTCGCCGCAAACGCTGGTGGCCGTGTCCGACGAATGGGCGCCGCGCATCATGTCCGGGCCGGACGGTTCCGCCGATGGCATCTGCCCCATGGTGTTGCGTCAGGTGGCCGAGGATCTGGGGCTGGACGTGGATTTCGGCTTCATGCCCAAGCCACGCCGCCAGGCGGCCTTCCGCAGGGGCGAGATCAACGTGGTGCCGTGCGCGTCGCCCGTGTGGGAAGGCGTGCTTTCCGACGTGGCCGTGTATTCCGAGCCGTTCATGATGTCGACGGAGATGGTGCTGGTTTCCGCGGGTACCACAGGCGTGTTCCGCTCCGTACGCGATTTTGCCGGGCTGCGTTTTGGGACCATTGGCGGGTACGTCTACCACGATGGTTTCGATGAAGCCTTCGAGTCCGGGATGCTGCGCCGCGAGGACGCCTACACCGTGACCCAGAACCTGCAAAAACTGCGGGCCGGGCGCATCGACGCCATGATCGTGGACGATTACGAGGCCGCCTACTGGATGCACAGGGCGGGCTGGTCGGAGACCGATTTCCGCGTGGCCTACGTGTTCGCCGACCCCGCGCCCATCACGTTGATGCTGCATGCCTCGTTGCGCGACTTTCTGCCCCGGGTCAACGCCTCGCTGGCCCGCATGCGCGCCAACGGCACCCTGCGCGCCCTGTTCGCGGAATACGGGCCGCAGAAGCTGGCCGCGCACCTGACCCGCTGACGCTTGCGGGGGCCAGCCGCGTGCCCGCCCCCGGCCCCTTCCATCTCTCCGGCGGGCCATCCGGATCCGCGTCCACTCCTTCGTCAAGGAACCTGCCATGAAAGTTTACCGCTACCTGACCGGCCCCGACGATTCCGCCTTCTGCCACCGCGTCACCGAGGCCCTGAACAAGGGCTGGCAGTTGCACGGCGGCCCCACGCTGACCTATGACGCCGAGCGCAAGCAGGTGATCGCCGGGCAGGCCGTCGTCAAGGACGTGGAAGGCAAGGACTACGTGCCGGGCATGGACCTTTCCGCCCAGTAACGCCAGCAGCCTGCGGGCGTCGGCATCAGCCCTGCTGCATCTCGCCGACCAGGCGTTGCAGTTCGCGGGCCTGGTCGGCCAGGTCCCCGATGGCTCGCGCCGCGTGCACCATGGCCTCGGCCATGGACGACGAGATGCGGTCCACCTCCTTGATGGCGTGGTCTATCTCGTCGTTTTCCGCCGTCTCGCGCTCCACGGCCGCCGCAATGCTGCTTACCTGCGCCGCCGTTTCCTCGATGAGCCCCACGATTTCGCGCAGCGTCTCGCCCGACCGTTGCGCCGCCTGCGTCGAATCGTTGATGGCGCCCACCGCGTTGTCCACGTTCTGCACGTTCTTGCGCGTTCCTTCCTGAATGTTGCCGATGGCCTCGCCCACCTGCCTGGTGGCGGCCATGGTCTTTTCCGCCAGCTTGCGCACCTCGTCCGCCACCACGGCAAAGCCCCGACCGGCGTCGCCCGCCCGGGCCGCCTCGATGGCGGCGTTGAGCGCCAGCAGGTTGGTCTGGTCGGCAATGTCCGAGATGACGTTCATGATCTGGCCGATGCCTTCCGCCTGTTCCCCCAGCACGGCCATGTCCGTCTTCAGGCTCAGCGCCTGGTCCTGCGCAAGGCCGATGCCGCGCACCACGTCGCCGACCACGGTGGCGCCCTCCAGCGCCTTTGCGCGCGCATTGTCGGCGGTGTGCGAGGCGTTGGTGGCGCTGTGGGCCACATCGGCTATGGTCTCGCTCATCTCGCCGATGGCGGTCGCGGTGCGCGCCACGCTGTCGAGCTGGGACGAGGCGCCGCTGGAGGTGTGGTCGATGCGGCGCGTCAGTTCCTCCGACGCCCTGGATACGTTGGCCACCACCGTTTCGATGCGTGAAGCCGCCAGCATCATGCCCTTGCGGGTGGCGACCTCCGCTTCGCGGCGGACGTTTTCCGCTTCTTCCGTGGCCAGCCGCGCCCGGTGGGCTTCTTCCGTGGCCAGGCGCTGTTTCTCCTCTGCCCCGGAAATCAGCCCCCGAAGGCTGACGACCATGCGGCGCAAGGCTTCGGCAAGCATGCCCACCTCGTCCGCGCCGTGCACGTCCAGCTCTCGGTCAAGGCTGCCTTCACTCACCGCCCTGGCGTAGTCCACGGCCCGGTGCAGGGGCCGGGTGAGCATGAGCGTGATGCCCACGCCCAGCAGCATGGCCAGCACGGGCCCCCCCAGCATGCCCGCCACGATGGCGGTCTTGTGCCGCGCGGCGCTTTGCATCTCTTGCCGGTAGAGTTCCGCAGATTCCTTGACCCCCTGGTCCGTCAGGGCATCCAGGGCGGCGAACGTGGCGTCGTGCACCTTGCGCAGGTCGGTGGTGCGCGCCAGTATTTCCATCAGGCCCAGGATGTCGCTCTTGTCCTTTTCCCACTCGCGGATGAGGTCGAGCAGGGCGTCGTTGCCCTTGCGGCCTGCGTCGAGCTGCGTGCGGAATTCCGCGAACAGGGCGTTCTCGCTCTCCGAGCGGGGCAGTGCCGCGTACTTCTCCATGGCTTCCGCTATGGCCGTGCGCGACTGCTCTATGGCCGCGTATTGCTGCCGCGAGAAATCCGGAGAAATGCCGGGAACCAGCAGGCTGCGTTGGGCAATGACGACCTCGCGGATTTCCTCCGCGATGCGCAGAAGGTGCGGAAAGCCCGGCATGCGGCGGGCCACGATGCTTTCAAGCGAATGGCTGGCGCTGTTGATGCCAAGGTAGCCGATGACGCCCACCCCGAGCGTTATGGCGGCGACGATCAGAAAAGCCCCAGCGATCTTGGTGCCGATGCGCGAAATGCCCATGCCTCCCCCTGCGGAAAACCGACGCCCGCTCGCGGCGGGCGTCGGTGGTCATGCGGACACGGGGTCCGGATTTACTGATATGCCCCGCACCCCACCAGCAGGTCGTCCACGCGTTCCATGTACATGGATTTCGGTTCGATGAGCTTGGTCTGGGGGTTGGCGAACTTGTAGTCCTGCCAGAACGAGGCCTTGGTTTTTCCCAGTTCCACGCGCTCCTTGACGAAGTACTTGCCGTCGGGGTCGCGCAGTTCCATCAGGTTCTTGCCCACCTGCTTGGCGTTGGCGCCATGGGCAAGGCACTTGCCCTGCATGTCGTAGACGACCACGTACAGGTCGCGATCGACAAACATGCCCTGGGGGTTGCTGATTTCCGCAAAGGCCTTGTCGCGCCCGTTGGCCTTGAGGTACGTCACGGCCTTTTTGACCATGGCCACGGCTTCATCCTTGCTGCCCTTGGACTGGGCGCTGGCCAGCGGGCACAGGGCCGCCACGAGCAACAGGGCCAGTGCCGCGCGCAGTGCGTATTTCATGGGGTCTCCTTTGGCGGGCCATGCCGCGCCTGATGGATATGGATGCAGACCATGATAGCTTGGGGGATACGCGCGGGGCATGATTACTTGGCGCAGGGGCAAGGCCAGGGGCAGGGGAGCAAGGGGGGCGAAGCTGGAAAGGGACAAGGCCGACGGCGGCGACACGCCACGCCACGCCACGATATGACTCGACGGGGCAGGGCAGGCGGACGGACGGGATCGGATACGCAAAACCGGCCAGAGGACCGCAGTCCGTCTGGCCGGTTGCCGCCGTCATGCCGGCAGGCATTGCGCGGCATCGCGGGTGGCGGTGGTCGTCAGGGATGATTCTTGAACTTGTCCGCCGTATGCGGGCTGCCGGAGTGGCAGGGGGTACAGTCCATCTTGCCCTTGAGCAGGGGCGACTGCTTGCCGGGGTTGTGGCATTCGCCGCAGTAGGTGACCGAAGCCGGGTCGCCGTGGGCCACGGCAAAGGCGCCCGCCTGCTTGGCGTTCATGATGGCGATGGCCTTGGTGGCCACGTCGGCGGTGATGCGCGCGCAACGTTCGCCGCGCTCCTTGCTCTTTTCCGCAAAGCCGGATGCCTGGCACCACCGGCCCACGGACACGTGGCACAGCGGCGAATGGCTCACGCTGGTGGGCAGCGCGCCAGCCACGCCCTTGAAGGCCGCACCCGGATCATGCATGGGGAAGGCGGTCTGCTCGTACCAGCGGAACAGTTCCGCCACCATGGGGTCGCGTTCCTTGCGTCCCCAGAACAGCGCAAAGGCGCTGGCCGCGCCCAGCAGCGCGCCGCAGATGGTGCCCCAGTCGGAAATGCCGCTCTTGCCCACCTCCAGCATCGTGAAGGGAAACTGGTTGTACGGCGCGCCGTGCTGTTCGCCCATCATGCCCACGATGGCGTAAAACACCCCGTAGCCGCAGCCGTACCCCTGGTGCCAGTAGCCGTCGTAGGCCACGGGCGCGCAGATCTTGGCGTCCAGCATGTGGGGCTTCCACGAGAAGGGGGCGTCCTTCTGGGCAAAGTGCCCGCTGGCGGCGCCAGCGGCCGCCGCTGCATTTTGGGTTGCCGCGCCCGACAGCAGGCCGCCAGCAAGGCAGCCCGTTGCGCATCCCAGTACCCCCAGGGTCTTCAAGGCTGATCTTCTGTTCATCCGTTCCATGCTGTTCCTCCGATGAAATAAGAGCGACCACTCGCGCTCGATAGTGGATGCGTATCAGCAAGAAGTGTTCCATGCTTGTTCTGTTTTGAAACAATGTGGAACTGCGCCATGTTGCGCGAAACGGAAGAGGGAAGGGGGTGCAAAGTCGGCTTTTCGTCTGCCAACCTGGTGTATCGGGCTGCCAACCGGACATTGCAGGGCCTGCCTGTGTCGGTGCAGACAACGAAAGTGGCCGGAAGGGGGTCCTTCCGGCCATGATGGGTGACAATTTCAGGTGGCGGTGGGCTGTCCGCAGGACGGAACAACCCAGGGGGGCAGGCCCGGGCGGGCAGGGGAATCTGCCTGCGGCTGTTTCCGGATTGTCCTACCGGCGGCAGCCGCAGCTCACGGCGGCGCGCATGCCGCGCTCGCCCACTATTTCGGTGCTGATGCCCTTGTCGGTGAACAATTCCAGCAGGATGCAGTTCTCCACCCGGCCATCCACGATCATGGCCTTTTCCACGCCTTCCTCCAGCGCTTCCAGGCAGCATTTCACCTTGGGGATCATGCCGCCGGTCAGGGTGCCGTCGGTGAACAGTTCCACGGCTTCGCGGGTGGTCAGCGAGCGGATCAGTTCCTTCTGCTTGTCCAGGATGCCCGCCACGTCGGTGAGCAGCAGCAGGCGCTTGGCGCGCAGCGCCGCCGCAACGGCCCCGGCCACGGCATCGGCGTTGATGTTGTACGTCTCGCCGTTTTCGTCCACGCCCACGGGCGCGATGACCGGCACGAAGTTGTCGCGTTCCAGCGAGCGGAGCAGGGTGGTTTCCACCCGCATCACCTCGCCCACCTTGCCAAGGTCGATGATTTCCGGCGCGTGGTTGCCGCCGTTGACGATCATCTCCATCTTGCGGGCGCGGATGAGCTGGCCGTCCTTGCCGGAAAGGCCCACGGCCTTCACCCCGCTGAGGTTCAGCAGGTTCACGATTTCCTTGTTGACCTTGCCCACCAGCACCATTTCCACCACGTCCATGGTGGCGTCGTCGGTGACGCGCAGCCCCTCGCGGAACTGCGACTGGATGTGCAGCTGCTCCAGCATGCGGCCGATCTGCGGGCCGCCGCCGTGCACCACCACCGGGTTGATGCCTACCTGCTTCAAGAGGGCGATGTTGAGGGCGAAGGCCTTTTTCAGGGCCTCGTCCTTCATGGCGTGGCCGCCGTACTTGATGACCACGGTCTGCCCGTGGAACTGGCGCATGTAGGGCAGGCACTCGATGAGCACCTTGGACTGGAGCTTGGCGTAGGCGGCGGGGTCTGCGCAGCAGGACGCGGCCTGTTCGGTCTGGCTCATGGCACTCTCTGCGGGCGGTGCGCTACGGCGAGGTAGCGGCTGGGGTTCTTGCAACAGGGGCTGTTTCCAAAACAGGATTTTCGTTGGAGTCGGAGACTACAGGATGTAGCGGCTCAGATCCTTGTTGGCGCGTACGTCGGCCAGATGCGCGCGCACGTAGTCGCTGTCCACGGTCACCCGGTCGCCGGAACGGTCGGGCGCCTCGAACGAAAGGTCGGCCAGGATTTTTTCCAGGATGGTGTACAGCCGCCGCGCCCCGATGTTTTCGGTCTGGGCGTTGGTTTCTTCGGCAAAGGCGGCGATTTCGCGCAGGGCGTCTTCGGTGAATTCGATGTGCACGCCCTCCGTGTGCAGCAGGGCGGTGTACTGCCGGGTCAGCGCGTTGTGCGGTTCGGTGAGGATGCGCAGAAAGTCGTCCCGGCCAAGGGCGGACAGTTCCGCCCGCAGGGGAAAGCGCCCCTGCAGTTCCGGAATCAGGTCCGAGGGCTTGCTGAAATGGAATGCCCCGGCGGCGATGAACAGGATGTGGTCGGTGCGCACCATGCCGTACTTGGTGTTGACCACGCTGCCTTCCACGATGGGCAGCAGGTCGCGCTGCACCCCTTCGCGCGAGACGTCGGAGCTTTTCTGGGTGGTGCCGCTGGCGATCTTGTCGATTTCGTCGATGAAGATGATGCCGGTCTGCTCCACCCGCTCGCGGGCCAGGTCCGACACGCGGTCGTGGTCGATGAGCCGGTCGGCTTCTTCCTGCGTCAGCAGGTTGAAGGCGTCGCGCACCTTCATGCGGCGGCGCTTGCGGCGCGAGGGAAAGACCTTGCTGAACATGTCGCGCACCTGCGAACCCACGTCTTCCAGCCCTGGCATGGACAGCACGCCCACCTGCGGCCCGCCGGATTCCTCCACCTCCATGTCCACCTCGCGGTCGTCCAGCTTGCCGCCGTGCCACAGGGTGCGCAGCTTTTCGCGCGTGGAGGAGCGGCTGTCCGGGGTAGAGCCGGTGCCCGTGGGGGGGGATGCGTGGGGGGCATCGGCTTGCGCCGGGGGCTGGGGGATGGCCTGCCCGGAGACAAGATCGAAGGTCAGGCCGCCCATGCCTTGTGCAGACTGACCGGACTGTGAAGCGGGCTGGGGCGCGCCGCCGGGCAGCAGCAGGTCCAGCAGGCGTTCTTCCGCGCGGGCCTCGGCCTTCACGCGGACCTTCTCGTTTTCCTCGGCCCGCACCAGGGCGATGCCGATTTCCATCAGGTCGCGCACCATGGATTCCACGTCGCGGCCCACGTAGCCCACCTCGGTGAACTTGGTGGCCTCCACCTTGATGAACGGCGATGCGGAAAGCTTGGCCAGCCGCCGGGCGATCTCGGTCTTGCCGACGCCGGTGGGGCCCATCATGATGATGTTCTTGGGGGCTATCTCGTCGCGCAGGGCCGGGTCCAGTTGCTGGCGACGCCAGCGGTTGCGCATGGCCACGGCCACCATGCGCTTGGCGGCGTTCTGGCCCACGATGTATTTGTCCAGTTCCGAAACGATTTCACGGGGGGTGAGGTTGCTCATGATGGATATGCGCGAAGGCGGGTTGTTCGTTCTGACGGAAGACCGCCGCGCCCTGCGGTGATGGAAGGCGTGGGCGTGGGCGCGGTGCGGGGCACGATACCAGCGCGGACGGCGAAAGCCAACGCCCGGAAAGGGGGCGGCGGTGGGCCGGGCGTGCCGGGCCGGAAACGGAAGGGCCGGAAACGGAAGGGGAGGGGGCGCGTGCGCGCCTCCTCCCCGTTCTTGCGATCGTGTGCGCGCGGTGCGCGCTATTCCAGGGGCACGGTGCGGAAGAAGGTCTGGCCGCGGCGCATCAATTGCAGCATCACCGCGCCGCGCTTCTTGCCGTCCTGCTCGATGACCTTGGTGAGGTCGGCGGGGGTGTTCACCGGCTTCAGGTTGGCCAGCAGGATGATGTCGCCAGCGCGGATGTCCGCTTCTGCCGCGGGCTTGCCGCCCTCGACGGAAACCACCAGCAGGCCGCGCGCGTCTTCCAGTTTCAGATTGCGGGCGTCTTCCGCGCTTACGGGGCGTACGCTCATGCCAAGGCTGGCCGATGCCTGTTCCTTGCCGCCCTTTTCGGGGGCGGCATCGCCGCGCTGGGCGGTCAGGTGTTCCGCCGTGCGTTCGCCAAGGGTCAGGTTGACGGTCTTGGTCTGGCCGTTGCGCCACAGGGTCAGCCTGGTGGTATCGCCGGGTTTCAACGCGGCGATGCGGCGCAGCAGTTGGCTGGAACCGGGCACGTCGTCGCCGTCAACCTTCAGCACGATATCCCCGGCCTTCAACCCCGCCTTGTCGGCCGGTTCGCCGGGCATGACGGAGCCCACCAGCGCGCCGCGCGGCTCGCCAAGCCCCAGGGCGCGGGCCGTGGCCTCGTCAACGTCCTGGATGGTCACGCCGATCCAGCCGCGCCGCACCTTGCCCTCGGCGCGCAACTGGGCGATGACCCGCTCGGCCATGCTGCTGGGAATGGCGAAGCCGATGCCCTGGCCGGAGGCGACGATGGCGGTGTTGATGCCGATGACCTGGCCGTCCATGTTCAGCAGCGGGCCGCCGCTGTTGCCGGGGTTGATGGAGGCGTCGGTCTGCAGGAAGTTGTCGAACGGGCCGGAGCGGATGTCGCGCCCCTTGGCGCTCAGGATGCCCGCGGTCACCGAATGGTCGAGGCCGAAGGGGTTGCCGATGGCCAGCAGCCATTCGCCCACTTCCAGTTTGTCGGAATCACCGAAGCGCAGCACCGGCAGCGAGTTGCCCGCGTTGATCTTCAGCAGGGCAAGGTCGGTCTCTTCGTCGGTGCCGATGACGTTGGCCACGTACGAGTTGGACTTGCCGCTGGCGCCCTGCAGGTTCACGCGGATCACGTCCGCTTCGGCCACCACGTGGTTGTTGGTGACGATGTACCCGTCGGTCGAAATGATGAAGCCGGAACCCAGCGAGCGCTGCTTTTGCGGACGCTGCTGGCGGCCATGGAATTTTTCGAACTGGTCGAAAAACTTGTCGAAGGGGGTGCCGGGCGGCATGTTGCGGAACAGTTCATTGAACGGGTTTTCCGCTGCCTGCACGGTTTTTTCGGTGCTGATGTTGACCACGGCATCGCCCGACTGCTTCGCCAGTTCGCGAAAATCGGGCAGCATGGGCGCGGCCTGGGCGGCGGCTGCAAGCACAAGGCACAGCGCCAGCGCGGCGGCGAGGGTACGGGAAAGTGAACGTGCCATGTAGGGCTCCTTGGCAGGGGGAGTTTGCAGGCGGCGACGTGCCCGCGGCAACGGCCCCCGTATTCGCGGGGCCGACTGGGTGAGATAATAGGGCATACCGGTACGATGTAAACACCGTAACGCCATTTTTTGTCCGTGTGGCGCAAGGCGTGGCCGGACACGGGCGCGAAAAAACGGGGGAACGCGTACGCGCCCCCCCGTTTCGTTGCCGGTAGACGTACGGTTATTTCTTGCGCTTTTCCAGGGCGGCCTGCAGGGCGCTGCCCAGGCTGCCGAAGCCGCTGGAATCGCCCGACACCACGGTGGCCGGGGCAGAGGAACGCGAGCCGCGACCGCCGTCGCGGTTCCAGTCACGCCCGCCGTCGCGCCCGCCATCACGGCTGCCGCCGCGACCTTCACGCGGTTCGCGCTTCTGGGGCTGGGCAAGCTTGCGCCATTCGCCGTCGTCCTCGCCGGTGGCGTCTGCCGGGGCCAGCGAGATGCGGCGGGCCTTCACGTCCAGGTCGCGCACCACCAGCGAGACTTCCGCGCCGGGGTTCAGCCCGGCGTAGGTCTTGGACTGGGGCGAGGTGGCGGCCACGGCGTTGGGCAGAAGCCCGGTGACGCCGGGGGCCAGGTTCACGAACAGGCCGAAGGGCGCGCGCTTTTCCACGGTGCCGGTGACGGTGGAACCGGCGGGGAAGCGTTCTTCCACCGTGGCCCACGGGTCGCCTTCCGCATCGCGCAGGCTCAGGGACAGCCGCTTGCGGGCGGGGTCCAGTTCCTTGATCTTCACGGACACGGTTTCGCCGGGGGTCACGGCCTCTTCGGGCTTGTTGATGCGGCGGGTCCAGGACATTTCGGAAAGGTGCACCAGGCCTTCCACGCCGGGCAGCACCTCGATGAAGGCGCCGAACGGGGCGAGGCGGGTGACCTTGCCGGTCAGGATCTGGTCGGCGTCGAGGCGATCGGCCACATCCTGCCACGGGTCGCCGGACACCTGGCGGATGGACAGGGAAATGCGCGGACCCTTGCGGGAATCCTTGCCGCCCTTGCCTTCTTCCGCACCGGCAATGCCCAGCACCTTCACGCGCACCTTGTCGCCCACGCTCACGGCCTCGTCGGGCTGCTGCACGCGCGACCACGAAAGTTCGGAAACATGCACCATGCCTTCAAGGCCCGGGGCGATTTCCACAAAGGCGCCGAACGGGGCAAGGCGGGCCACGGCGCCTTCCAGCACGTCGCCTTCCTTCACGTTTTCCATGAGGGCGCTCAGCGATTCGGCCTGCTCGCGTTCCAGCAGCATGCGGCGAGAAACCACGATGTTGCGGCCGTTCTGCTCCAGGCGGGTGATCAGGAACTGGAAGGTCTGGCCGGTGAACGAGTCGGGCTCGGCACCGGGGCGCAGGTCCATCTGGCTGGCCGGGCAGAAGGCGCGGCGCTTCAGGACTTCGACGTTGAAGCCGCCCTTGCAGGGGCCGGTAACCTTGCCCTCGATGGGGATGCCCGCATTCAGGGCGTCTTCCATCTGGGCCAGGCCCACCTGGCCGCCCATGGCGCGGGACAGCTTTATTTCATTGGCGTTGGCCGAAACCACGTACAGTTCCAGCACGTCGCCCACGGCCACGGGCAGGTTGCCTTCGGCGTCTTCCAGTTCCTTGCGGTCCACAAGACCGTCCACCTTGGCTCCGGTGGCGACGAAGACGGTGTCCTCGCCGATGGCCACCACGGTGGCCTTCACCCGTTCGCCGGTGCGCACGGTTTCAGCCGCGCCGGAATGTGCCTCCAGCAGGTCCGCGAAGCTGGCGTTCTCGTCGAATGCGTCGTCACCAGCCATGTCCTGCGGGGCAGGGGCGGTGGCGGCTTCGGGGGCGGTGGCTTCCGCCTGTCCGGTTTCGGTGGTGGCCTCCGGGGTTTCCAGCCCGGTGGCTTCGGTGCGTTCACCAGTCATCAGTCCGATCTCCTTGAAAAGTGCTGTGCGCCGCGTGGCGTTCACCCGCAATATCAGCGCCGAAGGGCAAGGGCAAGTGCGACGGCGTGGTTGCGTCGCCGTCCACGGCGTGCGATACTGTAGGGAAATCGCCATTTTCGCAAGGAGGTTTCATGCTCAAAGCCAAGGCACGCCACATTCTCGTTGATACCGAGGATGCCTGCAACGAACTGAAGGCCCGCATTCTGGCGGGTGAAGACTTTGCCGAGGTGGCGCGCGCCCACTCCAAGTGCCCGTCGGGCCGCCGTGGCGGCGACCTGGGGGAATTCCCCCGTGGCGCCATGGTGCCCGAATTCGACGAAGTCGTGTTTACCGGCGAAGTGGGCACCGTGCTCGGCCCGGTGCGCACCCAGTTCGGCCATCATCTGATTGAAGTGACGGCGCGCTCCGGCAGCTAGGGGCCGGAACATCCTGATCCGGACACAGCCCGTGTGACTCCCGCCCGGGAGTGGCCTTTCCGCCGCCCTCTGGACGGGGCAACGCCCCGGTCTTATTCAAACAGACAGGCGGTTGCGGTCCGGCAGGGGCACGCCGCGCTCCATCGTTCATGCAGAGAACCGCAACCCGGCCGGGGCGGCTGCCCCGCAAGGCGCCGCCCCGGCTGTCCGTTTTCCTGCCGGTGAAAGCCCGGCCCCGTCGGCCCGCGTGGGCCGCATGGGCCGGTCAGACCATTTGGACCATCCAGGCAGCGGCGCACCGCGCCGCGCGGGAGGCACGCCGGACCCACCGGCCCGCCCGCTCCTTGCCCCCCCATTTCCGGAGGTCATCCGCATGGCCAACTTCAAGTTGTGGAAAAGCGAGGAATTGCAGCGCCTGAGAAGCGAGAGCGACCGGATGTTCGACCGGTTGTGCTCGGAACTGGGCCTGCCCTCGGTCTGCCAGCCGCTGATGGAACCGGCGCTGCGCATGATCGACACCCCCGATGCGGTGGTGGTCGAGGCGCAGTTGCCGGGTGTCACCGCCGAAGACCTGGACATCGTCATCACCGGCACCGTGCTCATCGTGCGTTGCGCCCAAAGCGCCACCTGCGGCATCGGTGAATCCAGCAGCCGGTATGAAAGCCGCTTCATCCTGCCGTGCAAGATCCGCACGGAAGACGTGGAGGCGGAACTGGACGAGGGCGTCTTGCGCATCACCATGCCCAAGTGCCGCAGGCCCGAAGCCCGCCGCGTTCCCGTCAGGACCGGCCGGGCCGGTTGAGAAACAAGGAGGCACCATGACTACCACCAAGAAAGCGACCAAACGCACCGCTGCCTCTTCCGTATCTTCGACTTCGTCCGCCCCCGCGCCCCAGGCGGGCGGCGGGGCGCTGCCTGCTCCGCTGGCGCCCGAACAACTGCGCTGGACGCTGGACCCCGCAACGCTGCCCTTCGCCCATACCGGCGAGGTGGACGAGCAGACCGACATCATCGGCCAGCGGCGGGGGGTGGATGCCTTTCGCTTCGGCATGGGCATGCAGGGCAAGGGCTACAACATCTTCGTCACCGGGGCCGTGGGCATCGGCAAGCTGTCCATGGTCAAGCGGCTGCTGGGCAACGGCGCGCGGGGCGAGGCCACGCCCGACGACCTGTGCTTCGTGAACAACTTCAAGACGCCCGAAGAACCGATCCTGTTGCGCTTTCCCGCCGGGAAGGGCCGCGCCTTCAAGGCAGACGTGCAGGCTTTCCTGGACACGGTGAAGCGCGACATCCCCCAACTGTTCGAAAGCCAGGAATACATCGCCAGCAAGAACGAGATCATCGAGGCGCACGACAGGAAAACCCGCGAGTTCTTCAAGAACCTGGAAACCAAGGTGCGCGATTCCGGCTTCGTGCTGGTGAACATGCAGATGGGCCAGATCCAGCGGCCGGACATCGTGCCTATTGTGGACGGCGAGCCGGTGCACCTGCTGAAGCTGGAGGAAATGGCCTCCAAGGGGCGCTTTCCGCACGAGGAACTGGAAAAACTTCAGGAAACCTACAAGACCCTGAAGGAAGAGATCGACGCCATCTTCCTGGACGTGCGCGAACTGCAAAAGGAAGTGAAGCGCAAGACCGAAGAGGTGGACCGGCTCATGTTCATGAGCTCGGCCCGCGACCTCGCCAAGCCGCTGCTGGAAGGCTACGACGACCCCAAGGTGCAGAAGCACATAGAGGCCGTGCTGGCCGACATGGCGGAAAACCTGGACGGCCTGAAGGTGATGGGCCAGCAGGTGCAGGGGCCCATGGGCATGTTCGTGCCCGCCCCGGCGGAAGCGGTGCTGCATCCCTACCAGGTCAACCTGCTGGTGGATAACGCGGAACTGGAAGGACCGCCGGTGATCGTGGAATCGTTCCCCAACTACCGCAACCTGTTCGGCTCCATCGAGCGGGTCATGGACCGTTCCGGCCTGTGGCGCACCGATTTCACCAAGATCAACGCCGGGTCGTTCGTCAAGGCCAACGGCGGCTACCTGGTGCTGAACCTGATGGACGCCATCATGGAACCGGGGGTGTGGCAGACCCTCAAGCGCGCCCTGAAGACCTCGGAAATGGAGATCCAGACCTTCGACCCCTACTACTTCGTCACGACCACGGGCATCAAACCCGAATCCATCAAGATGGAGGTCAAGGTGGTGGTCATGGCCACGCCGCAGCTGTACCACATGCTGCGCCACTACGACCCGGACGTGCAGAAGATCTTCAAGGTGTGGGCGGACTTCGATTCGTCCATGCCGCTGGACGAGGTGTGCGTCACCGAGGTGGCCAAGCTGATGAAGTCTTTCGTGGCGGCGCGCAGCCTGCGCCAGTTCGACGCCACCGCCGTGGCCGCCCTGCTGGAACACGGCGTGCGCATGACCGGACGGCGCGAAAAGCTGAGCACCTCGTTCCCGGTGTTGCGCGACATCATGGAAGAGGCCGACTACATCGCCCGCGAGGCCGGGGCGGACATGGTGTCCGCCGCGCACGTGACCCAGGCGGTGGACGGGCGGCAGTACCGTGCCGGGCTCATCGAGGAAAAGGTGCAGGAGATGATCGACCGAGGCAGCGTGTTCATCGACACCGACGGCGAGGTCGTCGGGCAGGTGAACGGGCTGGCCGTGTACGCCATGGGCGACCACATGTTCGGCAAGCCTTCGCGCATTACCGCCACCACCTCCATGGGGCGCGAGGGCATCATCAACATCGAGCGCGAATCGGACCTGTCCGGGGCCATCCACAACAAGGGCATGCTCATCCTTTCCGGCTACCTGCGCCGGGCCTTCGCCCAGGACAAGCCGCTGACCCTGGCGGCGTCCATTGCCTTCGAGCAGTCCTACGGCGGGGTGGACGGCGATTCGGCATCGTCCACCGAACTGTATGCGCTGCTTTCCAGCCTGTCGGGCGTACCCATCCGGCAGGGCCTTGCGGTCACCGGATCGGTGAACCAGAAGGGCGAGGTGCAGCCCATCGGCGGGGTGAACGAGAAGATCGAAGGCTTCCACGAAGTGTGCAAGCGCAAGGGGCTGACCGGCGGGCAGGGCGTGCTGATACCCGCCGCCAACGTCAATGACCTGATGCTGAAGCCGGAAGTGCTGGATTCCGTCCGCGCGGGCACGTTCCGCATCTGGGCGGTGCGCACGGTGGACGAAGGCATCGAACTGCTGACCGGCGTGCCCGCCGGGGTGCGGGGCGCGGACGGCAGCTACCCGGCCGATACCGTGTACGGCAAGGTGGACGCCAGGCTGAGCGAACTGGCCGAAGGGCTGCGCAGCTTTGGCGACAAGAAGGAAGAAAACGGCAACGGCAAGGGCACGGGCAAGCGAGCCAAGCCCGCCAAGAAGCCGGAAGACAAAAAGAAATAGGCTGCGTGGTTGGTGCGGCTGTCCTGATCAGGTCTGACCCGTCACGCATGGTCAGAACGTGACCTGGGGATTGCCGTACGCCACCCCATCGGATGATTGAACGGGCGGCCCTTTCCTGCGGGAAGGGGCCGCCCTTTGCGTGGTTGCGCAAGGAGTGTGCTGGCGGGACCCGTGCAGATCGAGGGTTCCTGCCGATGCATCGTCCGGAATCGCATTGATGGCTGATTGTTCAAACATCGGATTGTCTGTAATTATTTATTTCACAATGGAGTCGGACAGGCGTCCTCAGCGCATCTTTCACGGAAAAAAGACAATGGCGTGTCACGTAGCACACCGAAGAAACAGCTAGTCCCGCAAATGCACAATGTCCGGCCATTCCGTGCGCCGCATCTTGAACGGGAAGCATCATGTGATAAGAGGTGGCGAACCCTCTCCCGTAACGGCCAAAGGAGGACGCATGACCAACGAAGAGTACCCGTACGACCTGATGCAGGTCGTGCTTGTGACGCGCGACGGCAGGCGGCTGGAGATAGAGGCGCGGGTGGGGGCGCTGTTGTTCGTCGATGTCGAACATGAAAACTGTTGCGTCAGTTGCGATGCGCAATCGTGGGGCGATGTGCCGGGCATGCGCCGCCGCGCGGTGCGCCGCATGATGGATGCGCTGCACGAGACGGTGCCGTTGCTGGCCGGGCAGTGACGTGCGCCGGGAATGGTGCAAGACCCTTCGGCAGTGCCGAAGGGGTGTTGTTGGGGGATGTCGTGTGACGCGGCATCCCTTTTTTGTTGTCGAGCGGCGGGAACGGCAGCGGCGCCCTGGCGGCGTATGGTTCGGAAGATGGCTTGGGTACGCATAGGGTTCGGGTTGAATGGCGCGCGGGCCGGGGCGTGCGGCGCGTGGTAGCCGGTGAACGACGTGTGGTGGTGCTGCTTTTTTCGGATGTGCCGCCTTTGTCTGTGTGTCGCCGATGAACGGCAAACGGTGTTGCAGGCGGTTCCGATCGGTCCTTTTTCCGTTTTTTGCGCGTTTGCGGCGGCATGAGCGTCGTTCACCGAAAGTGGTGTGGCGCTCTTGCATCGTGGCCGTACAACGGAGCCATCGACACCGGCGGCACCGTGGCGGCACGGGCGCCCCGACCGGGTAAACGACCGCGATGCGGGCCACATCCGCACGCGGGCACATGCAAGGAGGCTCCACATGGCCACGATCACCGAGACCGCGGAACACATGGGCATGACCATGGACAGCCTTCCGGAGGCTCCGCATTCCTCACTGTGCGACGACGAACCGTTCATGGAACTGGTGCGCGCGCACCGGAGCGTTTCGCTCATTCTCACCACGGCCATGCTGGCCATCTACTTCGGATTCATCATGGTGCTGGCCTTCCGGCGCGACCTGCTGCAGGTGGCGGAGTCGGGCGGCATGCCCCTGGGCATCCCGGTGGGGTTCGGCATCATCCTCACCGCATCGGCGCTCACCGGCATGTACGTGTGGTGGGCCAACCGGTCATACGACGGCGCGGTGCGGCGCATCGTGGCCACGTTGCAGCCGCAGGGGAGGGCGCGCCATGCCCAGTGAATTCTCGTCCACCATCGGGCAGCCCAACGCGCTGTCCATCGGCTTCTTTTTCCTGTTCGTGGCGTTTACCCTGGGGGTGACGTGGTGGGCGGCCCGGCGCAGCCGTTCGGCGGCGGAATTCTATGCAGCCGGGCGCAGCGTCACCGGGTTCCAGAACGGGCTGGCCCTGGCGGGTGATTACATGAGCGCGGCATCGTTCCTGGGCATTGCCGGGCTGGTGGCGCTGAAGGGCTACGACGGCCTCATCTATTCCATCGGCTTCCTGGTGGGCTGGCCGGTGATGATGTTCCTCATCGCCGAGCCGTTGCGAAACCTGGGCAAGTACACCTTCGCCGACGTGGTGGCCTATCGCCTGCGGCAAAAGCCCGTTCGCGTGGCGGCCTCGTGCGGTTCGCTGATGACGGTGGCCTTCTACCTCATCGCCCAGATGGTGGGTTCCGGTTCGCTGGTGCACCTGATGTTCGGCCTGCCGTACGAGGCGGCGGTGCTGGTGGTGGGCGCGGTGATGATCGCGTACGTGCTGTTCGGCGGCATGCTGGCCACCACCTGGGTGCAGATCATCAAGGCCGTGCTGCTGCTGGGCGGGGCCAGCGTGATGGTGTTCTTCGTGTTGCAGAACTTCGGCTTCAGCCCGGCTGAACTCTTCCGTGCATCGGCTGCGCGTTACGGCGACAAGGTGCTGGCCCCCGGCGGCCTCGTGTCCAACCCGTGGGACGCCCTGTCGCTGGGCATGGCGCTGATGTTCGGCACGGCGGGGCTGCCGCATATCCTGATGCGCTTCTATACCGTGCCGGACGCCCAGGCCGCCCGGAAATCGGTGTTCTACGCCACGGGCCTCATCTCGTATTTCTACGTGCTCACCTTCATCATCGGCTTTGGGGCCATGGTGCTGGTGGGGCAGGATATCGTTTCCGGGTTCGACAAGGGCGGCAACATGGCTGCGCTGCTGCTGGCCGAAGTGACCGGCGGCACCATGTTCCTGGGCTTCATCGCCGCCGTGGCCTTCGCCACCATCCTGGCCGTGGTGGCCGGGCTGACACTGGCGGGCGCCACCACCTACGCCCATGACCTGTACGCCAATGTGTTCCGGCGCGGGCAGTCCACGGAGGCCGACGAGGTGCGCATGGCCAAGCGGGCCACCGTGGCGCTGGGCGTGCTGGCCGTGGCCCTGGGCATCGCCTTCAAGGGACAGAACGTGGCCTTCATGGTGGGGCTGGCCTTCGCCATCGCCGCCAGCGCCAACTTCCCCGCGCTGCTCATGTCCATCCTGTGGAAGCGGTTTTCCACCTTCGGGGCGGTGTGCTCCATCGCCACCGGGGCCACGCTGGCCGTGGGGCTGATCATGCTCAGCCCCACCGTGTGGGTGGACGTGCTGCATTCGCCGTGGGGCATGGCCGCACCGTTCGCGCTCAAGAACCCCGCGCTGTTCTCCATGCCCGCAGCCTTTGCGGCGGGATGGCTGGGGTCGGTGCTGCGGCCGGAACAGGACGCCGAAGCACGTTACGCCGCCCAGAAGGTGCGCAACTATCTGGGGGTGGGCGCGGAGTAGGACAAAAGGAAATCCGGGAAGGCAGAAGCCTTCCCGGATCGCTACCGAGGCAATATGAAACCGGGTCGTTCCGCGCCATGTGCGGAACGACCCGGCGCTTTTTCGTTATCTTTCCGCCAGAACCCGCTGCGGCGCGCGCTTGCGCTGTTCCTCGTAGCGGGGGTCGTCCTGGCCGACCAGCGCAAGCGCATGGGTGGTGCAGCCGGTGACGCAGGCGGGCTTCAGCCCGGCGTCGATGCGGTCCATGCACAGGTCGCACTTCACGGCCTTGTCGCCGTCCTCGTTCCACTGGGGAATGTGCCAGGGGCAGGCTTCCAGGCAGGCGCCGCAGCCGATGCAGTCGTCGGCCTCTACATATACTATGCCGTCGGCCTCGCGCTTGGTCATGGCCCCGGTGGGGCACACGTCCACGCATTCCGGCTCCTCGCAGTGGAAGCAGGGCATGTACAGGGTGCGGTAGGCAGGCGCGCCGTTCGGACCGGGCACGGGGCCTTCGGTGAAGTGCTCGCCCAGCTTGATGCCCACGGGCATGGCGTTCTTGACCTTGCAATGGACTTCGCACGCCTTGCAGCTGATGCAGCGGCGTTCGTCGGTGACGATGCAGTAGGTGCTCATGTGTGTCCCCTATGCCCTGGCCGCGGCCTTGCGCACGGCGACGAAGTGTTCCTGCATGGAGATGCCGCCCCCGGCGCGGTCGTAGCGTTCAAGCCCGCCGGGCATCAGTTCCTGGTCGGCCACGCCCTTGCCCCGCGCCCGCGATTCCACCGGCAGCCGGTGGCCGAAGCCGTGCACCATGAACAGTGCCTCGGGGTGCACGAAGTCGGTGACGAAGGCGCGGATGCGCCCGGCGGCGGTGCCCTTGGCGTCCAGCACTTCCAGCATCTCGCCGTCGGCAATGCCCAGTTCCGCCGCCCGTGCGGTGTTGATCCAGGCCACGTTGGTGGCCATCTGCTCGGCCAGCAGCGGGTTGTTCACGGTGTGGCCCTGCGTGTGCAGCGCCGTGCGCCCGAAGGCGATACGGAACATGCCCTGCGGCGGCGCGGGGGGCGCGGCATAGGGGCGCAGGCTGGGTTCCCCGGCCTTGGTCCACTTGGGGCTGATCATCTCCAGTTTGCCGGAGCCGGTGCCGAACTTCAGTTCCGCGTCCTCGCGGTACCTGGGTGCATCGCACAGTTCCACGAAGCCCTTGGCGTCGAAGTCGGCCACGGTCACGCCCGTGGGCTGCAACTGGTACTCCCAGATGTCCTCGATGCGTTCGAAGGCCAGTTTGTTCATGCCCAGCCGCCTGGCAAGGCCGCACAGGATTTCCCAGTCGGCCCTGGTGTCCAGCGTGGGCTGCATGGCCCGCTTGCGCACGAAGAACTGCGGCTTCAGCCCGCCCTTGGAGGCGATGATGCTCTCGCGCGAAAGGTAGGTGGACAGGGGCAGCACCACGTCGGAATGCCACGCCGTGTCCGACCACGAGAAGGTCACGCTGACCAGCAGGTCCAGCCCTTCCCACTTGCGCTTCATGGCTTCCGCGTCGGGCATGGCCATCAGCGGGTCGTGCCGGTAGCAGATGTACGCCTTGACCGGGTACGGATCACCCGTGGCTATGGCGTCGTAGGCCAGGTTGATCAGGCCGGGGCCGCCGTCGAACTGGGTATGCCGCCAGCCCACGCCGTCGGCGCGCTTCTCTTCGGGGGCGGGGTACAGGTCCACCAGCTTCTTCAGGCCCTTGCGGCCCACGTCGCCGGGCTTGTTGGCGATGGGCAGGCCGCCCTTGGCCCCGATGGAGCCGAGCAGGGCGTTGATGATGTACGCGGTGCGACAGACGTGGAACGAATCGTCGTAGCGGGCCACCATCCAGCCGGGGTGCCAGATGACGTTGGGCGCGGCCTCGGCCAGTTGGCGGGCCAGCGCGGTGATGGCAGCGGCGGGCACGCCGGTTTCGGCCTCGGCCCACTGCGGGGTGCAGGCGGCCACATGCTGGGTCAGCGCGTCCAGGTCCTGCACGTGCGCTTCGACGTAGGGCTTGTTGTACAGCCCCTCGTTGATCAGCACGTGGATGACGGCCAGGTTGAAGGCCAGGTCGCTGCCGGGGCGCACCATGTAGAAATTGTCGGCCTTGCCCGCGGTGAAGGTGGCGCGGATATCCACCACGCTGAGCTTGCAGCCCTTTTCAAGGCCGTCGAGCACCGCGTTGGCCTCAGCCACGTTGATGGCCTCGAGGATATTGCGGGTCTGCAACACCAGGTGCTTGCAGTTGCGGTAGTCGTAGACCACTTCCTTGCGGCCGATGCCCATCACCGACTTGGCGGCGTGCTGCACGTTGCGCGCGCAGGCGCTGTCGTGGTTGCAGTAGTTGGGCGAACCAAGGCCGCGCACGAACGCCTGGTGCAGGTCCACGAAGGGGCCGCCCCGGTCGGAAAAGAGCACGCTGCGCCCGCCGTGGGCGGCGGTGATGTCCTTCAGCTTTCCGGCCACGTAGTCCAGGGCCTCGTCCCACGAGGCTTCGCGCCACTTGCCTTCGCCGCGCTCACCCACGCGGATCAGCGGACGCTGCGGACGTTCCGTATCCATTTCAAGGGCGATGCCCGCCGCGCCGCGCGCGCACAGCGAACCCTTGAGGGGCGACTTGGGGTTGCCCTCGATGCGAACGGCCTTGCCGTCCTCCACCTCGACCACGATGGGACAGCGCACGCTGCACATGCCGCATACACTGTACACCTGTTGCCTGCCTGCCATGGCTGCCTCCGGTGTTTGCCTGCCGTTGGATATCTGGTTGAGCATGCCCCGCCTATCAGCGGTAGTCCGCAACAGGCAAGCGAAGCCCCGCATGTGTCGTTTGTAACAGGAACACGCATTTCGATACACGCGTGACCGTGAAAAATCGAGAGGGTTTCGTGAAAACAATCACGATTTGCAGGATTGGCGTGCTTATTGTGCTTTTTCTAGCACATGTAGCATTTCGACCCAACCTGGCCCGTGGGGTGGCCCATTCTGTCCCGTGTCCCGCCAGCCCGCGCCATACCTTGGCCTGCGCAGGTCCATAGGCACGAAAACATGCTGTATCGTGCCCGATGGGCGGGTGTGTCCGTGCGTGACCGGGCCAGTAGTCACCAGTCGCACCAGCGTCAAATAATGCAGTATAACGGAATAACAGGAGAAGAGACTTTGGCCCCGTCCTTGCTCTAGTGGGGGCAGGAGTGTTCGCGGGGATTACGGGCCCCGCGATGACGTCGCTAACCCCAACTCAGCGAGGTAGGCAGACATGGCAGTTCAGGAACAGGTTTACGGGTTCTTCATTCCCAGCGTTACCCTGATCGGCATTGGCGCTTCCAAGGCCATCCCCGAAAAGATCAAGGCGCTCGGCGGGTCCAAGCCGCTCATCGTCACCGACATGGGCATCGTCAAGGCGGGCATCCTGAAGCAGATCACCGACCTGCTGGACGCCGCCAAGATGGCCTACAGCGTGTACGACGAAACCATTCCCAACCCCACCGACGACAACGTCCACAAGGGTGTGGAAGTCTACAAGAAGAACAAGTGCGACAGCCTGATCACCCTGGGTGGCGGCAGCTCGCACGACTGCGGCAAGGGCATCGGCCTTGTCATCGCCAACGGCGGCAAGATTCACGACTTCGAAGGCGTGGACAAGTCGTCCAAGCCCATGCCGCCCTACGTGGCCGTGAACACCACGGCGGGCACCGCCTCGGAAATGACCCGTTTCTGCATCATCACCGACACCAGCCGCAAGGTGAAGATGGCCATTGTTGACTGGCGCGTGACCCCCACCATCGCCCTGGACGACCCGCTGCTGATGATGGGCATGCCCCCGGCGCTGACCGCCGCCACCGGCATGGACGCCCTGACCCACGCCGTGGAAGCCTACGTTTCCACCATCGCCACCCCCATGACCGACGCCTGTGCCGAGCAGGCCATCTCGCTCATCGCCACCTTCCTGCGCCGCGCCGTGGCCAACGGGCGCGACATCGAGGCCCGCGAACGCATGTGCTTCGCCCAGTACCTGGCGGGCATGGCCTTCAACAACGCCAGCCTCGGCCACGTGCACGCCATGGCCCACCAGCTTGGCGGCTTCTACGATCTGCCGCACGGCGAATGCAACGCCATCCTGCTGCCGCACGTCTCGCAGTTCAACCTTATCGCCAAGCTGGACCGCTTTGCCCGCATCGCCGAACTGCTGGGCGAGAACATCAGCGGTCTTTCGGTGCGCGACGCGGCGGAAAAGGCCATCTGCGCCATCAAGCGCCTGTCGGCGGACGTGGGCATTCCTGCCGGCCTGGTGGCCCTTGGCAAGCGTTACGGCAAGGACGTGAAGGCCAAGGACATCGCCATCATGACCAAGAACGCCCAGAAGGATGCCTGCGGTCTGACCAATCCGCGTTGTCCTACCGATGCTGATGTCGCGGCCATTTACGAAGCGGCCATGTAAGGGGTACAGACAAAGCCGGGCGTGGTCCTTTTCAGGGTGACGGCGGGCAACCCCACCTGCAGACCGGCCCGCGCGGGGGATGCACCAACATTCCCGCGCGGGCACATGAAGGCCCCCCACGCTGGTCCCTTCCTTCATATGAAGTGACCAGATCGGCCCGACCGGTTTTGTGACACTATCCCCACTTGCGCTTTCAGCCGCTGCGGGAAGGAGAGTTCCTTCCCCTTCCCGCGGCGGCACCCGTAAGCGCGCAACCGCAACGTGCCGGGAAACGACATGGACGTGACCAACCTTGAAACTGTTCGCGACGACGACTTCATCCATGCTGTCATGGAGGAGAGCGGGCAGGATCTTACGCACTGTTACCAGTGCGGCAACTGTACGGCGGGGTGTCCGTGCGGGTTCGCCTACGACATCCAGGTCAGCCAGATCATGCGCAACCTGCAGGCGGGCCGGAAGGACAAGGTGCTGAACAGCCGTTCCATCTGGCTGTGCCTGTCCTGCTCCAGCTGCACCACCCGCTGTCCCAACAACATCGACGTGGCGCGTGTGATGGACGTTCTGCGCCACATAGCCCGGCGCGAGGGCCGGGTGGCCGAGAAGGGCGTGACCACTTTCTGGGATGCCTTCCTCGCTTCCGTGCGCAAGCACGGCAGGGTCTACGAACTGGGCGTGGTGGCCAACTACGTGGCCCGCACCGGCAGGGTGTGGACCGACATAGACCTTCTGCCGCGCATTGCGCCCAAGGGCAAACTTTCCCCCATGCCGCACGACATCAAGGGCCGGGACGAGATCGCCCGTATCTTCCAGCGTTACGAGGAGGAAAGGACGCGATGAATCTCGCCTACTACCCCGGCTGTTCGGGGCTCGGCACCTCGCGCGAGTACGAACGCTCCACCAGGGCCGCCTGCGCGGCGCTGGGCGTGAAGCTGACGGATATTCCGGACTGGAGCTGCTGCGGCTCCACTCCGGCCCACGCGCTGGAGCACGCCCTGTCGGGCGCGTTGTCGGCCCGCAATCTGGTGGGCGCGGCCCGCGCGGGCTGCGACACCGTGGCCACCCCTTGCCCGAGCTGTCTTTCCAACCTCAAGACCGCCCGCCACCGCATGGCCGACGACGGCTTTCGCGCCAAGGTCGGTCGCCTGCTGGACGAATCTGCCGACAAGCTGGCCGACCTGCCCGACGTCCAGTCGGTGCTGGAAACGCTGGTGACCCGCGTGGGCCTGGACGCCATTCGCGCCAAGGTGCGCCAGCCCCTCGCCGGGCTGCGCGTGGCCCCCTATTACGGCTGCATCATGACCCGCCCGGCGGACGTCATGCGCTTTGACGATCCGGAAAACCCCACCTCCATGGACGACCTGCTCACGGCGCTGGGCGCCGAGGTGGTACCCTTCCCCTACAAGGTGGAATGCTGCGGGGCCTCGTACGGCGTCACGCGGCGGGACATCGTGGCCCGGCTGTCCGGGCGGCTGCTGGGCGCGGCGCGCGACGCCGGTGCCCACGCCGTGGTGGTGGCCTGCCCGCTGTGCCAGATGAACCTGGACCTGCGCCAGACGCAGGTGGAATGGCCCGGCGGCAATGCCGTGGACATGCCGGTGTTCTACTTCACCCAGTTGCTGGGGCGCGCCCTGGGCGTGCCGGATGCGGAACTGGGGCTGGAACAGCTGTGCGTGGACCCGGCCATCGCCTTCCGCCGCGCGGCGCAGGCCGTTGCGGCGCGGCAGGCCGAAGAGGCCGCCAAGGCGGCGCGCTCGGTGAAGGCCCATGCAGGGCAGACTGAACGGGCCGAAGGGGGCAGGGCATGAGAATAGGTGTTTTCGTCTGCCACTGCGGCAGCAACATCGGCGGCACCGTGGACGTGCCCGGCGTGGCCGAGGTGGCCCGCGCCTACCCCGACGTGGTCTTTTCTTCCGACACCATGTACGCGTGCTCCGAACCGGGGCAGGCAGCCATCGTGGACGCCATCAAGGAACATGCGCTGGACGGCGTGGTGGTTGCCTCGTGCACCCCGCGCATGCACGAGCCCACCTTCCGCCGCACGGTGGAACGGGCCGGGTTGAACCGCTACATGTTCGAAATGGCTAACATCCGCGAGCATGTCTCGTGGATCGGCAAGGACCGTGAGGCCAACAGCAACAAGGCGGCGGAACTGGTCCGCATGGCCGTGGAAAAGCTGCGCCTGAACGCGCCGCTGTACCCCAAGTCGTTCGACGTGACCAAGCGCGTGCTGGTCATCGGCGGCGGGGTGGCTGGCATCCAGGCCGCGCTGGACTGCGCCGACGGCGGCATCGAAGTGGTGCTGGTGGAACGCGAATCGACCATCGGCGGCAAGATGGCCAAGCTGGACAAGACCTTCCCCACCGTGGACTGTTCCAGCTGCATCCTTGGCCCCAAGATGGTGGACGTGTCGCAGCACCCCAACATCCGCCTGTACGCCCATGCCGAGGTCGAGAAGATCGGCGGCTACGTGGGCAACTTCAAGGTGGATGTGCGGCGCAAGGCAACCTACGTGGACTGGGAACTGTGCACCGGCTGCGGCCTGTGCATGGAAAAGTGCCCCAGCAAGAAGTCGCCCGATGCGTTCAACGAGCATGTGGGCGTTACCACTTCCATCAACATCCCGTTCCCGCAGGCCATCCCCAAGAAGGCCATCATCGATCCCACGTCCTGCCGCCAGTTCGTCAAGGGCAAGTGCGGCGTGTGCGCCAAGGTGTGTCCCACCGGGGCCATCCGCTACGACATGGAAGATCAGGTGGTGACTGAAGAAGTGGGGGCCATCATCACGGCCACGGGCTACGATCTGTTCGACTACACCAGGTACGCGGAATACGGCGGCGGGCGCTACCCGGACGTGATCACCTCGCTCCAGTACGAGCGGCTGCTGTCGGCGTCCGGCCCCACGGGCGGGCATGTCAAGCGCCCGTCCGACGGAAAAGAGCCCAAGACAGTGGTGTTCATCCAGTGCGTGGGCTCGCGTGACCGTTCGGTGGACCGCCCGTACTGCAGCGGCTTCTGCTGCATGTACACCGCCAAGCAGGCGGTGCTGACCAAGGACCACATCCCCGATTCGCGCAGCTACGTGTTCTACATGGACATTCGCGCCAACGGGAAGATGTACGAGGAGTTCACCCGCCGGGCCATGGAAGAGTACGGCGTGCAGTACGTGCGCGGCCGCGTGTCCATGATCGTCCCGCAGGGCGACACCTACCTGGTGCGCGGGGTAGACACGCTGCTTGGCGAACAGGTGGAGGTGCCCGCCGACCTGGTGGTGCTGGCCGTGGGGGCGGAATCGTCCCACGGGGCGCCGCAATTGGCCGAAAAGCTGCGCATTTCGTACGACAACTACGGCTTTTTCATGGAAAGCCATTGCAAGCTGCGCCCGGTGGAAACCAATACCGCGGGGGTCTACCTTGCCGGTGCGTGCCAGGGCCCCAAGGATATTCCGTCCTCGGTGGGGCAGGGCAGCGCGGCGGCGGCTAAGGTGCTGGGCCTTTTCTCGCGCGGCAGGCTGGAAAGCGACCCGCAGATATCGCAGGTGGACGTGCGCCGCTGCGTGGGCTGCGGCAAGTGCATCACCACCTGCCCTTACGGGGCCATCGAATGGATGGAACTGCGCGGCGAGATGAAGGCCCGCGTCATTGAAACGGTGTGCCAGGGCTGCGGTATCTGCACGGTCACCTGTCCTCAGGGTGCCGTCCAGCTGCAGCACTTCACCGACAACCAGATCCTCGCGGAGGTCAACGCACTATGCCTGTCCTGAAGGGGAAGGAACTCCGCGTCGTAGGGTTCCTGTGCAACTGGTGCTCGTACGGCGGTGCCGACACCGCCGGGGTCGGGCGATTCTCGCAGCCCACGGACCTGCGCATCATCCGCGTGCCCTGTTCGGGCCGCGTGGATCCCATGTTCGTGGTAAAGGCGCTGCTTGGCGGCGCGGACGGCGTGCTGGTTTCCGGCTGCCACCCGCGCGACTGTCACTACAGCCAGGGCAACTTCTACGCCCGACGTCGGCTTGAAACGCTGAAGACCTTCCTGCCCGCCCTCGGCATCGACCCGGACCGCTTCCAGTACACCTGGGTGTCCGCGTCGGAAGGGCAGCGCTGGAAGAACGTCGTATCGAACTTCGTGGAAAAGGTGCACCAGCTGGGGCATGCCCCGCGCATAGAGGAAGCCGCTCCGTACCTGCCGCTGGCAGAAAAGGGCGACACCCCGCGCGCGCCACTGCGTCCGCTTGCCTACCCGGCGGCGGGAACGCTGGCGGCATCGCTGGAGCAACTGCGCGAAAAGATTCGCGCGGCGTTGCCGGAACTGGAATGCGTGATCGGCTGGCAGCAGGGCTTTGATGCGCTGCACGCCACGCCGCTGTTCATGCGCAAGCCCGAGGACGTGGACAAGCTGACCTGGGGTCCGCTGAACGTGCACAACCTGGCCACCTACCTGCCGCAGTTCAAGAACCGCAAGGTGGGCGTGGTGGTGAAGGGGTGCGACAGCCGCTCGGTCATCGAGCTGTTGCAGGAAAAGCTGGTGGAGCCCGACAACGTGCGGGTGTTCGGCATGCCCTGCGAGGGCGTGGTGGACATGACCCGCGTGCAGAAGGCGCTGGACGGCACCGGTAACGCGGATGGCGCAATCTGCGCCGACACGGCGCCTTCTTCGGTAGGCGTTGACGGCGACAACCTGTCCTTTGAAGGCGAAGCCCCCGCCCGGCTCAAGCTGACCGACATGGTGGCCGAAAAGTGCCGCACCTGCGACACCCCGGTGCCCCTGCTGGGCGACGTGGTGGAGGGCAGCGCCTCCGCCTCGGCGGGCCCCGCGCCCGACGCGCCGCCCAGTCTCGAAGCCCTGGACGCCATGACCCCGGAACAGCGGCGCGGCTTCTGGCGCGCCCAGATGAGCCGTTGCCTGCGCTGCTACGCCTGCCGCAACGCCTGTCCCATGTGCGTGTGCCGCGACCACTGCATCGCCGAAAGCCGCGACCCGCACTGGACCACCCAGGAAGGCAACGTGCGCGAGAAGTTGCAGTTCCAGGTCATCCATGCCCTGCACCTGGCCGGGCGCTGCACCGAATGCGGCGAATGCCAGCGGGCCTGCCCGGTGAACATTCCGGTGCTGGCCCTCAAGCAGTGGATGAACCGTTCGGTGCGCACCCTGTTCGACTACCGCGCCGGCGTTGACGTGGACGCGGTGCCGCCGCTGCTGGCCTTTGCCGTGGAAGAAAAGAACATCAAGGAGCATGGGCTGTGATGAGCTTCGCACGATACATCGCGCGCGGCGAGCTTGCCCGCGCCCTCGACGACATGGCGCGGGGCCGCGTGACGTATGCGCCCCGCAGGGAAGGCGATGCCGTGGTCTTCCGCCCCCGCGCGGAAGGCGAGGAACCGCTGCTGGCCCGCGCCACGGTGCCGCCCAAGGGCGTCATCTTTCCGCAGAGCGAGCGGCTGTTCGCCTTCATCCGCGAAAAGGATCCCAACGACCCCGGTCGCACCACGGTGCGGCTGGATTCCAGCGTGGACATCGAACCGGCGCTGATCTTCGGCAGTCGCCCGTGCGACGCACGCGGCTTCCACATCTTCGACAGGGTCTATCTGAACGGCCCCCACCGCGACCCGTACTACGCGGCGCGGCGCGAAGCCACCGTGGTGGTCACCATGGCCTGTACCAAGGCCGGGTCCACCTGCTTCTGTCACTGGACCGGCTGCGGCCCGGCGGACGCCACCGGCTCGGACATCCTGCTGACCCCCGTGGGCAGTGGCGCTGATGCCGGTTTCGTGGCAATGGCCGTCACCGAGCGCGGCGGTGCCGTGCTGGAACAGGCCAACCTGCCGGAAGCCGACGCCGCCCGTGCGGACGCCGCCCAGGCCGTGCACGCGGCCACCCTGGCGGCGCTGGATGCGCAAAGCCCGGCCCCGGACCTGTCCGCCACGCCTGCCCGGCTGCTGGAACGCTTCGGCGATTCCGGCTTCTGGCGCGACATGTCGGACAAGTGCCTGTCCTGCGGGGCGTGCACCTACCTGTGCCCCACCTGCTACTGCTTCAACATCACCGACGAGAACGACGGCGGCGACGGCATGCGCGGCAGGCGGCTGCGCAGCTGGGACAACTGCATGTCCTCGCTGTTCACCCGCGAGGCCAGCGGCCACAACCCGCGCATGGGCAAGGCCCTGCGCCTGCGCAACCGCGTGGGCCACAAGTTCTCGTACTATCCGCAACTGCACGAGGGCGTTGTGTCGTGCAACGGCTGTGGCCGCTGCATCACCGGCTGCCCGGTATCCGTGGACATCCGCGAGATGGTGGTGCGCGCCACCGAAGCCAACGAGGAGACCCCCAATGCCTGATGCCATCACCCCGCAAGCGGGCGCGCACGCCACCACCCTGGGCACGGGGTTCACCGACAACCCCTACCTGCCCGACGTGGCCACCGTGCTGGAAACCGTGCAGGAAACCCCGGCCATCAAGACCCTGCGCGTGCGCATTGACGACCCTGCGCGCATGGAAGCCTTCCGTTTCAACCCCGGCCAGGTGGGCCAGCTTTCGCTGTTCGGCGTGGGCGAATCCACCTTTGTCATCAATTCGCCGCCCACCCGCATGGACTACCTGCAGTTCAGCATCATGCGCGCAGGCGAGGTGACCGCCGCCCTGCACGGGCTGAAGCCCGGCGACAAGGTGGGCGTGCGCGCCCCGCTGGGCAACTGGTTTCCGTTCGAGGACATGCGCGGCAAGGATATCGTGTTCGTAGGTGGGGGCATCGGCATGGCTCCGCTGCGCACGCTGCTGCTGTACATGCTGGACAACCGCGCCGACTACGGCAACATCACGCTGCTGTACGGCGCGCGCACGCCCACGGACATGGCCTTCCGCGACGACGTGCAGGAATGGCTGGGCCGCAGCGACATGCAGACCACGCTGACCGTGGACCAGGCCCCGGAAGACTGGCCGCACCGCGCGGGGCTGATTCCCCACGTGCTGCTGGACCTTGCCCCGTCCAACGCGAACAGCGTGGCCGTGCTGTGCGGCCCGCCCATCATGATCAAGTTCACGGTGGAGGCGCTGAAGAAGCTGCACTTCGCCGACGAGCAGATCTACACCACGCTGGAGCGGCGCATGAAGTGCGGCATCGGCATCTGCGGGCGCTGCAACATCGGCACGAAGTACGTGTGTGTGGACGGGCCGGTGTTTACCTACGCCGAACTGCGCGACTTGCCCAACGAACTCTAGGCGGTGCCGCCACAAGGTGCTTTTTGCCCTCTGCCTTCGTCAGATCGCCTTTTCATTCCGGTCAGATACGACAAGAGTATCCTCCCTCCATGAAAAGGCTCTCTTCCTCGGCAGAGAACAAAAATCCCACTTGTGACGACACCCCCTGAAGAGAAGAAGGGGCACGGTTCGCAGAGCGGATTCGCTTCCAACAGACAGTCCACAAGCCCCCGGCGCGGAAGCGCCGCGCCGGGGACCTACGGAGAGCATATGGCCGAGTTCTTCAACGCAGCAGACGTCACCGCCGCCGCCATCCGCATCGAGCAGCGCGGCCAGGACGTGTACAATCAGGCCGTGGCCATGGCCACCAAGCCAGAGGTCAAGGCGCTGTTCCAGCACCTGGCCGCCGAAGAGGCCAGGCACGAGGCAACCTTCCGCGCCATGGCCGACCGCGTCGGCCCCGTGGAACTGCCCGCCTGGAGCATTGCCGCCGAGTACGTGGAATATCTGCACGCGCTGCTCGATTCGCACGCGCTGTTTACCCAGGCCGGTACCCTGACTGCGCTCAAGGGGGCCGCCGACGACCATGCCGCCGCCCTGCGCATGGCCATCCAGTTCGAGAAGGACACTCTGCTGTTCTTCACCGAAATGCGCGAACTGGTGCCCGCTCAGGAAAAGGCGGCGGTGGATGCCTGCATTGCGGAAGAACGCGCCCATCTGCGCGCCCTTACCGCCATGCTGGCGCAAGTGCACGCATAGCCCTTTGCGCACCAGCGGCCGCTGGTGCACGCATGTTCCGCGCGCGACGACTGACGCAACGGCGCGCGCGGGGCCGGTCCGCACCGGGTGCGGTCCGGCGCAATGGAGGGGCGGACGGCCGGAAAGAGGCACCCGGCCGTCCGTCATCTCCATGGTCAGCGTCGCATGACCGCCCTGTGCAGCCTCCCGCGGGCGGCGGATACAGCCTGGCAGTGTGCCACGGCGCGTTGTCGTCCGTGCCGCCCGCCAGTACGGGAGGCCCTGGTGTTGCAAGCATCCCCCTTCGATTCCTCTCCCCTGGGTGATCCGGACATGGCCCCGGCGTCCTCCGGTTTTCGCGCGGTTCAGTCCGGCGGTGTTCCCGCGTGGAGCATTGCCGACGAGCGTGTCTTTCTGGATCATATCCCCTCGCTGTTCCTGGCATCCGACCTGTTCGCCGCCGCCTATCTGCGCGCGGAACGCCATTGCCTGCGCCCGGTGACGCCGCTGGCGCTTTCCGCCGCCGTCACCTGCGAGGGGCCGTGGCTGGACCAGAGTGATCTGGACGTCTACCTGGCCTGCCTGCTGCTGGCCCTGCGCCAGGGCGGACGTGCCCCCCGGCTGCGCTGCCCGGCGGACGAACCCGCCCGGCTGGCCGGGCTTGGGGGCAGGGCAGGGGCGGCACGCTTTGCCACGCGGCTGCACCGCCTGCACGAGGCCCGCATGGCCTGCGATGATGGCCGGTTTGCGGCACGCATGCAGCTTGTGTCCGCCGTGGTGCGCGATGAGGCATCCGGCACCCTGCGCATCGAGTTCGGCCCCGAGCCCTTCGAGGCGCTGTGCCATGCGCCGGGTGCTGCGCGTTTCATCGCGGACAGGGCCACGCTGGGCCGCGACGGTCTGGGCAAGTGGCTGATGGGCGTGGCCTGGACCCTGCGCGAAACCTGCCTGATCGATCCCCAACGCCTGCGGGCCCTGGCGCCCGGGGGAAAGGGCCGGGATATCCTGCCGCTGTTGCAGGAATTCGCCCGGCGTGGTTATATCCGCGACATGGTCACCCGTTCTGACGGGCTCGTGATCGTTCAGCCGGGCCATCGCCCCGGCGGCTCGCATGCTGCCGTGTGCGGGCACGGCGGCGAGAGCATGCCCCAGCTGTGCAGGTTGCTGACATAGCGGGGATGAGCGGGTGACAGTGCCGCACCGCTGCCATGGGCGGCTGCGCGGCAGCCCCGCGCGCGACGTTGTGGGACGACGCGCGCGGTGACGTGGGCCTGTACGGGCTTGCCCGTGCATTGCCCATACCGGTACGCCGGGCCTGGCCGCCCAAGGTGGGCAGACTGGCCAGCCCGGTGAGATTGTCCGGCGAGACAGACATACAGGGCAGGCGACGCCCCGCCGTGCGCGCGGGCTTCGGGAGCAGGGACACATGCGGATCACCAAATTCGCCATTCCGGAGGTCATCTTCGGGCATGGCAGCCTTGATCATCTTGCGCCGTGCGCGCGCAGGCTGGGTGCCTCGCGCGTGTTGCTGGTCAGCGACAAGGGCCTGGAATCCAGCGGCTGGGTAGAACGGGTCATGGACATCCTGAGCGGCAACGGCCTCGAATGGGTGTACTTTTCCGATTGCAGTTCCAACCCGCGCGACCATCAGGTGCACGAGGGCGCGCGAATCTACCGCGAGGAACGCGCCGACGTGGTCATCGCCCTGGGCGGCGGCAGTCCCATGGACACGGCCAAGGGCATCGGCACCATCGTCGGCAACGGCGGACGCATCAGCGACTACGAGGGGGCCAACAAGATCATGCGGCCCCTGCCGCCCATGATCTTTCTGCCCACCACGGCGGGCAGCGGGTCGGACATCTCGCAGTTCTGCATCATCACCGACGTGGAACGCCGCCTGAAGATGTCCATCATCAGCAGGTCGCTGATTCCCAACGTGTCCATCATCGACCCGCAGGTGCTGCTGACCAAGAGCGAGGAACTGATCATCGCCTCGGCCATCGACGCCTTTGCTCATGCCGTGGAATCGTACCTGTCGCTGCTGGCCTCGCCGTTCACGGACCATCAGGCCCTGCGCGCCATGGAGCTTATCATGGCCAACCTGATGCCCGCCGTGGAACGGCGCGACCCACAGGCGCTGGAGCAGCTCAGCATCGCCAGCACGGCGGCGGGCATGTCGTTCAGCAATGCGGGCCTCGGCATCGGCCATTCGCTGGCCCATTCGCTGGGGGGCATGTTCGATGTGCTGCACGGCTTGGTGCACCCGGTGCTGCTGCCGCATGTGATGCGCTACAACCTGCCGGTGAGCGTGGACCGGCTGGCGGCCATCGGGCGCATCGTGGTGGGGCCGCGCGTGGCCAGCGCGGATAGCATTGCCCGCGCGGGCATAGAGCGGCTGGGCGAATTCTTTGCCGGGCTGGGTGTGCCGGTGCGGCTGGGGCAGTTGCTGCCCGACCGGTCGGCGCTGGAGACCATTGCCCGCACGGCGGTCAACGACGCCTGCACCCTGACCAACCCGCGCGCGGTGACCTGGCAGGACCTGCTGACCATCTGCGAAGAGGCGTGGTGACATGACCCAGGGGACCAGCCTCGACGACCTCATCGGCATAGAGCACAGCAAGCTGGGCTTCTTTCAGGAACTGCGCCAGACCATCGAGCAGCTGAAGGCCGCGCACCGTGAATCGGAGCGCAACCGCCTGGAGATAGAGGCCATCCTGGACGGCATCACCGACCTGATGATGGTGCTTTCCAAGGACTTGCGTATCATTGCCGTGAACCACGTGTTTTACGAGATTCTGGGCGTGCGCGAGCCGGAAGGGCGCTACTGCTACGAAATTTTCCGCCAGCAGGACCACCCCTGCCCGGAATGCCCGGCGCACCGCTCGTTCGTCACGGACGAGGTGTGCCGCGAAACGTCCATCTTCCGCATCAACGGGCGCAAGTTGCAGTTCGAGATGGTGGCCTCGCCCATCAAGGATCCGGCCACCCAGGATCGTCAGATCCTCATCTTCAAGCGCGACGTGACCCTGGAAAAGGAATTCCAGGCCAAGTTCCACCAGGCCGAAAAGATGGCCACCGTGGGCATGCTGGCCGCCGGGGTGGCGCACGAGGTGAACAACCCGCTTACGGCCATCCACGGCTTTGCAGAGGGCATCCTGCGCCGGGTGGAGCGGTTGCGCGGCGTCGTGGACCCGGAGATGCACGCGGACCTTGCGGACTATGCCGGGACCATCCTGGGCGAATGCGGCCGTTGCCAGGAAATCGTCCATTCGCTGCTGACTTTCAGCAGGCCGCATTCCTCGGAATTTTCCCCCGTGAACCTCAATTGCGTCGTGGGCGACACCCTGAAGCTGCTGCACAACCATCTGAAGCAGCCCAAGTACCGCCGCGTGCGCATTGATGCCCGGCTGTGCCCCACGGCCCCGGTGATACTTGGCTGCGAGGCGCAACTGAAGCAGGTGATGCTGAACCTGCTGGTGAACGCGCTGGATGCCTTTGACGGGGCATCCGGGTCGGATGGCGAGCGGTGCACTCCGAAGGGAGGCGCGGGCGGCGCTGTAGGCGATGCAGGCGACGGAACAGGCAGCGGCGGAGGAGACTCCGCAGCCCGCAACGCGGCGGGCAGGCCGGATGGCAGGGCGGCGGGCATGGCGGACGACAGCGCTGCGGGCGAGGCCCCGGTCATCACCGTCACTCCGTTCCGCGACGGACGCCACGCCGGGTTCGTCGTGCACGACACGGGCTGCGGCATCCCGCCGGAACATCTCGATTCGCTGTTCGAGCCGTTCTTCACCACCAAGCCGGTGGGCCGGGGCATCGGCATCGGGCTGTCCACCTGTTATACCATCGTCACGGAACACGGCGGGGACATTCGCGTGGAAAGCCGGGTCGGCGAAGGCTCCACGTTCACCGTCACGCTGCCGCTTCCGCCGGAGTAATCGACGTGCGCACCACCTACACCGTGCTGGCCGTGGACGATGAACCGTCCATCGGCAAGCTGCTGGAAAAGGAGCTTTCCACCCCCACCCGTGCCGTGCACGTGGCCACCAGCGCCCGGCAGGCGCGCGAACGGCTGCGCCGCGCCACGTACGAGGTGGTGGTGCTGGACATCCGCCTGCCGGATGCCGACGGCATCGAATTCATGGTGGAACTGCGCCAGCGATACCCGGAGACCGAGGTCATCCTGATCACCGGGCACGGCAACATCGACAACGCCGTGGAGGCCATGAAGCTGGGCGCCTACGACTACATCACCAAGCCGTTCAACCTGACGGAACTGGAAGTGGTGGTGGAGCGCGCCTATCAGCGGGCCTTTCTGCGCAACGAGAATCGCGCCCTGCGCCACGCGCACGACGGCGCGCGCCCGGCGGTGACCCTGATCGGCAATTCGCAGGGCATCAAGGAAGTGCGCTACCTGATCGAAAAGGTGGCCCCCACCGACGTGCCCGTGCTGATCACCGGCGAGAGCGGGGCGGGCAAGGAGGTGGCGGCGCACGCCCTCCAGTCGCTGGGCAACCGGGCGGACAAGTCCTTCATCATCAAGAACTGCGCCACGTTGCAGAAGGAGCTGGCCCGCAGCGAACTGTTCGGCCATGTGCGCGGGTCGTTCACCGGCGCGCTGGAAAACCGCGACGGGCTGATGGCCTTCGCCAACAAGGGCACCCTGTTTCTGGACGAGATAGGCGAGTTGCCGGTGGAGGTACAGGCGTCGCTGTTGCGTGTGCTGGAAAACAAGACCTACCGTCGGGTGGGCGAAAAGGACCACCGCAGCTGTGACATCCGGCTGATCTTCGCCACCAACCGTTCACTGGCTGGCGAGGTGGAGGCCGGGCGCTTTCACGAGGCGCTGTACCACCGCATCAACGTGTTCAATATCGAAATGCCCCCCCTGCGCGAGCGCAAGGAGGACATTCCGTTGTTGGCCGAATTCTTTCTGGCCCGTCTGGGCAACGGGCGCGACGATCTGCGCATTTCCGACCGGGCCATGGCCTGCCTGATGCAGTACGCCTGGCCCGGCAACGTGCGTGAACTGCGCAACGTGCTGGAACGCAGCATCATACTGGCGGAAAACAATTTGATTACCGAGCATGCCCTGCCGCGCGAACTGGCGGGGCTTGCAGGGGGAACTGGCGGGGCTGGCGGGGGCGCAGGCGTCGGAACGGGAAGCGGCGCGTCGGGGCTGCATGGCGCAAGCGGCGAATCGCAGGGGCCGCTGACGCTGGAGGCCATGGAGCGCGAACACATCGCCCGGATTCTGGAATTCTACGACAACAACCGCTCGCTGGCCGCCACGGCGCTGGGCATCAGCCGCAAGACGCTGTACCGGAAGATGCGGGAGTATGACATCGGGTAGAGGGGCGGTCTAATGATTGGCATGCTATGAGCCTGTGCGAGGTGAATATGGCAAAGCGGAAAGTAGGGTTGAGTGAGGTGCAACATAAATTTGTAAGCTCCACGCTTGAGGATGCATGTCGTACAATATATGATATAAATATTGATATCATACTGTATTACGGTCCAAAAAGCCCTATTGCGAAAATATCAAGAAAAGTTTTTTGGTCCTTGCTAGACGTTCTTCGGAACATTCCTGTTTTTACTGATTACGGTGATTCGAATGTTGATACAGAGAATGTGTTAAGAGATCATGCAGGGAGGCGTAGGGCAATATTCGATTATGATAAGCATTGTGCTGTTGGGGTAGATTTGAATGCTTTATTTGAGAAGATGTGTGTTGTTGCACGGTGTTTCGATTTTGCATATGCCAAAAGCAATTCTGTAAATAAAAAGTTTAATTTATACCTTAAGAATGTTGTACGACTGACTAGTGCTTTGGGATTTCGGTTTAAGGACGATTGTTTTAAAGGAGAGAATAATGTTGAAGCATCTCCTTATTCGCTGTGAGTTACGTGTAACGAGGAGTGGGCGAAACCCGTTAGCGACTCCTAGGAGCGTTTTTAATGTCTGTTGTTGATGCTATGCATAACCGCGCCGCCGGGGCGCTGATGGGCGCGTGGATCGGTGACGGGTTGGGCCTTGGCCCGCACTGGTACTATGACCTTGCCGAACTGCGGCGTGACTACGGCGACTGGATCAGCGGGTACACCGACCCGAAGCCGGGCCGCTACCACGACGGCATGAAGGCCGGGCAACTGTCGCAGGCAGGGTTCATCCTGAAGCTGATGGTGCGCTCGCTGGTGGAGCGGGGCGACTACGACCAGGCCGATTTTTGCCGCCGCATGGACGAGGAGCTGTTTCCGCTGCTCAACGGGCAGCCGGTGAGCGGACCGGGCAACTACACCAGCCAGTCCATCCGCGAGGCATGGCGGCGCAGGGTGGAGCAGGGGCTGCCATGGGGGCAGACCGCAGGCCACGCGGACACCACCGAGGCCATCGAGCGTACCCTGGCCATAGCGGTGCGTTACGCCACGCAACCCGCCCGACTGGCCGCCGCCGTCATCGGTAACGCAGCGTTGACCCAGGGCGACGACGTGGTGCTGTCGCTCACGGTGGCCTATGGCGCGGTGCTGGCCCTGCTGGTGCAAGGGCACCGGCTGACCCCGGAAATTTCCGAAACGTTAATGCATCAGGTTAAGGATGGGGTGTTGCCGTTTCATGCGGTAACCCGCGACGGCTTGCAGGCCCCGCGTCCCGGCGACCCGGACCCGCCGCGCGCCGGGCGGTTTGCCTCGCCCGATGCGCTGCTGTCGCCCGGCTACATGGCGGCGGCAGCGGCGGACCCGGACATCCGTATCGAACCGGCGTGGAAGGTTTCGCTGGTGTATGGCATGCCTTGCGCCATCTACCACATGCTTCCGGCGGCCTACTATCTTGCGGCGCGCTTTCACGACGACTTCGAGTCCGCCGTGCTGCACGCGGTGAACGGTGGCGGGCAGAACCAGGTGCGCGCCATTCTGACAGGGGCGCTGGTAGGGGCACAGGTGGGCTTGGCCGGTATTCCGCAGCGGTTCATCGACGGCTTGGAAGAGGGCGAGGATCTGCGCGCACTGGCCATGCGACTGGCCGGGCAGGTGACGGCGGGATAGAGCGATAGCCTCCCAGGCTGCAGGTGACTGCTTGGTTTTTTGTCGCGACGTTCCGGAAAAGCAGGCGGATGCGCGGAATCTGTTGTGGATTCTTGCTGGCTGAATGTCGTGCCAAGGGGTTTTGGTTGCCCGTAGGTTGCCCAGCATCCTCAGATGCCATGAGCCAAAGATGCGTTTTTGCGTGCGTGTAGCCGCGCGCCGTCGATGTTGACCTTGACAATGCGCTACGGCATCGTCTAGACACCTTCGATTCCTGCGCCCGTAGCTCAGTCGGATAGAGCGATAGCCTCCTAAGCTGTAGGCCACAGGTTCGATTCCTGTCGGGCGCACCAGAACGCAAGAGGATACGAGATGGTTGTCTCGTATCCTCTTTGTCGTTTCAGGGGCTACGTATTGATCGTTTGTTTGTTGTTCGTTTGTTGATTTTATATCTATCCAATAATACATGATATTTTGTGCGAGAAAAAGCGGTGACAGCCTGACCGCCTCACGTTTTCCTGTACCATCCTTGACATTCCCGGCAGAAGGTGATGCCGCTACGGGCATGACGCTTCAGGATTCCTCTTCAATGCCGCAAGGCTGTCGCCCATCATCCGCAGCGTCCGCAGACCGCTCCGGGTGTCTGATAACCGCAGTGCCGGACCTGGCCCGCCCCGTACGTGGACGCCTGGCCCCCAGTCCCACCGGGCACATTCATCTCGGCAATGCCGCGTCCTTTCTGATGGCGTGGCTGTGCGCCCGCGCCGCCGGGGGGCAAATGGTGCTGCGCATGGAAGACATCGACCCGGACCGGTCACGCCCGGAATTCGCGGCGGACATGGTTCGCGATCTGTTGTGGCTGGGACTGGACTGGGACGAAGGACCCGAGTGTCCCGAACTGCCTGATCTGCCTGATCTGCCCGATCTGCCTGATCTGGCCGCTCCGCTGCCCGCCACCCCGTCAGCCAGGACTCCCGCCCCGGTGATCATGCCGCCACCCGGCGCGTGCGCTGCCCCCAGCCGTACCCACATGCCGGGTCGCGGCGGCCCCCACGGGCCGTATTCCCAGAGCGAGCGCCTTGCCCTGTATGCCGCTGCGCTGGCCCGGCTGGAACGGGAAGGGCATGTCTATCCCTGCTTCTGCACCCGCAAGGAATTGCGCTTGCTGGCGTCCGCCCCGCACCCCGGGGAATGCGGCCCCGCCTATCCGGGAACCTGCCGCGACCTTGGTCCGCAGGACCGCGCCCGGCGACTGGCCGAAGGACGCCGCCCGGCCATGCGGGTGCGCTGCGACGACACGATGATCGCCTTCACCGACCGTATCGCCGGGCCGCAGCGCATGTTGCTGGCCGCGTGCGGGGGCGACTTCGCGGTGCTCCGTTCCGACGGGGTGTTCGCCTACCAACTGGCGGTGGTGGTGGACGACATCGCCATGGGCATCACCCAGGTGGTGCGCGGTGACGACATCCTGGCCAGCACGCCGCGTCAGATATGGCTGTACCACCTGCTGGGCGCGCCGGTGCCGGAATACGTGCACGTGCCCCTGCTGCTGGATCACGAGGGCGAACGGCTGGCCAAGCGGCATGGTTCGCTGGCCGTGGCCGCCTTGCGCACGGCGGGCGTGTCGCCATGGGCCATCGTGGGGTATCTTGCCTGGCGGCTGGGCCTGCGCGATGCGCCGGAACTGGCGACGCCGCGCGAACTTGCCGGGGAATTCGACCTGGAAAGGGTGGTTCGCCAGCCGGTGATCCTGCCCGTGGCTGTCGCCGATGTGCTGGGCCGGATGGGGTAGGGGGCAATGAAGGGTATTTTCCGGGCCGCGCCTCGGGCCGCGTTTCGGAACGTGCCGGGGGCAGCCGGGGGTACTGGGCGGGGCAGGGTATGGGGCGGGTACGGGCCGGACTGGGGTGCTCTGGCATCCCCGGCCCCGCTTTGTAAGGGACTTGCTTCGCCGCCCCGTGCATGCTAGCCAGATTTTTCACGAACTCCGCCAATGGCAAGGGGTTCCGCCGCCCGGCCCTGCGCGCCGGGACCGTTTTTCGCTCCATGGGCGCATGTGTCCATCCGTTCCGGAAGGCACGCCGCGCACTGACGGGGTATCGATTCAGCGCCGCCAGCCACTGCCGCGAAAAGGGAGAACAGCGATGCCCACCACCAGCAGCGAATGCATCTTCACCCCCCAACGGCTTGCCGCCATGTTTCCGCCAGAGCGGGCGAACGCCTTTTTCGACGCCCTGTATGGCGACGCGGAAGACGGCGCCTACGACATCGCCCTGACCTTCGAAGGCGAGCACGCCAACGGCATGGAATTTTCGTTCCGGCTCACCCAGCGCCCCGGCCACTGTCTGGCCTGCAATCTTACCTACGGCTTGCCGCAGGTGTTCGAGCGGCACCCCGTCATCGATCTGCCCGGTGTGGTGGCCAAGATTGCTGGCGCCCTGGACAAGACCGAAGGCGCGCTGCAATGGCGCCTGCTGCCCACCCGCGAGATGTCGCGCACGTTGCACGTCATTCCGCTGCTGGTGACCTTCGGCTGATCTCTCCCCTCGTGCGGTTCCGGCAGATGGGGAGCATGCCGCCTGAGTCCCTGTCACCATGGTGACGACTGACGACAAGAAGCCGAGCCCGGTGGGTTCGGCTTCTTTGCGTTGCAACGAAAAACCGCCCCGAACGGGGCGGCTTCGTTTCGATTCCGGGAGTAGGGCGCCTAGGGGGCAATGCTGCGCGAAATGAAGCGGATGGCCTCTTCGTACAGGTTCGGCGGCGCATAGGGGGTCAGCAGGCGGGTACGGTTGGCGCCGACCATCATGGAAATGATCACCTGGGCAGTTTCATGCACCGGCAATTGACGGATGGAGCCATCTTCCACGCCGCGACGCAGTTGGGTTTCCAGTTCGCGGGGGACCTGGTTGAACTTTTCGTACATCAGGTCGCGATCGGTCTTGGTCTTCATGTCGCTGTAGGGCGAACACCGCACAAGCACCAGCCAGTTGGAGGTCTTGTCCACGGAGAAGTCGAGGTAGGCGGTGCAGAAGTTGATGACCGATTCGTACCCGTTCTTGCCCCTGGCGGAGGCGTCGCGCAGCACGCCAAGAAACTGTTCGAGCACGTCTATGCCCGCGGCAAGGAACAGCTTTTCCTTGTTGCCGTAATGGTGCGTCAGCAGCCCAAGGGCCACGCCGGCGCGTTCGGAAATCTTCTTGAAGGTGGTGTCGGCATAGCCGTATTCACCAAAAAGCTCTTTTGCCGCATGAAGCAGTGCTTCTTTTTTCGAGATGCTCATATCAACGGCCCGTGGTAGTGCTTGAGGTGTATATACAGGGGCTCCGCATCCGAACGGGCGGATGCTCGTCGTGGAGCCGCAGAAGAACCGTCGGACCCGCACCCGACGGAACACCGGGAACACTTGAACCTTCGCTGACGGCCCGGCGAGGGGCCACGAAGGGCTGCACCTGTGTAGCTTACATGCATGGGGCAGTCAACGCCGCCTGTGCGCACAGTGAAAATGTTGGCGCGGGTTTTGTCAACTAGATTCCTCGGAAATGTTGCATTGCCCTGGGCTGTAGTAACACGTGCATTTGAATGGTTGATCAATTCAATTTCATTTGTCGTGCTCTGACAGCAAGGTGGCGCAAAAAACGAAGACGGCCCCACAATGGGGCCGTCTCGTGAGGAGTGTTCCGTTGCTCACCTTGCGCACCGAGGGCGCCGACGAACCTGTCCAGGAAAGCGTGAAGGAGGCAGGCGGAGTGCGTCGGGCCGGTTTGTTTGGCCAAGCAATCAATAGCTAGCATCGTGAGGGCGACACGTCAAGGGCGGCAGGGTGTGCCGTTTGGTGGCGGGGGCTGTGCCTTGTCTGGAGATAGCGGCGCTGAGATGTGCACTTTTCCTGACGCGGGCAGTTGGGGAAGCCGGTTTGGCATACCGCGAATTGACTGATTAAACAAACAAGACGGCTCCCGTGAAAGGGAGCCGCCTCGGAGAGGAGTGTACTGATGCCAGGAGAGCTTGACCGGTAGGTGCATACCGGAGGGTGGATGGTGCAGATCGCGCCCTAAGCTGACTGGGTAATCAATCAGTGCGAAGAAACTATAGTACCCACTCGGGTGGGTGTCAACACTTCACCGCCTGTCAAGATGAAATTGCACGAATTTCATTGCGCCATTCGGCAAGGCAGCCTTCTATGAAGGCGTACACGGCGGCCTGCTCCTCCTTGCCGTTGCCGGAAACGGCAAGGGGGGCGGCAAAGCGGAAGTGCACCGTGCGCTGGGGGCGGATGGGGCCAAAATCCTTGATGGGCCAGCCGGTGCCCCAGGCATCGCTCTTCAGGGCCAGCGGCACCACGGGCACACCGGCACGGCGCGCCAGCTTGACCCCGATGGAGTTGAAGGTCTTCGGGTCCAGGGTGTCGCTGCGCGTGGCCTGCGGAAAGATGATGACGGAAATTCCTCGCTTCAGCCGTTCCTCGCCGCCTTCCAGCACGGCAGCCAGATCGTCGCGCGGGTTCACGCGTCCCACGGTGATAGGATCGCGCGTGCGCAGCACATGCTTGAACACAGGGTAGTCGGCCAGGCTCTGCTTGACCACGAAGGTCACATCCTTGTGCGGCTGGATGATGGAGGGCAGCACGAAGGTTTCCAGCGTGCTCATGTGGTTGCCCACGAACACGCACGGCCCTTCCAGGCGTGTGAAATGTTCCATGCCTTCTATGAGCAGGCGCACCCCGGTGCGCTCCAGCGCGCGGACCACCTCCAGACTGCTGCCCACCCACGCCGCAGCAGGATATTCCCCACGCACGGCCGCTGCCGCCGCGCGGCACACGATGCCTGCCATCATCGGGTAGTAGGCAAGTGTGGGAAACATCCGGGCGATGGGGCCAGCCGCGTCGGCAGGGGTGGTGTATGTATCGCCCTTGAACGGCACGGGCATGTCAGGCACGGGTATGTTGGGCACGGGCATGTTGGGAGTGGGGATGTCGGCGTTGGTCATGTAGGTATCCCTTTGCGGTCTTGTCGGCACGTGGCGCGCGGCTGCGGCATGAACTGGAGCGGAAAACGTGCGCTGCACCGCCGTATATCCCGGCGGCAGGGAAAGGAAAATACCTTTTGCGGGCGGTTGGATGGCTGATGGATACCGCAGGGGCATTCGCCGGGGCGCGGCGTTTTCCGGTTCCTTCTTCACTTGCCGGAAATTCAGGCCGCCCGCGATTGACGAACGGGATTCGTTCGGTCGGTCAAAGCCATACCGGCGTGCGGTCAGGACGCGGCGCTTTCCTGCTCCTTTTTCACTTGCCGGAAATTCAGCCCGCCCGCGTCCAGACCCCGCCCGGAATCGTAGATGCCCACGGTGCGGTCGGTGAACTGCACGCTGCGGGCGCGGCGGTAATAGCGCAGCATGTTGCGATAGTCCGCCTCGTAGCTGCGACCCTGCCAGCCTTCGCAACGCACCACGGCAAGCTCGCGGGTCATGCACAGGCACAGCGGGTCGATGTTGCTCTGCCACACCGGATCGCGTCCTTCCTCGATCACCGGCAGGTAGGCGGCCTTGTGGGCCAGGCTTACGTCGATGCGCGCGATGAGCAGGTCCACGTCCGGGTATGCTTCATAGATGAGGAATGCTTCCGGCGTCAGCGAGTTGTCGTCGTCCAGGAACAGGATGCGCCTGCCGCGCGCGGCCCGCAGCAGGCCATTGCGGATGGCGTTGCCGTAGTCCTTGTCGGGCCGGAAGTCGAACCAGCGCACGAAGCCGTCGGGCCGCACCCGTTCACCCTTCACGCCGTCAAAGCCGATCAGCATTTCCGTGTCGCCGGGGGCCAACTCGGCCCGTTCCATGGCCGCCCGCACGCTGTCGATGGCCAGCCCCAAGGCTACCGGACGGTCGCCTCTGCTGGGGGTGATGATGGAATATCGCGGCGTGGTTTCGGGCATGGGAGGTTCCGGCGGGTTTGGCGCGTCGTGCGGTTGCGGTGGGCGGTGCGTCCGGTCTGGCAAGCCGGGTGGCAATGCGGCGTTGCGGGGCCGCTACTCGCTGCGCGGCTTGCGCTGGCGGACCAGCCTGCGCCACCAGTTGGACAACCGCTGCTCGTCGCCATGTTCCTTGGGCTGGTAGAAACGGCGTTCCGTCAGGCCGTCGGGCAGGTAGTCCTGCTCTATCCAGCCGTCCGGATAGTTGTGGGGGTACTTGTACCCCTTGCCGTAGCCCCAGTCCTTCTGCAGCTTGGTGGCGGCGTTGCGCAGGTGCATGGGCACGGGCTGCGGGCCGTTCAGCTTTACCTCTCGCGCGGCGTTGAGGTAGGCGGCGTAGCTGGAATTGCTCTTGCGGGCCAGCGCCAGGTGCACCACGGTCTGGGCCATGGGAATGAACCCTTCCGGCATGCCCACGAATTCAACGGCCTGCTGGCAGGCCACGGCCAGCGGCAGGGCCTGCGGGTCGGCCAGGCCCACGTCTTCCGACGCGGAAAGAATCAGCCTGCGGCACACGAAGCGCGGATCCTCGCCGCCTTCCAGCAGGCAGGCCAGGTAATACAGGGCCGCGTCCGGGTCGCTGCCGCGTATGGACTTGATGAGTGCGGAAGCCAGTTCGTAGTGGCTGTCGCCGTCCTTGTCGTGACGGCTGACGATTTCCGGCATGGCGGCGCGCACGCCGTCCAGCCCCCGGTTTTCTTCGGGCAGCCCGGCCACGTATTCCACCAGGTTCAGCATGGCGCGGGCGTCGCCGTGGGCCATGCCGGACAGAAAGTCCAGCACGTCGTCAGTCAGCGGGGCTTCCTGGGCAGTGCCGCCGCGCCTGCCGAGTTCCATCAGTTCCTCGCGGCCCAGCGGACGCAACCGCATGACATGCAGCCGCGACAGCAACTGGCGGGTCACGCTGAAGGACGGATTTTCGGTGGTGGTGGCGATCATGGTGATTTCGCCGCTTTCCAGGATGGGCAGGAAAAAGTCCTGCTGGGCCTTGGAGAAGCGGTGCAACTCGTCCAGCACCAGCACGTCCACCCCGGACAGCGCGCGGCGCAGTTGCTGCAATCCGGCCTCGGGCGCGCTAAGGCGCAACACCTTGGTGCCGTGGGCATTGGCCAGCAGCAGGGCCAGCGTGGATTTGCCGCACCCCGGCGGGCCGAACAGCAGCAGGCTGGGCAGGCGTTCGGCACGCAGCAATGCGGCAATGCGCGGCGTAAGGTGGGTCTGGCCCACGAAGCCGTCAAGGGTGCTGGGCCGGATGCGCTCCGGCAGGGGCTGCTTCAACGTCACGTCATGGTCTCCGGAAATGTGAGGCGGGCCGGGCGGGTGCCGGGCGTGAACACGATTGGTCGGGGATGCATGGCCGGGCCTGCGCATGCAGGAGCAGGCACCCGGCCTGCTTGCGGACGGATGGTGCCGGGCAAGCCGGACCTGCGGCCTCGGTCCTGTGTATCAGTCCCGCTGCACAAGGAAAAGGTGGGTGCGCAACTCGGGACCGCGGAGTCTGGTGACCAAAGCCGCCCGATGGATGGCCCAATGAGCGGGGCTTTCGTGAGGGAAGGGCCGGTGCGGCATGCGGGCTGCCCGCGCATCCGTCGCAGACTGCGCCGGTTGCTACTGCCCCTGCCGGGCCCACCAGTGCAGCCCCAGGCAGAGCATGGCCGCCGTCTCCCAGCGCAGCACCCGGTTGCCAAGGCTGACGGCCTGCATGCCGGAATCCAGCAGCGCGGCCACCTCGCGGTCGGAGAAACCGCCTTCCGGGCCCACCACGAACAGGGTGCGCCCCGGCTGACCCAGATCCCCGGCGCCCAGCAGCACGCCGCCGGTGTCGCCTTCCCACAGGATGAACCGCTTGGCGAAATCGCGGCTGGCCTCGGCCAGTTCGGCCACGCCGCCGGGCAGGGTGCGCAGTTCCGGCAGCCACGGGTTGCGGCTCTGTTTGGCCCCTGCCTCCATCTGGGCGTGCCACGATTCTTTGGTTTCCTCGGGCACGCGCGACTGGCTGCGTTCGGCCTGCCACAGCCAGACGCCGCCCGCCTCAAGCTCCACCGCCTTTTCCATCAGCCAGCCCCGGCGCACTTCCTTGCCCCAGCCGATGGCCAGCACCGCCTGCGATGCCGGGGCCGGGTGCTCGGTGATCGACACAGGTTCCAGGCGCACCAGGGCCTTTTCCGTGTCCGTGACCCGGAACTCGCCTTCGCGTCCCTGGCCGTCCAGCAGGCGCACCGTATCGCCCTCGCGCACCCGCACCACCTTGACCAGATGGCGGGCCTCCTGCCCTTCGAGCAGGTACGGTTCTGCCCAGCGTTCGGGCGGCAGGAAGAAGGTGCGCATGGTGATGCTCCGGGAGGTATGGATTGTAAGACGAACCGGGGAGGGGACCTTTTCGCTTTGCGGTCGCCATCCGTAAGGCTCGCGCAAGGCGCTCGCCTAACGGCTGCCGCAAAAGGTCTCCCTCCCCGGACCCCTCCCCCCCAAACTTTTTAATTGGGGGTATAGCAAACAACAGAAGCGACGTAATGCCAACTGGCCTTCGCTGCGGCGTTTGACGCAGCCAGCAGGAAAAAGACGCCGCGCGCTAAGGGGCGGTTTTCAAATTAGGATTTTCGTTTGTTGGCAAGGAAAACAAGCCCGCCATGACGGGAGTATACTCTTATCGTATTCGACCGGAATGGCGGGTGAAGTTTGACGTAGCCAACGGGCGAAAGGACAATTTGAAAACAGCCCCTAGGCCAGTTTGGTCCGCGCAGTCCCCTGCGTGTAAAACGGCAGTCCCACGCGGGTGGCTTCCAGTTCCACCTTGGCAGCCTTGACCACGAAGGCCGGGGCCTCGGCATGGGCGGCGGCCACGCGGGCCAGCGCCACGGCGTAGCCCAGCGAGGGGCAGAACGACCCGCTGGTCACCACGCCCGCCACGGTGCCGTCGGGCAGGGCCACCACGTCGCCGTGGCGGGCGCTGCGGCGTCCGGGGATGGACAACGCCACCAGCGGTTCGCGCACTTCGCGGTCCGCGCCCTTGCCCACGTAGTCGGCGGGGTTTGTCAGCATTCCGCCGTAGCCCGCTTCCGCAGGAGTGTGGGTGTCGTCCAGATCGTGGCCGTACAGGGGCAGGCCCACTTCCAGACGCAGGGTGTCGCGCGCGCCAAGGCCCGCGGGCTTCACGCGCTCGTCGGCCAGCAGGGCGGTCCACAGGGCCTCGGCCTTGTCCCAGGGCAGGTACAGTTCCACGCCCAGTTCGCCGGTATACCCGGTGCGGCTGACCAGCAGCGGCGCGCCGCCGAAGGTCACGGAGCGGAAGCCGAAGTAGGGCAGGTCGCGGAAGCTTTCGCCCAGCACCGCTTCCAGCACGTCGAACGATTTCGGGCCTTGCAGGTCCAGCTTGGCGGTGCGGGCCGAGATGTCCTCGAAGGGCAGGGCGGCGGGCAGGCGCGAGCGCAGGGCGGCGAAATCGCTTTCCGTGCAGGCGCCGTTGACCACCAGCATGTAGTCGTCCTCGGCGATGCAGTACACGATGAGGTCGTCCAGAATGCCGCCCGCCTCGTTCAGCAGAAAGCCGTAGCGGCAACGGCCCGGCTTCAGCGTTTCCAGATTGTGGCTGACGGCGCGGGACAGCGCCTCGCGCGCGCCGGGGCCGCACAGGGTGAATTCGCCCATGTGGCAGATGTCGAACAGGGCGGCGGATTCACGCGTCTGCACATGCTCGGCGATGATGCCGGTGGGGTACTGGATGGGCATGTCCCACCCGGCAAAGGGGGCCATCTTGGCCCCGGCGGCCCGGTGCCACGCGGAAAGCGGGGTTTGCAGCAGGTCCGACAAGGGGTGCTCCTTCGTGTCTCCGTTGGGGTTGGCGCGGTCATGTGGTATGGGGGCGCGCTGCGCCGGGGCAAGGCGGTCCTGCATCCGGCGCGGAAATTCGGTGCGCCGTGCGGCGCGCGCCAGAAATAGCGCGAGACGAGATTTGCGGCAACCGGCTGGCGACCGGTTGGGGGTGGACAGGATGGGCGCGTGACGGTTTGGACAGCCGGGGCGGTGGGCGGTGTTGCGGGCCGGGTATCCTCGCGCGCCGCATGCATCGCAGGTGCCGCATGCGGCCATACCGGGCGACCGGCGGCGCGCCATGCCGCACGGCATGGCCTGCGCTGCCGCGCAGGGCTGCGGTCCGCTACGCGGCGACCTTGCGGGTGCGCTGGATGGCCCGGAACTCGTCCACCAGCGCCACCAACTTGCCGTAGTTGCGCTTGATTTCGAGGCCGCCGGGGGTCAGTTCGTCGTCGCGCTTTTCAATGTAGGTGCGCAGCAGATAGCGGTCGTTGAGCATGTTTTCGCCAATGGCGATGACGCTGGAGACCAGCGTGTCGAAATAGCTGACGATTTCGAACTTCAGCCCGTGCAGCAGTTGCACCGCCTCTGCCAGCATGCGCCGGTAGCCGATGCGTTCGCCCCGGTATTCGCGGTCCTGGATGTCCTCGAAGTAGCGCACCTTGCGGGCCTGCTGGATGTAGCTGTATTTGGCCCAGACCTCCTGGTAGAGCTCGTGCAGATGGCCGAAGGCCTCGTAGTTGTCCGGCGAGAGCAGGTAGTTGTCCAGCACCTTGATCACGTTGGCAAAGAATTCGTCGCTGTAGCCGATGATGCGCCGCTGGTGCTTGGACAGCCACGCGTACAGGAACTTCAGGCGTTTTTCGTCCGTATCGGTGTTTTCGACGATCTCGTTGCGCTTGAAGATGATCCTGCCCGTGTATTCGCCACGGGTTATGTCGTTCAGGCGCAGGAACATGTTGCTGGCGTCCTTGATGATGTTCAGGTCGCCCAGCGCCTGCCCGGTCACCGGGTGAATGACTTCCTGCGATTCCACGGACAGGGCGCGGTCCTGCCGCACGTTGTCGGGGTTGAACTTGTGCTGCCGGTAGGTCACCCGCAGAATGACCACGCGCCGTTCGCGGTCCAGGAAATAGCCCGCCTCGTCGATGGCGCGCAGGGCCTCTTCCTGGTCGGCGTCCACGCGCACCAAGGCCAGCTTTTCCACGCGGGGGTAGGGGCGCGAATCGCCCTCGCCGATCATGGTGGTGATGGTGCGGTCCGACTGGCCCAGCACGCGGATCATGAAACGTTCGCCCATCTTGTGCAGCCGCCGCGCGAACAGCGCGCTGGAGGTGCGGCGTTCCGACACGATGGGAAAGCCGTACAGTTCCATCAGGTACTGGTACACGAACAGCCGGTTGCGTTCGTACATCTCGTTGTCGCCCACGTCGAACTTGCCGATGCGCATGCCGAAGCGCTTGATCTCGCTGTCGAGGTCGGACGGGAACGAGGCGTACACCCCGCCCAGATGGAAATGGCCGAAGCTGTCCAGCGCGAAGACCTGGGCGCGGTCCATGGCCAGCAGAAAGGGCATCAGGGCGGGGTAGTAGTCGAGCACGGAGGTGTCGAACCGCCCGAAGCGCTGGCGGAAGGATTCCTGAAAGGCCTTGGGCAGGCGGGTCTGCATGGCCTGCACGTTGCGGGCGATGACCTGCGATTCCAGCGGGCACGACGCGCCTTCCGCCACGCTGGCCGTATCCAGCACCGGGTGCAGGATGTCGAACTGGAAGACTTCCTGAAAGTAGTTGAGGGGCCGTTCGAAGGCCGCCATGCTGAAGCCGGGCAGGTGCTTGTATTCCCACAGGTCGGCTTCGAACGAAGGCAGCAACTCGCGCGATTCCACCAGCGGGTAGTCGGCGTGCTCGAAAAAGGGGCGCAACAGGCATTGCTTGACGTGCACCACGTCGAGAAAGCGCTTCAGCGCGGCAAGCGACGTAAGCTCCACCGGCTCGGACAGCAGACCGTCCTCGCGGTAGATGAACTCTCCCTTGCTGAAGGCGTTTTTCAGGGTGATCTTCATGTGCCGTCCTGATGCACGTGGCGCTTCGCCATTCCCCTCCGGCATGGCGAGGCGGATTGCAGTTGCCCCTTTGCGATATCCAAGCCTATTTTTTTTTCTAAAAAAATTCTACCATAATGTGACGGACAAAGGTTCCGGCACAAGGGTTTCGCGGTGTCCACGCGCCGTGGGCGCCGCGGCGCGCGGGCCCAGGACGGGCGTGCGGCTGTTGCGGGAACCTGCCCGGCTTTGTTAAAGCACCGGTTGAAACGGAGCGATGGGCCGCAGCGGCATTGCCGCAGTGCGGCAACGCACGCCCCGGCCTGGCGCCTGTACGCTCGCGACGGTTCTGCCGCGACGGGTATTTTTTCTTCCCGTTCGCCATACGCCGCCCGTCCCCTTGCGGGCGGCATCGCGCGGGGATAGGCTGTCATCCGCCTTCGTTTCGTCCACCGCGCGCGCCACCGTGGGCTTCAGCCGGGCCGCACGCCATACGCCATGAACTCCGGGCCCCGCACGGGGCCGGAGAGGAACCGGATATGAACAGCCAACGTTGCCACGAACGCATTCTTGCCATCATTTGCAGCGTGTTCGACGCGTATTCCGCCGTGCTCTTTCTGCCGGACGGAACCAGCGCCGAAAGCACTGCCGACCTTTCGGCCGGCGCCGCCACGGCGGCGGCCACCGCCGCGCTGGACCGCGACAGCCAGTTGCACCGCCTTGCCGCCAGCTTCAGCCTGGGCGACATGGTGGACACGGGGACGGCCATCGCCCCGGGGCGCGGGCTGGTGGGCTGGATCATCCGCAACCGCGAGCCGCTGCTGGTCAACAACTTCGACCAGCGCCAGAGCCATCTTGGCTACTACCGCAGCAACGAGGAGGCCACCATCAAGGCCTTCATGGGCTGCCCGGTGCCGGGCGGCGGCGCGCTGTGCATCGACAGCAAGCGGCAGTACTCCTTTTCCGACAAGGACCAGAAGATCCTGCAACTGTTCGCCGACCTCATTTCGGGGGTGCAGGGCGTGGTGTGCCAGGGGGCCGGACAGGCCAGCCTGACCCGCTATTACGCGGCGTTGCAGGTAATCAGCGAACTGCGCGGGCGCATCAGCCGCTGGCCGCAATTCCTGGCCGAATTCCTGCGCCTGATGGCCGAGGCCACCGGCTTCGACCACGCGCTGTTCGCCGCCCGCGACGGCGACGGCCAGAACTACATCCTGGAAGGCGAAAGCCACCCGTTGCTGCTGGGCAAGGGCGATGCGCCCATGTACCCCATCGGCAACGGCATCGTGGGCTGGGTGTTCCGCAACGACGCCCCGGTGTACACCGAGGGCACCGACGGCGCGCCCATGGCTCCGCTGTTCGGCAAGGGGGCGCACATGCCCGCCTTCCGTTCGGTCATGTGCCTGCCGCTGATGATCAACAAGGTCACGCGCGGGGTGCTGTGCCTGGGCCACGGCGAGCCATGCGTCATCCCCGACGACCTGCGCGCCTTCACCCGCATGTCGGTGGATCATCTGGCCCTGTTTCTGGAGAACCTGTACCTGAAGAGCAGGCTGCGCGAACTGTTGCCCAAGGCCCGGCTGGAACGCCGCGTGCCCGCGCCCGCCCCGCACGACCGCCCCGATTCCGACACCGACGACTGACGCCGCCGACGGGCATCGTCGCCCGACACCGCAACCGCGAGAGCCACCAGATGCTGCGCAGACTGTTCGGTTTCCTGGGCAAGGACCTTGCCATGGATCTGGGTACGGCCAACACGCTGCTGTATACCCGTGCCGAGGGCATCGTGCTGAACGAGCCTTCGGTGGTCGCCCTGGAAACCGACCGCAACACCGTGCTCGCGGTGGGCCGCGAGGCCAAGGAATTCCTTGGCCGCACCCCCAGGCGCATCCGCGCCATCCGCCCCATGAAGGACGGCGTCATCGCCGACTTCGAGGTGACGCGGCAGATGATCGCCTTCTTCATCCGCAAGGTCATCAGCGGTTTTTCGCTGGTCAAGCCCGGCATCGTCATCTGCGTGCCCACGGGCATCACCCAGGTGGAGAAGCGCGCGGTCATCGAATCGGCCCACCAGGCTGGCGCGCGCGACGTGCGTCTGGTGGAGGAGCCCATGGCCGCGGCCATCGGGGCCAACCTGCCCATCCACGAGCCGCTGGGCAACATGGTGGTGGACATCGGCGGAGGCACCACCGAGGTGGCGGTGATCACCCTGTCCGCCATCGCCTACGCGGAATCGGTGCGGGTGGCGGGCGACGCCATGAACCAGGCGGTGCAACGCTACTTCAAGGAAGAATTCCAGCTGCTCATCGGCGAGAACACCGCCGAGCGCATCAAGATGGCCATCGGTTCCGCCTTTCCCCTGCCGGAACAGCTGATGGTAGAGGTGTCCGGCAAGGACATGGTGAGCGGCACCCCCAAGGTGGTGCGCGTTACCGACGGCCATGTGCGCGAGGCCTTGCAGGAGCCGGTGCGGGTGATCATCATGGCCATCCGCAAGGCGCTGGAAAAGACCCCGCCGGAACTTTCCGCCGACATCGCCAGCAACGGCATGCTGCTGGCGGGGGGCGGCGCACTGCTGAAGGGCCTGGGCGCGCTTGTTTCGCGCGAGACGCGCCTGAAGGTCATCATCGACGACGACCCGCTGACCACCGTGGTGCGCGGTACCGGGCGCACCCTGGACGACGGCAAGTTCTACCGCCGCGTGTACATCAACTAGACGTCGCCCGGCGGCGGGCGGGCCGGATCCTCCTTCCCCCAGGGGGGCGGCCCTGCACGCCCTCGGTCGTGCAGACGCCGCAAGCACGGGCGCGGTCACGCTCCCCCGCAACGAGCCATCATGTCCAGCAAGCCTTCGTCACTTCCTTCCGGCAAGCCTTCATCAGTTCCTTCCGGTTCGTCTTCGGCATCCCCTTCCGGCCTTGCCGCTTCCCCCTTTGCCGGGCAGTTGCCCCGCATTCTGGAGATCATCCGCGAAAGCGGCGCCCTGGTCATGGACCACTGGCGCAAGCCGCGCAACATCCGGCTCAAGGGGCGCATCGACCTGGTGACCGAAACCGACCTTGCGGTGGAGGCATTCCTCAAGGACCGCTTGAAGGACGTTGTGCCCGGCGTCACCTTCATGGCCGAGGAAAGCGCCACCTCGCGCACGCCGCAGGGCACCTGCTGGATCATCGACCCCATCGACGGCACCACCAACTTTGCGCATTCGCTGCCGTTCGTGGCCACCTCCGTGGGATTGTGGCACGAGGGGCGCGTGGTGCTGGGCGTCGTCAATGCGCCGGTGCTGGGCGAATGTTTCTGGGCGGTGCTGGGCGGCGGGGCGTTCTGCAACGGCGAACCGCTGCGCGTTTCCGACCGCGAGCCGCTGGAGCAGGCCGTGGTGGCCACCGGCTTTCCCTACACCATCCGCGAGGACGTGGACACGGTGCTGGCGCGGCTGCGCAAGACCCTTGTCACCACGCGCGGCGTGCGCCGTTGCGGTGCCGCGGCCATAGACCTGGCCTTCGTGGCGGCCGGACGGTTCGACGCCTTCTACGAGGCGGACCTGAAGCCGTGGGACACGGCGGCGGGCTGGCTGCTGGTGGAAGAGGCGGGCGGATGCGTGACCGGATTCGACGGCGCGCCGTACGATTTTGCCAACGAGGGCATTCTGGCCAGCAATGGCCGGGTGCACGAGGCCATGCGCGCGGTGCTGGCGCTGTAGGCGGGCTCGGGCCGGTTCGGATCATTTGGGCGCTCGGATCCGCGTCGACCGGTTCGAAGCAACGTCAGCCGGTTCGGAGCAGTGTCGGCCGATTCAGGACGATTCGGGCAGTTCAGGCTCCATGGAGTGGGGCGGGGCCGGCATGTCGCGAAACACGTCACCGCGCTCCGTGGCCCAGACCAGCGCTGGCGTCAGCATGTCCCGAAAGTGTTCAAGCAGCGCATCAAGTTCGTCGGCATCCACGAACATGCCGTCGGCCACTTCCTCGGGGTTGGGCTGGGGCGCTTCGCCCACGGGCCCGGCAGCGAACAGGGTGATGTGGGCGTAGCCGGTGGCCTCCGTGGCCGGAATTTCCGCCCTGCGTATCAGGCGCCCGGCGGCAATGCCCAGTTCTTCGCGCAGTTCGCGCAGGGCGGCGTCCTCGCGCGATTCTCCGGCCAGTACATGCCCGGTGGCCGAAAGGTCCCAGTGCCCGGGGTACAGATGCTTGGTCGCGGCGCGTTTTTGCAGGTACACGCGGCCTTCCGCGTCATGCAGCATGACCAGCACCACCCGGTGGCGCAGCGGCTGGCGGCGCGCCTGGGCAATGGGCATGACCATCAGGGGCCGGTCGCGCTCGTCGGTAATTTCCAGGTATTCCACGCCATCAGCGGGGGGCGCGTCGTCCTGATGCCCTGGTCTGGCCCTGACGGAACGGCGGGGGGCCGTCCGGCCACGGGGTTTGGCGCGCCAGCCCTTGGCGATGGGTGAAGGACGGCGGGGTTCGACCGCATCGTCCGCAGTACGTGAAGGAGGGCGTTTGCCCATGCAGTCTCCTGTCTGTTCCGGATCCGGCGGGGGCCAGTGCGGCCCGAGAGCGGAATTTTTTCGCCTGGGCTCCGGCGACATCGCCGAAGTTGCCGAGTTGGAACGCCGGTGCTTTTCCACCCCGTGGAGCGAAGAGCAGTTTCACCTGGCCTTCGAACGCAAGGTGTTTTCGGTGTTCGGCCTGCGCGATGCGGGGCGGCTTGTGGCGTACGTGGCTGTGTACCACCTGGCGGGAGAGCTGGAAATACTCAACGTGGCCGTGCACCCCGACCAGCGGCGGCGCGGTCTGGGCCGCCGCCTGCTGGCCATCCTGTTGCAAGTGGGCGCCAAAATGGGCATACATAGGGCCGTGCTTGAGGTCCGCACTGGCAATGCACCGGCCATCGGCCTGTACGAAGGGCTGGGGTTCACCCGTGCGGGCGTGCGGCCGCACTACTACGGCGATACCGGCGAAGACGCCATCATCTACGAATGCGATCTTGCGGGCTGGACCTGCCGCGAGCCGGATTGCGCGGCCCCGAGCGGAGGGCATGCTCCCGGTGAGGCCGATGCTTCCTGATGGCGCTTGTCGGTGACGTCTGTTGATGATGCCCGGCGGTAATGCCCGGCGATGGTATTAAAGACGCCGGGCCGGGCGAGATCGCCATGGATTTCGGCACGGCTTGATTTTGCGGCCTTCCTGCGTCCCGCCGTCGGCATTCGGTCGGCACCGGGTGCGGTACCGGACAGGCAGATATTTCGGACGGGCACACCCGTCCGCCACCGTTCACCTTTCACGCAACACCGTCCGGAGACCCGCATGAAGAAGCTCATGGCCGCCAACTGGAAGATGTACAAGACCGCCGGGGAAGCGCGGACCACCGCCGCCTCGCTGGCGGCGCTGACGGCGGACACGCTGCCGGACGACCGCGAGGTGGTGATCTTTCCGCAGTTCACCGCGCTGTCGCCCGTGGCCGATGCGTTGCGCCATGCCGAGGGCTTTTCGGTCGGCGGGCAGGATGTGTATCCGGCGGCGGAAGGAGCCTACACCGGCGAGATTTCGCCCGGCATGCTCATAGATTGCGGCTGCACCTGGGTGCTCACCGGCCATTCGGAGCGGCGCCACATCATCGGCGAGAGTGATGAACTGGTGGGCGCCAAGACCGCGTTCAGCATCAATGCCGGGCTCAAGGTAGTGCTGTGCATTGGCGAAACCATCGAGGAGCGTGAGGCGGGCCGTCTGGGCGAGGTGCTGGAACGCCAGCTGGCCACCGGCCTTGCCGGGGTGAAGGGAGATGCCGTGCCGGATGCCATTGCCGTGGCTTATGAACCCGTGTGGGCCATCGGCACGGGCAAGGTGGCCGGACCGCCGGAAATCGTGGAGGCCCATGCCCTGGTGCGCCAGTTGCTGGTGACCCGCTACGGCCAGGCGGGCAGTGCGGTGCGCATCCTGTACGGCGGCAGCGTCAAGCCCGAGAACGCCCGTGAAATCATTGCCCTTGACAATGTGGACGGTGTCTTGGTAGGAGGCGCTTCTTTGCAGGCTGACTCGTTCAGCCGCATCATTCTGGCGTAAGCCGTGCCCCGGCGCGGAGTTTTCACAAGGAGAGTACGGTGCAGACCCTGATCCTGACCCTGCATGTGGTCGCGTGTCTTGCCCTGATCGTGCTGGTGCTGCTGCAGTCCGGCAAGGAAGGCATGGGCGTGATCTTCGGCGGCGGCAACACCTCGCTGTTCGGCAGCACTGGCGCTGGCGGCATGCTTGCCAAGCTGACCGCGTTTCTGGCGGTTCTGTTCATCATCACGTCGCTGTCGTACAACGTGCTCACCAGCAGCCGCAAGTCGGACGATTCGACCATCCTTGACGTGAAGCTGGAAGACGTGCAGCCCGCTCCGGCGGCCCCTGCCGTGCCTGCTCCCGCCGCTCCGGCCGAACAGAAGTCCAACTAGCAGCGCAAGTTTCGGCGCGCCCTGCGCCAACCCCGTGCCGAGGTGGTGGAATTGGTAGACACGCTATCTTGAGGGGGTAGTGGGAGAAATCCTGTAAGGGTTCGAGTCCCTTCCTCGGCACCATCGGAGTATCGCGCAGGCGAGCGGAAAAGGCCCCATATGGGGCCTTTTCGCGTTTCCAGTCTATTCGAGAGGGGGCTTGATGTTATCCCTGATTTCTTTTTTTGCGTCTTCGGGTGTATTGTCATTGAAGTCGATAGAGATACCTTTGTCCTTGTCTATACTAACCCGTTTCACATGTTTTCCAAGGTGAGCAGGCAAGGAAGCGACGAATTTGGCGGTGAGTTGATCTGCGCTATCGTCATTGTGGAAGATTTTTTTTGCCCCCCACACGACAAGGCAGACTCCCCCGGCCACGGCAAAGGCTGGAATGAAGAACGGCATTTGGGAACTCCCTAGTTTATAATTAAAACGCAGTATACTATACATGGTATAAATAGGATTATCAATAGGAAGGCGTAGTGCTTGATGGGGTAACTCTGGATCGGCGGGGCGGAGGTGGGGGCAGTTGCGTTCTTCCGGGAATGAACCGGACGGAAAATACGGGGAATAGGGCTGCACCATGCGGGCGAAATCGCTGGCGCCCGGACTGCCACCGTTGCAGCGCAGGGCATCCAGGGTGGATTGCAGGCGGTCCAGCAGGGCGCTGTCAACGTCGGGGTTGAACGCCATGTACAGGTCCAGCTTCTGGAGCACCATGGAGACGGTGTATTCCGCGCTGTCGATGTTACCCTGTTCCATCATGTACAGGGTGGAATGGATGTTGAAAGCCAGCACGTCCACTCTTCCGGCGACCAGCATGCGCACCGCATCGCCTGGGGTGGTTGCGGCGTGCAACATGGCGGAGGGCACCCCCTGCTCGATCAGCAGCTGTTCCCCTACGGTATTACGCACCGTGCCCACGCGCAGGCCCTGCAGATCGCGCCATTTCCGGGGAGACAGGCGGCTGTTCTTGCGTACCACGGTACCAACGGTAACCCGCATGACCGGCCCTACCCATTTGAACAGTTTTTCGCGTTCCGGCGTGCGCGCGGCGCAGAACAGCAGGGCATCGGGGGTATTGAGGGCAAGCTGGAAGGCCCTGGGCCAGGGCAACACCCGGATGTCTCCGGGAGATGCGCCAAGGCCGTTGCGGCGCAGGACTTCCATGACGATATCCACGCCGGGGCCACGTGCCGCATTGTCCTGAACGAAGTTGAAGGGAGGAAGGTCTTCCGTGAGCAGGGTAAATGCATCGGCAGGGGGTGGGCAGACAATGCACACGCACAATACGGCCCACACGCACAACACGGCGCGCAAGCTCAACATGGCGCAATGAGGCAACACGGTCAGACAGGTGCGCAGCGCGCGGGCACAGGCACGGGCAAGAAGCATGGGTGGCATGGCCCTGGGCGCCATTGTGGGGCAAGGGCACGGCGTGGAGCCCACAGGCGGCTCGCCCGCGGCGCTGGATGGGGAGGGGATAGTGCTGCCTGGCATAAGCGAACGACCATGGGACGGATGCCCGAGGGGCTGACCGGGTACAGGGCTTGCGTGGGTATGTACGCGGCGTTTACGGTTTGTCGATACTATCACCAGGCGCGGGGGGCGGGTCAATGCTGGTGCGCCCTGCACATAGACGGGGAAAAGGTGGGGATGTCTGGGGGGAGGCTACGCACCAGGGCAGGGTGAAGGCGTCCCGGCGGCCCGCCGCGTGGTGTGGCGACGGGCCGCGCCCGGTGGAGCCGGGATTTCGGGGCGGGCAGGTGCGTGGTGAAGCCGCAGCGGGAGGCGCAACACGCCGTCCTAGTTCAGGCGGTTGATGTCGAGGGGGGCGCCGCAGCAGGGGCAGATGTCCACGCGCTTGCCGCTGAAGCAGGTACCGGCAAAGAACATGGTGCGGAACTTGCGTTCGATGGAGCTGTACAGAACCCAGAGCTGATGGCCGCAGGTGCAGAAACGCTGTTGCATGACGGTCTCCCTGATGAGGCGGCGGGGCATGCCGCCCGTTGATGTGTTTATAAAAGTGAACATGCCGGATAAAAAAGGGGGTTACCCCAGTTCCCGGCACAGCCAGACAACCCGGCCAATGACGCGGAACTGTTCCAGTTCGTCGCCACGCACGCGGATGGGCGAGTACGCGGGGTTGTCGCTGACAAGGGCAAGGCCGTCCGGGGTGCGCATGATGCGCTTGACCAGCACGGCATCTTCCAGGCCCACGGCATAGATCTGGCCGAAGCGCAGGTCTTCGGTGGCGCGGTCCACCAGTACGGTGTCGCCGTCGCGGATTTCCGGTTCCATGCTGTCACCCACCACATCCATGAGCACCATGGCCGAAGGGGTACCCTTGCGGGCCAGCCAGGCATGCGCGAAGGGCTGGCCGCCCACGGGCATGGCCTGCACCTCGAACGAGCCGCCGCCAGCGCTCAGGCGGGCACGGACCTTGGGCACCATGTGCACGGCGGGGGGCAGATCCGCAAGGGGCGAGGCAGGCATGGCCGGGCGCAATGCTGCCGTACGTCCGCGAACCGCCCCGGCGGCAGCCAGCGGCGCGGGGTGAACCGTTCCGTGTGCCGCTGCCGCGAAGGTCTGCGCCAGTGGAGCAGGGCGAGGGGTGCCGCGCCCGTATTCCAGCCAGTCGGGTGACAGTCCGTACACCCGTGAGAGCCGCAGAATCCATTTCTGCGGGATGGCATCGCGGTTCTTGGCCTGGGTGATGGCGCTACGGTTCACCCCCAGCACGCGGGCAAGAGCCTGCTGCGTGGTGATGTCCGTGCCCTGCATGACCCGGGCGAAGAAAGTGTCGAAGGCATCCGGCATGGTGGTGTCCTGTGCTGGCGGTTTTGCCGCCTGTGGTGCAATGGCTGCGTGAGGCTGTTCCGGCCGTCGTGTTCACTTTTATAAACAAGATTCCGTGCCGGGTGCAAGCAAAAATTCGTCGAGCGCAAGCAAGAATTTGCCGGGTGCAGGCAAGAATTTGACTGACGAGCGCTGTTTAAATTTATTCTTTTAAATTGGTATGATGGCCGTAGTTCCGTGCGCGCGGCGTCTGTCCCGGCAATGCGAAAGGGGGTCCGCAGGACCCCCTTGATGGTGCTTGCATGCCCGTCCGGGCGCACAGGCGCAAGGCTGTGCGCCTGGAGGTTCACTCTTCCGCGTGCAGTTCCGGGGCCACCAGATCGGCCAGGGTCTCGCGCTTGCGGATGCACCGCGCCGTTGCCCCGTCCACCAGCACCTCGGCTGCGCGGGGGCGCGAGTTGTAGTTGGAGCTCATGGAAAAGCCGTACGCCCCGGCGGAGAACACCGCCAGCAGGTCGCCCTGCTGCATGCCCGGCAGGATGCGGTCGCGCGCCAGAAAGTCGCCCGATTCGCAGATGGGGCCCACCACGTCGGCGGTGATCTCGTCGCGCCCGGCGGGCTGCACCTCTGCGATGCGGTGGTACGACTGGTACAGCGAGGGGCGGACAAGGTCGTTCATGGCCGCGTCCGCGATGATGAAGTTCTTGCTGGGCGTGGACTTGGTGTAGATTACCCGGCCCACCAGAATGCCGGCGTTGCCCGCGATGACCCGCCCCGGCTCCAGGATCAGCGACAACCCGCGCCCGCGCAGCCGTTCGGAGACGGCCTCGCCGAATTCCTTGGGATGGGGCGGGGTTTCCTCCCCATAGGTGATGCCGAGTCCGCCGCCAAGGTCCAGATGGGTGATGGCAAGCCCCAGGTCGCGCAGCCGTTCGTGGAAGTCCAGCACCCGGTCCAGCGCTTCCAGGAACGGGGCCAGGGTGGTGAGCTGCGAGCCGATGTGGCAGTCGATGCCCACGGGCACGACGTTGGGCAGGTCGCGGGCCAGCAGGTAGGCCGCCTGGGCCTGTTCCATGTCCAGCCCGAACTTGTTGTTGCGCATGCCCGTGGAGATGTACGGGTGGGTCTTCGGGTCCACGTCCGGGTTGATGCGCACGCCGATGCGGGCGGTGCGGCCCATCTGCCCGGCCACGGCGTCGATGCGTTCCAGTTCCTGCATCGATTCCACGTTGAACAGCAGGATATCCGCTTCCAGTGCGGCGCGGATTTCGTCGTCGCGCTTGCCGACCCCGCTGTACACGATGCGCTGGCCGGGCACCCCGGCGGCGAGTGCGCGGTGCAGTTCGCCCCCGGACACGATGTCCATGCCCGCGCCCATCTCCGACAGCAGGCGCAGCAGGTGCACGTTGGAGTTGGCCTTGACCGAATAGCAGGTCAGGTGGCCGACGCCGGTGAACGCGCTGTCGAAGGCCTGGAAATGGCGGCGCAGCGTGGCCGCCGAATAGATGTACAACGGGGTGCCGTAGCGACTGGCCAGTTCGCGCACCGGCACGTCTTCGGCGTGCAGTTCGCCGTCACGGTACTGGAAGTGGTGCATGCGGTTCTCCTGTCATAAGCAGGGCTGGCAAAGCACGGCTGACGTGGGGCAGGTCAGCCGGGCGGGGCGCCAGGCGGGCATGCCGCAAGCCGCGTGCGGTTTCGGGCTCCGGATGCTACGGAACCACGATTTCGGTCTGCTGCTGGGGCCGGGTATCTTCCACCGGCAGTTCGAGGCCGGGGGCGTTGGGGTCTACCACCAGCGTCTGCACCTTGCCCAGGGCATGCGCGAAACGGGTCAGCACGTTTACGCCCACCATGCGCCAGCGATAGGCCGGGGCCTTGCGATCGGGGCACATGGTCACTTCCACGATGGCGGTACCCTGCGGGGTGATCTGTTTTTCTGGCCAGAATTCCTGACGTGCCGTGGCCTGGAAGGGGCACCCGGCGCAGCTGTCCGCGCTGCCGTCTATCGGCTGGATTTCGAGGATCACCGAGGCCATGTTGTCCACGTTGCCCTGGGCCTCGCCCCGTGCGGCGATGCAGCCGTTGGTCGTGGCCGTGGCCGTGACGCTGCGCCACGAGAACAGTTCGCGGTGGTCCTGGGGTACCGGCATGATCTTCTTGCCGCACGCGGCCCCAAGCGCCAGCACCGCGCACAGGGCAGCGACGGCGGCCACGCGGCGGGCACGGGGCGTGCGCCGTGCGGATGCGTCTGTCAGGACGGGGGCGTCTGTCAGGACGGATGCGTCTGTCAGGACGGGGGCGTCAGGCAGGGCGGAGGCGTCAGGCACGGTCGTCTCCCGGCGCTGCCGGGGGCTGGTCGGGAACGGTATCTTCGGCATGGGCTGGGCCTCCCCAGAGCAGTTTCCATTCGTTGAGCAGTTGCAGCGCCCCCATGGGCGTCAGGTGGTCGGTATCCAGGTCGCGCAGGGTGGTAAGCAGCGGATGGGCCACCGGTTCCGCCCGCGCGGCAAGCAGGGCGCGCGGTTTGGCGGCCTGTTTCGGTTCGGGCATGTCCAGCCCCGGCAACACGGCGCGCGCGGCGCGGGGGGCATCCCCCCTGCCGTCGCGGGTCTTTTCCAGTTCGTGCAGCAGTTCCCGTGCGCGCTGTACCACCGGCTGCGGCACCCCGGCAAGCCGGGCCACCTCGATGCCGTAGCTGCGGTCGGACGGGCCGGGCACCAGGCGGCGCAGGAACACGATTTCGCCGCCCCATTCGCGGATGGCGATGTTCATGTTGTGCACGCCGGGGATGCGCCCTTCCAGTGCCGTCAGCTCGTGGTAATGGGTGGCGAACAGGGTGCGGATGGTGCCGCCAGCGCGGCGGGCCAGTTCTTCCACCACGGCCCAGGCCAGGGCCAGGCCGTCGAAGGTGCTGGTGCCGCGCCCTATCTCGTCCAGGATGACCAGACTGCGCTTGCCCGCCTGACGCAGGATGCGCGCGGTTTCCATCATTTCCACCATGAAGGTGGACTGCCCCTGCGCCAGGTTGTCCGATGCCCCCACCCGCGAGAATACCCGGTCGGCGATGCCCAGGCGCGCCTCGCGCGCGGGCACGAACGAGCCCATCTGGGCCAGCAGGCAGATGATGGCCGTCTGGCGCAGCACGGTGGATTTGCCCGCCATGTTGGGGCCGGTGATCAGCAGCAGCCGCCGGGCCTCGTCCATGCGCAGGTCGTTGGGGATGAAGTTGGCGCTGCCCTGCATGGCCTCCACCACGGGGTGGCGGCCTTCGCGGATCAGGATGTCGGTATCCTGCGCCAGCACGGGGCGGGTCCAGTTCCAGCGGCGGGCCGTTTCCGCAAGGCTCTGCCAATAATCGAACCCTGCCAGCAGATCGGCCATGAACAGCACGCGGGGGCGCGCCTCGGACACGGTTTCGCGCAGCTTCTGGAACAATTTGTATTCCAGCGACTTGCGGCGGTCGCTGGCCGAAACCAGCTTTTCTTCCAGTTCTTTCAGGCGGGGGGTGGTGAAACGTTCCGCGTTGGCCAGGGTCTGGCGGCGCACGAAGTGCTCGGGCACGGCGTCGGACGCGGTGCGCGGCAGTTCGAAGTAGTAGCCGAACACCCGGTTGAAGCCCAGCTTGAGCCGGGGCAGCCCGCTGGAGGCCTGTTCCTCGGCCAGCAGTTGCTGCAGCATGTTCTCGCCGTGTTCGGTAAGGTCCAGCAGTTCGTCCAGTTCGGCGTGAAAGCCGGGCCGGAACAGCCCGCCTTCGGTGACCAGGTGGGGCGGGCTGTCCACCAGCGCGCGTTCCAGCAGGTCGAAATAGTCGGACAGGTCGTCCCAGCCCTTCAGCGCCGCGCGCAGGAAGGGCGGGCGGCCATCGCCGCGTGCCTCGCCGTCGGTGGGGTAGCTGCCGTGGGGCGTTTCCGGCCGTTCCAGCACGCCGCGCACCCTGGGCAGGGCGGCCAGGCTCTGGCGCAGGGCCACGTAATCCTTGGGGGCGGCGCGGTTCAGGAAGATGCGCGTGGTCAGCCGTTCAAGGTCGTACACCTCGTCCAGCCCGGCCCGCAGGTCGCGCCGGGTGTCGTCGCGTTCGAACAGCCAACTTACCGCCGCCTGGGTTTCCTCTATGGGCCCCATCTCGCGCCAGGGGTGGCGCAGGCGTTCTTCCAGCAGGCGGCCGCCCATGGGGGTCTGGGTGTGGTCCAACACGTGCCACAGCGTGCCCGGACCCTTGCGGCCATCCAGGCGGCGGAAGATTTCCAGGTTGCGCTCCGTCACTTCATCGACGAGGAGGTGGCGGCCCAGGTTCAGGGGGCGGAACGGGGCAAGGTGGATGATGTCCTGCTTCTGGGTCTGCACCACGTAGGCCAGCAGCGCCCCGCACGAGCGGACGAGTTCATCCTTTCCTTCAAGGCCCAGCGCGCCGGTGTCGCGCACGCCCTGGGCGTGCAGCAGCCGTTCCGTGGCGGCCTTGAGGTCGAAGGGCGCCCGGCCCGGCACCCGCACCACCTGGGTGGAGGTGAGCGACATGGACGAGGGCACCTGCGCGCTTTCGGTCACCAGCAGTTCGCGGGGCTGCATCTTGCGCACCCACTGCCACAGGTCGGCGGCCTTTTTCGCGTGCAGGCCAGACCATTCGCCGGTGGAAAAATCGAGCCAGGCAAAGCCGCCCGCCTCCTTGTCCTCGTCCCAGAACAGCGCGCCCAGGTAGTTGTGGCCCTTGGCGTCGAGGTTGGCGTCCTCCACCACCGTGCCGGGGGTCAGCACGCGGGTGACGGCGCGCTTGACCAGCCCCTTGGCCTCGCGCGGGTCTTCTATCTGGTCGCACAGGGCCACCTTGAAGCCCTTTTCCAGCAGTTGGGTGATGTACCCTTCCACAGAATGGTGGGGCACGCCGCACATGGGCACGCGCAGGTCGGCGTTGGGGTTGCGGCAGGTGAGGGCGATTTGCAGTTCGCGCGCCGCCGTTTCCGCATCGTCGAAGAACATTTCGTAGAAATCGCCCATGCGGTAGAGCAGCAGCGCATCCGGATAGTCGTCCTTGATGCGCAGGTACTGCTCGAACATGGGGGTGAGCTTCGACGGATTGGCACGGGCTGTGGCCGCCGTGGTGGCCCCGGCCAGGCGCGAGGCGTTGCGCGGCATGGCGGAAGTGGAGCCCGGAGTGGTGTCGGAGATGACGCCGGAAGTGGAGCCCATGCTGGCGGCATCGCCGGGCACGTCGCAATCGCAGGTGCCGTCGGCGGCAGTCGGCGCGAGTTCGGTGGCGTCAACAGATGCGACATCGGATGCGACATCGGATGCGGCTGGGGGCTGGGCGTGCGGGAAGCGGGAGGTGTCTGTCATGCCTCGTGTGTACACCGCGAAGGGGTGGGGATGGAAGTACCGGGCGCGGGGCCGGACGTGAATGCGGCGCTGGCCGCGCCAACCGCTGGTGTGCGGTGCGCGGCCAGCGAACGAAAGGACAAGTTGGAAACGGCCCCTAATCCTGCAAGGACAGCCTGAACGTGGCCGAATGCCAGCTGCGGCAGCGCGGGCACACGCTGAAGGTGTGCTCGCGGCGCAGGCCGCAGGACCCGCACACGAAACGCTTTACCTTGCGGGCGTGCTCGATGAAATATTCCAGCTGGCTGCGGAATACCGGCGACAGATGCTGCTGCTCCATGGACAGCGACAGCAGTTCCAGCCGGGCCGCCCAGAAATCGGGGCGCAGCACCATGGCCTTGGCCAGCCAGTTGCCTGCCTCTTCGCGGTTGCCGCAGCGCAGCAGGAACAGCGCCCCGTAGTATTGCAGCAGCAGGTCCGGCTCCTGCGCCTCTATGGCGGCAAGCACCGTGGCGCAACGCTTTTCCTCGAAGTCCGCGTTGCCCGCCCCGTTTGCACCGTTCGCACTCGCTCCGCCGGGTTTGGCGGCACCGTTGTCGTTGCGCAGGGCGGGGACTTCAAGTTCAAGCAATCCTTCAAGCAGCAGAAAGCGGATGGAGGCGGGCACCCGTTCCAGTCCTTCGCGCAGCAACTTGCCCGCACGCCGCCATTCGCCCGCGCGGGCCGCCATGACCAGCCGCGCCCGCCAGGCCTCCACCGCGCCGGGGTAGACCTTTACGGCCTTGGCCAGCAGCGTCCTGGCCTCGTCGGGCCGCCCGCAGCGGTCCAGGTCTTCGGCATGGCGGACCATGTAATGGGCCTGCGCCGGGCGGAAGCCCAGCCGCGCGTACTGCGCCGCCGCTTCCTGAAAGGCGCCGCTGTCCGCATGCAGCAGGGCAAGTTCATAGGTGATCTGCTCCGGATCGGCCCCGAGCGCCCGCGCCTCGTCAAAGGCGGCAAGGGCCCGGTCCATGACCCCGCCACGCCGGTAGTCGCGGCCCAGTTCGAACAGGGCGCGCGCCTTGAACTGCGGGTCCAGTCCGGACCGTACAATGAGGCTGCTGCGGATCTGTACGGCGCGTTCGATGTCGCCGCGCAGGCGGTACAGGTTGCCGAGGGCAAGGTAGATCTCCACCGCGTCCGGGTCGTTGCGCACCACCCGGCTCAGTTCCTGGATGGCCGACAGCGCATCGCGCGCGCCGGGAGATTCGGCATCCGGCCCCATGGGCGAAAGGATGTCGGCACGCCGGTGGCCCAGCAGGGTGCGCGCGCCCGCCTTCAGTCTGTCCAGCAGCGTCACGGAGTCTCCCGCCTAGCCGGCCTTGGCCGGGGTGGGTTCCGCAGCGGCAACGGGGGCCGGGGTAGTGGCCGTCACCGGTTCCGGAGTCTTGCGCGCGGTTTCCAGCGGCAGGTTGCGCAGCGAATTCAGTTCCTTTTCCAGCACGCGGATGCGCTTGTTGGCACGGCGCAGGGCGGCCCCGGCACGCAGGCGGCTGACCATGAGCAGCAGCATGGTACACAGCGCGCCCAGCAGAAAGGCACACAGGATCATGAAGTAGAACGGCAGTTCGATGGAACTCCACGCGGTGTCGAAGAACAGGTCGAGCTTCAGGGTGACGGCCTGCGACAGCACCGCGTTGTTCTGCACGAAGAACATCATGGAGATGAAGAACACCAGTACCAGAACGAGAACCTTGACGAAGCGCATGTCGGCCTCCTTACCGTCCCGCGCGGGGCAGGCGGTCGAACAGGGGTTTCAGGGCATGATACGTGGAATGCAGATGCTCGGGAATGACCCGTGTTTCGCTCATCACCGCCATGAACGACGAATCGCCGTTCCAGCGCGGCACAAGGTGGAAATGCAGATGTTCGCGGATGCCCGCCCCGGCGGCCTCGCCCAGGTTCAGCCCCACGTTGATGCCCTGCGGGTTGAAGCGCTGGCGCAGCATGGTGGTGCAGGTCTGGATAAGGTCCATCATTTCGTGGGCTTCGTCCGGTTCCAGCGCGGCAAGGTCCATGACGTGCCGGAACGGCGTGACCATGAGGTGGCCGTTGTTGTACGGGAACTTGTTCATGATCACGAAATTGTGCCGCCCCCGGTACAGGACCAGGCGTGCCTCGTCCTCGTCGGTGTGCTCGGGCAGGCAGAACACGCAGCTGTCGGGCTTGGGGCCCAGGATGTAGTCGAGGCGCCACGGCGCCCAGAGGGTTTCCATGATCCGTTCCGTCTCCTGAAGCACGGTGCGCCCCACTGTTTGTGTGCATGCGCAACGTGCCGTATTTCCGATTGAAATTCGACCGGTCAGATGTGCTTACACCCTAGGGCCTTGCGGGGCAAGGGGGGCGGGCCGCCGGAGCCGATGTTTGTGGCGCTGGCGGGCGCTGCATTGCCGCTCACGCCCGGTCTGGTGCCAACGGAGATCGGTTGGGACCGGTCGCGGTTTCCGGGCCGCCCCGTCCCAGCGACCGTCAGCCCTCCGGCGTTCCGGTGGCGCCGCCCGTTTCGCTGCCGGTTCCGGGCGTGTCCTGTCCAGCCTTTTCCGCCTGTCCGGACGTTCCTTCCTGCCTGCTCACTCCTTCCCGTTCGTCCTGTCCGTTCCGAAGTTCACGCCAGCCCGCAGGCCTGTGCCGCCTGGCGCCGGAGGTCATGTTCTGGCCCTGGGCCACGCAGGCGGCTTCGGCGTCCTGCCCGTCGCCAGCCTGTCCGTCATCAGCCATCGCCCCTCCAGCCGCTGCCGCGGTTTCATCTTCCCCGCCGGGTCCGGCATCCGCCGCAAGGGCCTCGCGCGCGGTTTCCTCGCGCAGCAGTTCGTGGGCCAGGTCCAGTTGCGCGGCGCGGGTGCGGGCCAGGCCGTCCAGCTTGGCCGCCAGCACCCGGCGCAGCACGCGACCGTAGGCGGGCCCCGCCGGAATGCCCATGGCCAGCAGGTCGTTGCCGGTGATGTCGGGCGTTTCGCCGCGCAGGCGAGTGAGATAGTACGAGATATGCTTGCGTGCGTCCTCGGACTTGGCGCGGGCCATCAGGTACAGGATGCCTTCCGGCGCGATGGGCGAAAGCAGGTTGTTCAGCCCGCTCATGGAGCCGTCGCGCTGCATCCACAGGTTGAGCAGGTTGTACACCTCGCGCACGTTCTCCCGCAGCGTCAGAAAGTCCTGCCGGACCTTGCGCGAGAAGGCCAGCCGGTCGGTGACGGCGGCCACGTCCAGGTACTTGCCGTTGCCGCACAGCCCCAGCAGATAGAGCATCCACGGTTCCGGCGCGGGCGAAAGGTACAGCAGCCGGTACCAGTGCAGCACCCGCTCAAGCTCGGTCAGCACGTCCATCTTGGCCGGATTCAGTTTCAGCAGCGGGTGGATCAGGCGCAGGATGTCGAAGTCCTCCATGCGGCGGATGCACGGCAGGGGGGCCTTTTCGTCGAAGATCAGCTTCAGTTCGTGGAACAGCCGCGCCCCGGACAGGCGATCCATCATGCCCAGTTGCAGGGCGTTCTTGATGAGCCGCTCGCACTGCGCCCCGATGCGGAAATCGTAGCGCTTCTCGAAGCGGATGGCGCGCAGGATGCGGGTGGGGTCTTCCACGAAGGACAGCGAGTGCAGCACGCGGATGACCTTGTCCTTCATGTCGCGCTGCGCGCCGAAGAAGTCCACCAGCCGCCCGAAGTGCGCGCCGTTCAACTGCACGGCCTGGGCGTTGATGGTGAAGTCGCGTCGGTACAGGTCCATCTTGATGGACGACAGCTCGACTGTGGGCAGTGCCGCTGGATATTCGTAGTATTCCAGGCGGGCCGTGGCCACGTCGATGCGCTGTTCCGGCCGTGCGGCGGCGCGGTGGGCCGCTTCCGCCGTGGCCTCGTCGGAGGCATTGCCCGCAACGGGGAGGGCGGGCGGGGTGATGGTGGCGCCGGAAATCTCCGTGGCGGGGAGGACGTTCAGGGTGACGTCCTGTGCGGCATCGGGCGCGGCGTCGGGACGACCGTTGCCGCCGCGCGTCTTTTCCGATTCCCATGCGGGAAAGATGACCACGGCGGTCTTGAACTTGTGGTGCGCGCGCATGCGCCCGCCCAGTTCATCGGCCAGGGCGCGGGCAAAGGCGATGCCGTCGCCTTCAACCACCACATCAAGGTCCAGGTTGGGCCGCCCCAGCAGAATGTCCCGCACGAAGCCGCCCACGGCGTACACCGGCACGTCCAGCCGGTCGCCCAGCCTGCCCGCCAGTTCCAGCAGGCGAAAGTGGGTGTCGGGCAGGCGTTCCTGCAGCAGGGAGCGGATGTTCTTTTCGCGCCGGGATTCGGGCAGCAGCGTTTCCGGAATGCGGGCGGGTTCTTCCACCAGGGTGTTGATGAGGTCGGTGCGGGTGATGACCCCCACCACGTCTCCCGCTTCCTCGTCGCTGTCGGCGGCGTGTGAGCCGGACGGGCCGGATGAGGGGGACGGGCCGGATGAGGGGGGCGGGGGCGTGCGGTCCACGCCGTAGCTGCCCGCCAGATGCGGCGCGGGTACCCTGTCTACCACGGGCACCAGGCGCTGGCGCTGGCCCACGATGATTTCCATGACCTTGTACAGGTCCTCGTTGGGGGTCACGGTCTGCACCCGGCGGTGCATGTATTCCGTCACGCCCATGTGCCCCAGCCCGTGCGCGATGGCCCGCGCGGCGGTCTGCTGTTCCAGATAACCCACGCACCGCCGGGTGCCCGTGGCGAACACGGGCACGGCCTTCAGGCCGTAGCGGGTCATGGTTTCCTCGGCATCGGCGATGGAGCGGTCGTCGTCCACGCCCACCACGGGCGAGGACATCAGGTCGCGCACCCGCATCTGCGGGTTGACGGCGGAAAAGAGCAGGGCGAACAGTTCGTCGCGCACCTGTTGCAGGGTCTTGTCCTTGACCGAGGCCGAGGCCGCGTACGGGTGCCCCCCGCCCCCGAGCGAGGTGCACACCTGGGCCACGTCCACTTCGGCCAGACGGCTTCGGGCCACCACCTGCACCCTGTCGCCCATGCGGCACAGGGCGAACAGCACCTTGATGTTCTCCATGTCCATCATCTTGTGCGCCAGCAGCGCAAAGTCGCCCATGTAGGTTTCCAGGGACGCCTCGGCGATGGTCACCAGGGTGCCGTTGATGTCGTGGGTGGTGGCCGATTCCAGCAGGGCGTTGAGGATGCCCACCTGCTCGCTGGTCAGGTCGCGGGCAATGAGCTCGGCGATGGCGTTCAGGTCCATGCCCTGGGTCTTCAGCCAGCCCGCGGCGGAAAAGTCGTGTTCGGTGGTGGAGGCAAAGGTGAACGAGCCGGTATCCTCGAAGATGCCGAGGCCGAGCATGGTGGCTTCATCGCCGGAAAGCGTCAGCCCCCGCTCGCGGATCTCGGCCACGATGATGGCCGTGGTGGAGCCCCACGGGAACACCCGGCTGAACGCGGCGGGAATGTCTTCGGGGGTATCCGGATGGTGGTCCCAGAGGTGCACGGTAACCCCGGCCCGGGCCAGCACATTGTGCACGTGGGGCACCCGCGAATGCTGGCGGGTATCCACGATGACCAGGGTCTGCACGCTTTCCGGATCGATGTCGCGCGCCTGCCGGAAGTTGAACATGTAGGTGGCGCTTTCGATGAAGAAATTGCGCAGGGTGCGTTCCTGGCTGCCGGGAAACACCAGCACCGCGCCGGGGTACAGCTTGCCCGCCGCCACCATGGCGGCCAGCGCGTCGAAGTCTGCGTTGGCATGGGCGGTGATCAGCACCGGCGCGGCGATTTTGGGGGGCTGCTGCATGCGTGGGTGTCCGTGGGGTGCGCCGGGTCAGGAGCGCGAGCGGGGGTGATGGGCGCGGTGCACCTGGCGCAGCCGGTCGGCCTGCACGTGGGTGTAGATTTCCGTGGCGGCGATGTCGGCGTGGCCCAGCAGCATCTGCACGGTGCGCAGGTCGGCACCTCCGTCCAGCAGGTGAGTGGCGAAGGAATGGCGAAAGGTGTGCGGCGAAATGTCCTTGCGGATGCCCGCCTCGGCCACGTGGCGCTTGACCATCTTCCACACCGCCTGGCGGGTCAGCCCTTTGCCGGAACGGTTCAGGAACAGGGCGTCCTCCACCGGGCGGAAGGCGGGTCGCCAGTCGCGGATGTAGGCCGCCAGCAGTTTGGCCGCCGTGTCGTGCACCGGCACGATGCGTTCCTTGGACCCCTTGCCGAATACCCGCACCAGGCCGGTCATGGGGTCGAAGTCCAGCGGGCGCAAGCCGCACAGTTCGGAGACGCGCAGGCCGGAGGCGTACAGCAGCTCCAGCATGGTGCGGTCGCGAAAGCCCAGCCGGTCGGAAAGGTCGGGCCGGGCCAGTACGGCGGACATTTCCTCGCGGGTCAGCACGTCGGGCAGGGTGCGCGGCAGCTTGGGGTTTTCCAGATAGCGCAGCGGGTCTGTCGCAAGCTGGCCCTCTGCCACGCCGTGGGCGAACAGTCCGCGCAGGGCGGACAGATGGCGGGACAGGGTGCGGCTGGTCAGGCTGCGTCGCCGCAAGTCTACAATATACAGGAACAGGGTCTGTTCCGTGGCGGCTTCAAGGTTGACGCCGCCCTGCGCGAGAAACCCGGCAAAGTCGGACAGGTCCGCCGCGTAGGCGGCCAGGGTGTTTTCCGCAAGGCCGCGCTCGATGAGCAGGTATTCCAGATACCCGTCGATGAGCGGGTGCGAGGCCTTGGGCGCGCCATCCTGCCCGGCGCGGGGTGCCGGAGTGCGCCGGGCGCGCGTGGCAGGCTCGGCGGGATGTGTCGTTTTGGTCGGTTTGCTGCCGCGACGGGCGGGCGCTGCCCTGGCGGATTCGCCGGGGGCGGTGGCGACTGAGGCAATGGGGGCGGACGTGCGGCGTGGGGGCATGGAGTTGGATGCGCGCTGCGCGGTCGTGCCCGGCCCCGGCCACCCGGAAGGGCGCGCGGGCAGGGCGGTATTCGAGTAGGCATGGTACACGGGCGTCCCGTATGCGGCAAGGGCATGCGGCAGGAGCGCGCAGCAAGGGGTCGGCAAGCGGCGAGTGCGGGCGGCGGGCGGAGACGACAGGTCACACATGCGGATTGGTTGCGGGCATGCCGGAGGGCTGGCCACGGTCTGGGCGCTGGCGCCGGGCGGCACGGCAGCCGGAAAAGCAGACGGGGCGCGCCGCGTGGCGCGCCCCGATCGGTTTGTAGCTCTATAGTATGATGGCTCGGGCTGCGTCGCCGCCCGACCACGCCCGCAGGCGTCAGGCCGACATCACGTCAGGCCGACATCACGTCAGGCCGACATCGCCTCAGGCCAGCTTCACGTCCGCCGCCAGCAGCGCAACGGGGTTGCCCGCCGTGTCCTCCATGGGCAGCGACACGGTGATGCATGGCGCGCCCGAGGCCTGCGAGACGTAACTTTCCGAGATGTACAGGTCGCCGATGCCCATGGCCCCGGTAAACCACGGGCGCGACGACCAGTCCTTGCCGCAGGCCTGCGCATCCGCCGGGGTGGCCAGCGCCGCCGGGGCGATGTTGGCGATGATCTGCCGTCCCTTGCCGTCGGTCATGTACAACAGTTCCAGGTACGGTGCGGCGGCAATGACCCGGCGCAGGTGCGCCTCTATGCGGTCGCGCTGCAGGGAGCGGATGTCCGGCGCATCGGCCAGCCCGCGCATGAGCGTCTGCACCGTGCCCTGCCCGATGACGTGGAACACCTGGTTCAGGGTGGCCAGCCGGGACATCTGGGCCGAAAGGGCGGTGATGTCGTTGTTGGCGCTGTGCATGCCGTCGGCGGTCTGGCGCGAGATGGCGTCCACCTGCGAGATGATGCGGTTGATTTCCTCGCAGGTGGCTGCCTGCTGCTCGGCGGCGGTGGCGATGGTGCGCACCCCGTCGGAGGTGCTTTCCACGATATCCACGATTTCTGCCAGGGCCTCGCCGGAATCCTGTGCCAGACGGGTGGCGTCGTCCACCACGCGGGCGGCCTCGTCCATGTCGGACAGGGTCTTGCGGGTGCCTGTCTGGATGGCCACGATGACCTCGCCCACCTCGCGGGTGGCCTGCATGGTCTTTTCCGCCAGCTTGCGCACCTCGTCGGCCACCACGGCAAAGCCGCGCCCTGCGTCCCCGGCGCGAGCCGCCTCGATGGCGGCGTTCAGCGCCAGCAGGTTGGTCTGGTCGGCGATGTCGGTGATGACGCCCATGACCTGGCCGATGGACTCGGCGCGGGCGCCAAGGTCGCCCATGACCTCGCGCAGGCCGGTGGTGTGTCCGTGCACCGCGGCGATGGAGGACACGGCCCGGTTCACCACGTCCCGCCCGGCCAGGGCCTTCTGGCGCGCGGTGTCTGCCTGGGCGGCGGCATCGCCCGCGTTGCGGGCCACGGCGTTGACCGTGGAGGTCATCTGTTCCATGGCCACCGCGGTGTCGCCCGCCAACCGCCGTTGGTTGTCGGCCCCGCTGGAAGCGCGGCCCGCCTCTGCGGCCAGGCGCGCCGTTGCCTCTTGCAGCGAGGTGACGGCGCGATCCAGGGTTTTTGCGGAATTGTGCATGGCCTGCCGGTTGGAGGCTTCCGCCCGCTCGCGGACAAGGCCGGCCCTGCGCCTGGCCGCCTCGGCGTCCTGGCTGCTGGTGTCGGCGCGGGCGGCTTCCGCCGCCATGCGTTGGCGTGCCCCGTCCAGCAGGGTCACCACGCGCGGCACGTGGCGGATCAGCAGGGGCAGCGGGTCGGCGGCTTCTCCGTCGGAACCGCTGGCAGTGGCTGTTGCCCCGGCCTTGCGGGCGCCAAGGGACAACCCGTTCCCCGTACCCCGTTCTGCCGTGCCGGAAGATTCGGCATCATCGCGCACTCCGGCGGCAAGCCGGGCGGCGGCGGCCAGCGCCCCGTGCACGCGCCATGCGTCGAACAGGCAGCCCAGCGCTACCAGCAGGCCCGCCGCCATCATGGCGTAAACGATCCAGCCCGCCGCGCCCAGCGCGACGGCCAGGGCCGTGCCGACGAAAAGCATCGCCAGCAGGCCCAATCCACCCAAAGCCCGTGTCGCCGATGTCATGCATTCCCCCACGTTGTCATGAAGTCGAGTGTCTTGCCCGTTGTGTCGTGTCGTCCGTTTTATCGTTTTCGTTATGCCGGATGACATTTTTGACAATAAAAAGTCATAAAGTAGGGCAGGGTAGGATGCCCCGACATATCCGTACCCGGCCCGTGCAGCCGCGCGGCATGGTGTGCCGCATATGCCCCGGCCACTTGCCGAAGCACGGTGGGCGGGCATTTTCGGGCGCGATGCGCGGCGCCTGCCCCCGTCCGTTGGCGTCCGTCATGCCCATAGCGCGGGCAAGGGCGGGCAGATGCGCCATGTTCACCTGCAGGATGCATACCCTCGGAAAGCGCAGGGCAAAGGCGGTGGACAAAAACGGCGGCGCAGGAAGAGACCGGAGGGGCACGCGGCATCCGCGTGATGGCGTCTGACACATGCCTCGGTTGGAGCCATCGGCAACCCTGCCCGGCCCGTCAGGAGCCATTATCATTTGACAGGCCGGGCAGGGGGCCTGTAGATTTCGCGCAACAGGACGAAACCGGGTACGCGGTTACCCGAACGGCATCGCAAGGAACGGGCTTCTGGCAGAGCCCTCTTTTTTTACCGGCGCACCGGCGTGCCCCGCCACAGGCGAAAGGGCGCGCCCAGGGGATCGAAACCCGCAAGGAGAAGATTCGGAATGGCTGATTTCAAACTCGCGGCCCGGCTGGCGACCCTGCCCCCGTACCTGTTCGCAGGCATCGACAAGGTCAAGGCCGAAGTGGCCGCCCGTGGCGTGGACATCATCAGCCTCGGCATCGGCGACCCCGACATGCCGACGCCCGGTTTCATCATCGAGGCCATGAAGCAGGCCGTGGAGCGTCCCGCCAACCATCAGTACCCCTCGTACGTGGGCATGCTGGAATTCCGGCAGGAAGTGGCCAACTGGTATGGCCGCCGCTTCGGCGTCAGCCTTGACCCCAAGACCGAGGTCATCGGCCTGATCGGCTCCAAGGAAGGCATCGCCCATTTTCCGCTGGCCTTCGTGAACCCCGGCGACCTGGTGCTGGTGTGCACGCCCAACTACCCGGTGTACCACATTGCCACCGGCTTCGTGGGCGGCGAGGTGCAGTTTATCCCCCTGGTGGAGGAAAACGACTACCTGCCCGACCTCGACGCCATTCCCGCCGCCACCTGGGACCGGGCGAAGATGATTTTCGTCAACTATCCCAACAACCCCACGGCGGCTACGGCCCCGCGCGCGTTCTACGAAAAGCTCATCGGCATCTGCAAGAAGCACAACGTGATCATCGCGCACGACACGGCCTACACCGAGGTCTACTACGACGAGAATGACAAGCCCATGAGCATTCTTGAAGTGGAAGGCGCGAAAGACGTGACCATCGAGTTCCACTCGCTGTCCAAGACCTACAACATGACCGGTTGGCGCATCGGCATGGCCGTGGGCAACGCTTCCCTGGTGGCGGGCCTTGGCAAGGTGAAGGAAAACGTGGACTCCGGCATCTTCCAGGCCGTGCAGGAAGCCTCCATCGTGGCCCTGCGCGACGGCGACGACTTCTGCCGCGAACTGCGCGCCATCTACCGCAAGCGCCGCGACGTGGTGGTGGCTGCCCTGCAGAAGGCGGGCATAGCCTGCCGCGTGCCCACCGCCGCGTTTTACATCTGGGCCAAGGTGCCCGCCGGGTACGGCTCGTCCGCCGAATTCGCCACCGCCGTGCTGGAAAAGACCGGCGTGGTGCTGACCCCCGGCAACGGCTTCGGCACGCCGGGCGAAGGCTACTTCCGCATTTCGCTCACCGTGGACACCGACCGCCTCGAGGAGGCCGTGTCACGCATCGCGAACCTGTAATCGCCTACGTCTGCCTGGGGTCCAACCTTCCTCCAGCCGATGTGCCGGGGGGCGACCCTGCCGACAATCTCGTCCGGGCTGTGGCGGCGCTTGCCGCCCTGCCCGGCGTTGTCGTTGGCGCGGTGTCGTCCGTGTACCGCACGGAACCGCAGGGCTACCGCGACCAGCCGTGGTTCGCCAACCAGGTGGCCCGGCTGGAATGCGTCCCGGACATGACGCCCGAAGGGCTGTTGGACAGCCTGCTGGAGGTGGAGCATGCGCTGGGCCGCACCCGGGCGTATGCCCTGGAAGGCGGGCTGGCGGGGACGGTACAGGATGATCGGGAGCAGGGGGGCGGCGCACCTTCACCAGACCCTGCAGCGCGCTTTGCCCCGCGCACCATCGACATCGACCTGCTGCTGTTCGGCAGCGCCGTGCGCGACACCCCGCGCCTGACGCTGCCGCACCCGCGCATGCGCGAACGGGCCTTTGTCCTGGTGCCGCTGCACGAAATCGCCCCCGAACTTGCTTTCCCCGACGGGCAAAGTCTGATACACGCCCTGAAATCGCTGACGTTCACCCTGCACGACGGGTGTATCGCCCAGTGAGCGGCCAAGCGGAGCGCACCCGCGCGCCCGGCCTTCATCAACGCCTCTATGACCCAAAGGGAGTCTGGCATGCTCAAGTGGCTCTTGCTGATCGCGGCAGGCTATTTTCTCTACCGCCTCGTGACCAACGAGGCGCGCAAGAAGAGCAAGGATGACAAGAAGCACAAGGAAGAGATGGTAGCCACCGGTGAAATGGTGCGTGACCCCATCTGCGGCGCGTACATCGACGCCAATGCAGGCGTCACCGTGCGCGACGGCGACCGGACCTATCGTTTTTGCAGCTATGAATGCCGCGACAACTTCCTGAAGCAGCTGGAAAACGGCGGCCGCGAAATTCCCGTGCACAAGGAAAAGGACGCCGAATAGGCGCAAAGCCCTGCCGGGGCTTGAAACATCCTCGCGCACGCGCCGACCGCCGGGCGTTGCCTAGCCAGGCGGCATGCTCTCCGTTACCGCAGCAGCTTGTTCTTTCGTGTTGCCGCCGTGTGCCGGGAACATATGTTCCGCTGGCGAACGGCGGCCCGACGCAGGAGGCACCGGTTCATGCAGTTCTTCCTGGATACGGCGAACCTTGCCGAGATGCGCGCCGCCAAGGCCTGGGGCCTGTTGGACGGCGTGACCACCAACCCCACGCTGATGGCCCGCGAAGGTGGCGACTGGCGTGTGGTGATGCAGGCCATCTGCCGCGAGGTTGAAGGCCCGGTGAGCCTGGAGGCCGTGGGCGACACCGCCGACGAACTCATCGCCATGGGGCTCGACCTTGTGCGCAACGGCCCCAACGTGGTGGTCAAGATTCCCATGACCCCCGAAGGCCTGAAGGCAGTGCGCGTGCTGAAGGCCAAGGGCGTGGACACCAACGTGACCCTGGTCTTTTCGCCCATGCAGGCGCTGCTGGCCGCCAAGGCCGGAGCCTCGTTCATCTCTCCCTTCGTGGGGCGGCTGGACGGGCTGTCGCAGGATGGGATGCAACTGGTGGCCGACATCATGACCATCCTGCGCAATTATTCCGGCATGGGGATGGACGCCCGGGTCATCGTGGCCAGCGTGCGCCATCCGCGCCATGTGGCCGAGGCGGCCCTGATGGGTGCTCATGTGGCCACGGTGCCGTTTGGGGTGTTGCGCCAGATGTTCGACCACCCGCTGACCTCGGCCGGGCTTGAGGCCTTCAACAAGGACTGGGCAGCATTGAACAGCTAGCGCCTTTCCGTGGGCCGACTGCCGGTTGCAGTCCCGCGCGGCAATTCTTTCTCGGAATACCCGAAAAACGGGCACCATCCCCAACGGATGGTGCCCGTTTTTGCGTCCAGAACGGGAAAACACGCGAAATGCCCGTTTGAGAGGCAAAAGCGTTTTGGATGGATATAAGTGTGGATTTTGAATTTTAAAGTCTGAAAAGAGGCAGGTGCAGAGGTGGAAATTTCCGGAAAACGGATGCGTGTGCGGTTGGGCATATATGTGGATGTGCAGATCGTCGTCAGGTGAAGGAGCAGGGGCGGCTCTGCATGGTCGGCACTGGATAGCGGAAGTCGTAGCTGAGGCTGTGTACGCACAGCGTCAACAAGATGGCGACGTGCAGGGCGACGTGCTTGGCGAGCGAATGGAACTGAGGTTTCAATCGCCAATTTCGATTGATGGTCAAGGTGGAGAATTTCGACACCGGTCACGGTGCGGTGTGCGCGTGTGTCTCGCGGGCATGGGGTGGCGTGAGTGGCTCGGCATGAGGCATCAAGCCAGAGCCAACTGAGCAGCCAAAGGGGATGCCCTTATGTCTTCACGTGCCCCGCTTGATGTCTCATAATGTAAATTATGTTAACTTTTAGATATGGAGAAGTCTTTCATTCCGCATTGATATGAATTTATGATTTTGTGTGAAACAACCGGTGACTTTCCGATGCTACCCCGCCGTAAACGCCTTTTGGGTACCGTTGAAGTTGTGCCCTGATCTTCGTCAGTGATGAAGGTTGCCCTGGATCGGCGACGTTTCGTGTCTTAGGCGCGGGATGTTGATGTGCGGTGCTATGCGGGATGTTATCGAGATGGATGATTGGTTCGCCAATCCTGCGAAAAACCCGACCAGAATGGGCTCTTACCCATTACTTCTCACTGTCGTCGGCGGAGCTGTGTAGGTCCAGGGCTGCAGGTATTGCCACTGTCTTGAGCAACAATGTCTATCGTTAATTCCGTTTATGGGCTGCGTGGAATGCAATCATCGATTTCGGCGGCCCAACAAAAAAACGCCGGTAAACGCTTTCACGTCACCGGCGGAGGCAGACTGATCGATTCCAATGGTTAATGAACCGAGACGACAGGCGAAGTCAGGCGTCCTGTCCGGGGCGGGTCTTCCAGCGTTTGTGCATCCAGAACCACTGTTCGGGGTGGGCGCGCACCGCCCTCTCCACGGCTTCGGTGTAGTACCGGGCCACTGCTTCGAGCTTTTCGGTGCGGTCTCCGTCAAGCGTCGCCGTATCCAGCGGTTCGTCGATGTACAGCCTGTAGCGGCGACCCTCGCGGATCATGAAGGCGGGCCACACTTCAGCCTCGGCGCGCACGGCCAGCAGGGCTGGCCCCATGTTCACGGCGGCTGTCTCGCCCAGGAATGGAAGGAAGATGGCCTCGCTGCGACGACAGTTGTGATCCACCAGAAATCCGGCGCACCCCCTGCGCTTCAGCCCCTTGAGTACGGTGAACACGGCGTTGCGGTGGTCCACCACCTGCAATCCGCGCGCGCCGCGCATGGCGAAGATGAAGTCGTTGAGGGTTCGGTTGCCGTTGCGCCGCACCACCACCATGCGCGGGCGGTCCGGCTGCCAGCGTCCCAGCAGCGAGCCCATGAACTCCCACGCTCCCAGATGGGCCGTGGCCGCCACCAACGGGCGTTGGCTTGCGGTGATCCTGCGCAGCCGGTCGGGATTGTCGATGATCAGGCGGTCGCCGATCAGTTCGAAGCCGAACTTGCCCACCAGCACCAATTCCAGGAACGACCGGGCATTGTGGGCAAAGCTGTCCCGCGCGATGCGTGTGGCTTCACGCTGCGACACGCCGAGATGATCGGCGATGGCGCGGACGGCCAGGCGTCTCCTGCCGGGCAGGCAATGCCACAGCAGCGCGCCCAGTGCGTTGCCGTACCGGGCTATGCCGTCAAACCCCCGTCTGGCCAGAGCGCGGGCCAGCATGTGCAGCAGGCGTGGCATGAGGCCTTTTGGGGCGGTGCCGGAATCCGGCCTGCCCTCTGCACCGGGGCCGGGGGAAATGTCCGTGCGGTCTGTGTGGGGGGTCATCGCAATCCTTCAAGCCGGGCTTCAAGTTCCGCACAGGCGGCGGTCAGGGCGGCATCGCTCCCCTGCCCGTTCTCCCCCCCTTTTGGCGGGTCCATCGTAGCGGCAAGATCCGGCAGCCGGTACGGCGCGCCGAACGCCACACGCACGCGGGAAAACGGCAGCGGCAGTTGGAACCGGTCCCAGGCGCGCTCGAACACCTTGGCGCGGCCCATGAAAATGCGTACCGGCACGATGGGCGCGCCCGCCCGCTGCGCCAGAAAGATGGCCCCCGGCTTGACCTTGTGACGCGGCCCCCGCGGACCGTCCACGGTCACGCAGCCGCACAATCCTTCCTTGCGCATCTGGCGTGCCGCGCCGATCAGCGCCTTGACCCCGCCACGAGAACTGGAACCCCGCGCGGTGCGCAGCCCCAGCCGTTGCAGCACCTGGGCCAGATACTCACCGTCGCGGCTCTGGCTGACCACGGTGACGATCTCCAGGTCGCCCCGCACGTGCATGAGCGGAAAGAGTTCGTCGTGCCACAGCGCAAAGACCATGGGAGTATGGGCATGCCACAGGTCGTCCACGGCATCGCGCCCGGCAATGTCGTAGCGTAGCGTGGCGCACCAGGCCTTGTACAGTGCGTACAGCGGCGGTGCGATGAGGGCGGGGGGCAGCTTCACGCGGTGGCTCCGGCAGGGGGCGTTGCCGCGCCCTGTTCCGCCCCGTCAGCAACGGCATCCGTGGCGAACTGCATGGCGTACAGCCGGGCGTACAGGGAGCACCGGCCCAGCAGTTCCTCGTGCCGCCCTGCGTCCACGATGCGTCCCTGCTCCATGACCAGGATACGGTCTGCGGAAAGAATGGTGGACAGCCGGTGGGCAATGACGATGCTGGTGCGGTTCTGCATCAGGTTGTCCAGGGCCTTCTGCACGATGCGCTCGGCCTCGGAGTCCAGTGCGCTGGTTGCCTCGTCCAGGATCAGCAGCGGCGCATCCTTCATGATGGCCCGCGCAATGGTCAGGCGCTGTTTCTGCCCGCCGGACAGCTTCACCCCGCGCTCGCCCAGCAGCGTGTCGTACCCTTCCGGCAGTTCGCGGATGAATTCGTCGGCGTAGGCGGATGTGGCGGCGGTGCGCACGGCCTCTTCGTCGATGGGGCCGGGAAGGCCATAGGTGATGTTGTCGCGCACCGGAAGGTTGAACAGGAAGGTGTCCTGCGACACCATGGACACGTTGCGGCGCAAGGTATCCAGTGTATAGTCCGCCACCGGGCGGCCATTGAGGACGATGGCGCCCTGCTGCGGCTCGTAGAACCGGGGAATGAGGTTGACGAAGGTGCTTTTGCCCGCGCCGCTGGGGCCCACGATGGCCACACGTTCGCCCGCGCGCACGGTAAGGCTGACGTTGTCCAGCGCGGGTACAGCCTTGCTGCCGTATGTGAAGGTAACGCCCTCGAAGCGCAGTTCGCGGAAAGGCTCGTCAAAGGGGGTATCGCCCCCCTGCTCCACCACCAGTTCGGGCGCGTCGAGGATCTCGAACACCCGCTCGGCGCCAGCCAGGGCACGCTGCACGTCCATGTTGTAGGAATTCAGCGACTTGACCGGGTCATACAGCATGGCCAGGGCAGCCACGAACGAGAAGAACGTGCCCGCCGTGGTTTCACCAGTAATAACCTCATGCCCGCCGAACCAGATCACCAGGCCGATACCCACGGCCCCGATCAGTTCCATGACCGGCGAGGACAGCTCGGACACGCTGGCCTGCTTCAGGTACAGCCGGGCCAGGCGCTCGTTTTCATCGTCGAAGCGGCGCGCCTCGTGCCGTTCCGTGGCGAACGCCTTGACCACCCGGATGCCGCTGAACACTTCCTGCAACACCACGGAAATGTCCGCCAGCTTGGACTGGTTGCGGCGGCCGTACTTGCGCAACTTGCGGCCGAACCAGACAAGGGGATACAGCGCCGCGGGCAGCACCAGCACCGCCCACACCGCCAGGCGCGGGTTCTGGTAGAACACCACGCCCACCAATCCCAGCATGGTCAGCAACTGCCGCACCATCATCACGATGGACGGCAGGCTGTTGCGGATCATGGTCACGTCGCTGATGATGCGCGACATGAGCATGCCCACCTGCGATTCCTCGTAGAATTGCAGCGGCAGGTAGATGATCTTGTCGTACAGCTCCGAGCGCAGCTTTTCCAGTACGCGCAGGCCGCTGTACTGCATGAAGTAGTTCTGCACATAGCGGCCCGCGCCCTTCACCAGCGTAAGCACGAAGAACAGCAGCGGCACGTACAGCAACGCCCGCTCGTCCTTGTTGATGAAGATCTCGTCCAGGGCGGGCTTGACCAGCCAGGCGGTCCCGGCGGTGCTCAGCGAGACCACGCCCATGGCCAGCATGGAAAGGAATATCTGGACCCGATAGGGGTGAAAATACTTCAAGCAACGCTTGAGCAAGTGAATGCTCTGGCCCTGGGTGGGCTGTTCGGTCTTGGAGGCATTGGCCATATGGTGCGTGGTCTTCTATTTGTTTTGTGGATGCATTGTGTGAAATGGTGCGACTGTTTTCAATTTGACCGGGCCGCTCCGTGTAGTGTTCCTTCGGAAAAGGAGGCTCACCATGCCAGAAATCGAACTGAACTGCCAGAATCTTCCCTGCCCCCAGCCCGTGCTGCGCTGCAAGCGTTGCCTGGACGAGCAATCGCCCGCCTCGTTGGTGGTGGTCGTTGATAACCAGGCCGCGCGCGAGAACGTGACGCGCTTTCTCTCCACCCAAGGGTATGCCGTACAGACAGAGGAAGAGGGCGACGGCCTGTGGCGGCTGCGCGGGGTGAAGGGCGATGCCCGGGGGGCCGGCCCCGATCCTGCGGACGATTGCGAGGTCTGCGAAGTGATGACCGAGGAGCAACTGCGCCGCATGGGCGAGAAGGTCGTGGTGTTGCTGACCTCGGATGTCATCGGTTCGGGTGACGACACGCTGGGCGCCAAGTTGATGCAGAACTTCCTGGCCACCCTGCCAGAACTGGGTGCCGAACTGTGGCGCGTGGTCATGCTGAACGGCGCGGTGCGCCTTTCCGCCGCGGACAGCCCGGCCCTGCCCCATCTGAAGCGGCTGGAAGCCGCCGGGGCCACCGTGCTGGTCTGCGGCACCTGCCTTGACCATTTCGGACTTCTGGAGCAAAAGGCCGTGGGCCAGACCACCAATATGCTCGACGTGGTCACCAGCCTGCAACTCGCCACCAAGATCATCCGGCCGTAATTGGCCGGGGCGCGCACCTGGCCCGGAGCACGGATGTGCCCGGCCAACGTAGCGCCGCCATGCAACATGCCCGGGATGCCGTCCGGCGCGCCGCTGAAAGGATGCGCCGGGCGGTTTTCTTTGCCGGGCGACCGGGATAGACTGTTTCGGTTCACTTGCGTACGGTGGCCGCGCATCCGCCCGAAGGGCCACCGGGCGTGCCGTCCGTGCGTGTTGCGGACGCCTTGTCCGAAGCTGCCGGGGACGCCCCGGGCAGATGTTCCGACCCTCTCGCTTAAAGCCGTACGACTGTTCCGTACCACTGGCAGCGTACGGGCCCTGCCGCCCCAAACTTCAGCCCGCCGGACCCGGTCCGGCCCGGAACCCCATGACCCAGCGCCGTCCGTCGTCTCCGCCCCGTCCCGCCAAGCCTTCGACCGGTCGTCCCAAGCGTCCCGCCGCAGGTTCTGCCCAAGCCGATGCTACGTCCGATGCCCGTAAGGGCACGCGCCCCGCTCGGTCGGGCGGTGGGCAGGACCGTCCGGAACGTCGCTCCGGTCAGGATCGTCGCTCCGGTCCGGGGCCGCGCGGCAAGGATGGTGCGGCGTACCCGCATGGGGACAAGGATGGTCGTCAGGGACGTCGTGCCGGGGCGGATCGGGATGGCCGCGAGGCAGATCCGGCGGCGCGTCAGTCTATGAATTCGATGGTGGATGGGCATGCCGCCCAATCCGCTCAATCCGTCCAATTGGTTCAGCCCGGTGAACCGCACATGCAGCCGGGCGAATCGGCCATGCAGCCCGGCGAAGTGCGCCTGAACAAGGCCATTGCCGGGGCGGGCGTGTGTTCGCGGCGTCAGGCGGACGACCTCATACAGCAGGGGGTGGTGCGGGTCAACGGCGAGGTGGTGGATACCCCCGGTGCACGGGTAGTGCCGGGGCGGGACCGCATCGAAGTGCGCGGGCAACTGCTGGAACTGGATGCCGCGCCCGCCGCGTTCACCTACGTGATGCTGCACAAGCCGGTGCAGGTCGTCTCCACCGTGCGCGACCCGCAGGGACGCCCCACGGTGCTGGGCATCCTGCCACCCGACCTGCGTGGTGGGCGTCTGTACCCCGTGGGCAGGCTGGACTATTTTTCCGAGGGGCTGTTGATCCTTACCGACGACGGCGATCTGACCAACCGGCTCACCCACCCCCGCTACCACCTGCCCAAGGTCTACATGGTCAAGGTGCGCGGCCACGTGACCGAACCCACCCTGGCACCCATGCGCCAGGGCATGACCCTGGCCGAGGGCGAACACCTCGCCCCGGTGGAGGTGCGTCTGTTGCAGTCGGACCGCCAGGCCAGCCTTTTCGAGATGACCCTGCATCAGGGGGTCAACCGCCAGATTCGCCGGATGTGCCGCGACCTGGGCCTGACGGTGCTGCTGCTGCGGCGCGTGCGACAGGGGCCGCTGGAACTGGGCGAACTGCCCAAGGGTGCGGCCCGCCGCCTGACTCCGAACGAGGTGGCAGCCCTGCGCCGTGCCGCTGGCCTTGAATCATAACGACGCAGTTTTTCTGAAAAAACAACGCCTCCTGCAGTGCTGCAGGAGGCGTTGTTGCATTTTTGCATTTCAAGCTGAACGTGAAGAGGTGGTGTTCCTTTTCTTTGAGGAGAAGATGCGCTTGACGCTGGCACTGCCAGATACAACCAGCTACCAGACGTATCGCGCCCCTAGTTGAACAACTGCTTTTCGGGCGAACCCTGCCTGGTCCGGTCTTCCACGTCCACCCCCTTGGGCGGTGCGAAGCGAAAGGCGCTGTCCGGCACCCCGGCGTCGGTACTCAGGCTGTTCAGCGTGATGTCGTTCTCGTTGCCGTAGAAGTCGATGATCTTGGCCCGGCGGATCAGGTTGGTGTCCGGATCCACCCACAGGAACGCCTCGGTCAGTTGCGGGGTGGGTTCCTTGGGGTACATGTGCAGGCGGGCCATGCCGTTGTCGTCGGCCTCTTCCGCCACGTCGAAGTCCTGCTCCAGCTTGGCCTGGCCGGTGATCACCTTGATGATGGACCGCGAGTCCTGCACCAGTTCCACCGGGTACTTGTAGGCCACTTCCTCGTCGGGCAGGTAGTTCCAGATTTCGTTGGCCGTCACCACCAGCAGTTCGGCATGCGGGGCCTTGGTTTCCCAACGCACCAGCAGCGGCTTGCGGAATTGCAGGGTGCCCTGCCGGGTCTCCTTGGCGCCGCTTTCACGGTGCAGCAGCACCTGGGTGAAGTCCGCCTTGAGGGTGTTGGTGGCGTCATAGCGCTGTTGCAGGCGGTTGGTCAGTTCGCCTGCCGCATGCGACGGCGTAGCGGACATACCCATGGCGGCACACAGGGCGGCAAGGCCCAGCAGGCAGGAGAAGGCACGAAGGGAAAGGGGACGAATCACGGGATGCTCCTGTGGAGGATTACTGGCGGGATGGGGAAGGCGTGTGCCCTGCGGCGTGCCGTGCAAGGCGGCAAGTGGCGGGCATTGCCCCGCAGACGCATGGCGCCACGGTGCACGATCCGGAAAGGTACAGCCGGATTCCGGCCATGCTGGGGCTGCGCTAGCAGGACTGGGGCACCGCGTCAACACGTGCGGCGGGCGCGGGGCGAAGGCGGAAAACCGCCCCACCCCGTGTGCCCTTGCCCGCGTGGTTATCTGATGACCATGCGCGGTTTGCTGCCGTCGGAGGGGCCGATGATGCCATCGTGCTCCATCTGCTCCACGTAGCGCGCCGCCCGGTTGAACCCGATGCGGAAACGCCGCTGGATCTGCGAGATGGAGGCCTTGCCCTGGCCGATGACGAATTCCACGGCCTCGGCGTACATGGGGTCGTCGGAAAGATCGCCCCCGCCGTTGCCATTGCCGCCGTCGCCCGTGCCGTCGTTGCCCCAGTCGGCGAAGTCCACGGTGTAGTTGGGGGCCTGCTGGTGCTTCCAGAATTCCACCACGGCAGCCACGTCATCGTCGCCCACGAAGGCGCCGTGCAGCCGCTGCAACTTGCCGCCGCTGGGCTTGAAGAGCATGTCGCCCTTGCCCAGCAGGTGCTCCGCGCCCACGGTGTCGAGAATGGTGCGCGAATCGTGCTTGGAGGTAACCTGGAACGAGATGCGGCACGGGAAGTTGGCCTTGATGAGGCCGGTGACCACGTCCACGCTGGGGCGCTGGGTGGCCAGGATCATGTGGATGCCCGCCGCGCGCGCCAGCTGGGCCAGCCGCACGATGCTGGTTTCCACTTCCTTGGCGGCGGTCAGCATGAGGTCGGCCAGTTCATCGATGACGATGACCAGGTACGGCATGCGTTCCAGGTCCGCCAGTTCCGGCGGCAGGTTTGCGCCAAGGTCGGCCAGCTTCTGGTTGTACCCGGCGATGTTGCGTACCGCCAGGCGCGCCATGGCCTGGTAGCGGCGGTCCATCTCCTGCACGGCCCAGTCCAGCGCGTTCTTGGCCAGGGCCATTTCCGTCACTACCGGGTGCACCAGGTGCGGCAGGTCGGCGTATACGGCAAGCTCGATGCGCTTGGGGTCCACCAGCAGCATCTGCACGTCTTCCGGGCGTGCCTTGTACAGGAAGCTGAGCAGGATGGAGTTCAGGCACACGCTCTTGCCCGCGCCTGTGGCACCCGCCACCAAAAGGTGGGGCATGCGGGCAAGATCCGCCACGGTGGCATTGCCCGCGATGTCCTTGCCGATGGCCATGGTGAGCATGGACGGGGCCGAGCGGAAGGTGTCCGAGCCCAGCAGTTCCTTGAAGCACACGTTTTCGCGCGCCTCGTTGGGAATCTCGATGCCCACGGTGTCCGTGCCGGGGATGGGGGCCTGGATGCGCACGGCGATGGCCTTCAGCGCCAGGGCCAGATCGTCGCTGAGGTTGGCGATGCGGCTCACCTTCACGCCGGGGGCCGGGCGCACCTCGAACATGGTGACCACCGGGCCGGGGGTGATGCGGGTCAGTTCGCCCTGCACGCCGAAGTCGGCCAGGCAGGTGATGACGCTCTGCCCCTTGGTCTCCAGTATCTGGCGGGCAGGCTTGGTGTCGCCGCCCGCCACGGAGTGCAGCAGGTCAAGGCCGGGCAGTTTGCTGCGGGCCTTGCGGGGGCGCGCGGTCTTGGCGGGCGCGGTCCCCTGCCCTTCGCGGGCCGGGTCGTCGCCAAAGGCGCCTTCCAGCCAGGTGGGGCCAGCCTCGCCGGCGGCGTAATCCACGAGGTCTTCGGCAAGACCGTCAGCCAGATTGTTGGGCAAACCGTTGGGCAGCCCGTCGACGCCGTCGCCCGTCAGATCGTCCTCAAGCCCCATGGCGCCGGGGCCGAATTCATTATCCGCAAAGGGATCGCCGACGCTGGCAGATGCACTCCTGCCCCCACGGGCAATGGCGCGGGCCGTAGCGCGGCCATCGGGCTGGGCGGCATCGTGCACGGCATGGGCGTACGCGTCGTCGTCTTCCGGATCCTGGGGCACGTAGGGTGCGTGCGGCGAGGCCCCCGGCCTGTCATCACCTGGGCGGTACGGGCGGGGGGTGCCCTGCACGCCGCGCCCGGCGGGCAGCGGCGCGGGGGTGACGTCGACCACCTGTCCCTGCCTGGCCCCGCGTTTGCGGTTCCACAGGAACTGGAACACGCCCATGCCCGGCAGCTTCAGCCAGCGGGAGGCGCGCGCGCTGGTGGTGGCGGTGCCTGCGGGATCGGGCAGGCGCTCCTCACCCCCCACGATGACCGGGCGGGCCGCGGCGGCTTCCACCGCGCTCCGCGGCGCGGAAATTTCCAGCTTTGCCGAGGGCTTTGCCTTGGGCGTCAACCCTTCACGCAGTCCTTCAAGAATGCGACGCCCCATGGCCGACCAGGACAGGGCCAGCACCAGCTGGGCCGAGATCAGGAACAGGAACAGCCATACCAGCGCCGAGCCGCGCGGGCTGAAATAGCGTGCCGCAAAATTGTGCAGGATGATGCCGAAGAAGCCGCCCCCGCCCACGTCGCCGATGGACAGGTTCCATCCCGCGCCCAGGGTGGCCACGCAGGCGCCCAGCAGGATGAGCCCCAGCCAGCGCCACCACGGCACGTCGAAGGGGATGACCACATAGCGCGCGCCAAGGCCCATGAACCCGAAAGGCCACAGGAAGGCGGAAAAGCCGAAGAGATCCACCAGGATGCCGCCGATGTACGAGCCGAACAGCCCCGCGCTGTTGCGCACCTGCGTGGCATTGCTGACCACGTGGTTCAGGCTGGGGTCGCGGGCGTCGAAAGTGGCGAGGCTGAGCAGCAGCAGCAGCCCCCAGAAGATGAGGAAGAGCCCGAAAAGTTCGCGGGCCAGTTTGTTGCCGTCCGTGGCGGCACCCTCCTGATGTCGCGGCCTGATTGTCGCGGAATGTGTATTGACGCGGGGCGGCCCGCAAGGAAAAGGGATATGACCGTATCGGCCATATCCCTTACCGTACTCAAGGGTTCCCGTCCACACGGCCCCGCGGCACCGGACTGGTGCCCCAGCCAATCGGGGGCGCATCCGGAGGATTGCGGAGTGAACTCCTGGCGGAACCGTGCGCGAAACCGGACTATTCGCGGCCCAGGTATTCGCGGGTGCGGGTGTCGACCTTCACGCGGTCGCCAAGGTTCACGAAGATCGGCACGCCGATGACGATGCCGGTTTCCAGCTTGGCGGGCTTGGTCACGTTGCTCACGGTGTCGCCCTTGGCGCCGGGTTCGGTCTCCACCACTTCCAGCACCAGGGACACGGGCAGGTCGATGTCCAGCGGCTTGCCGTTATACAGCAGCACGCGCACCTGCTGGGCTTCCTTCAGAAAGCCGGCCTTGCCGTCGGTGGTGTCTTCCGCGATGTGCAGCTGCTCGTAGGTGGTCAGGTCCATGAACACGAGGTCGTCGCCTTCACGGTACAGGTACTGCATTTCGCGGGTTTCCATGTCGGGGCGGCCCACCTTTTCGCCGGAGCGGAAGGTGTTGTCCACCACGCGGTCGTTCAGCAGGTTGCGCAGCTTGGTGCGCACCATGGCGCCGCCCTTGCCGGGCTTGAAATGCTGGAACTCGACGATTTCGAAGGGCGTGCCGTCGATTTCGATCTTGAGACCCTTCCTGAAATCGGTAGTCGAATACATGAAGCCTCCGGAGTGATGTTCGTAAGGATATGCGGCCCTACACCGGGGTCGCCGGGGGCGACTGCAGGGCATCCAGATGCAGCACCAGCGATTGCACGGCGAGTGCGTAGCTGGTGATGCCGAAGCCCGCCACCACGCCGATGACGTGGCGACCGATGTAGCTCTTCTGGCGCAGCGGTTCGGACCGCGCCAGCACGTTGCTGAGGTGCACCTCGACGCAGGGCAGGCCTATCCAGGCCAGGCAGTCGGCCAGGGCCAAGCTGGTGTGGGTGTACGCGCCCGCGTTCAGCACCACGCCGTCCACGCCGTCGCGCCGGGCCTGTTCCAGCCGGTCGATGAGCGTACCTTCTCCGTTGGACTGGAAGAACTCCAGTTCCACGTCGCCGGTTCTTGCGCCCAGCACCTGCCCGACCAGGCCGGGCACGGCATCCATGCCCACGCTGCCGTAAATGTCGGGCTGGCGCACGCCCAGCGCGCCAAGATTGGGGCCGTTCAGCACCAGTATGCGATAGCGGGCCATGCGGCGTCCTTTGTGCGGTTGGCGGCTCTGGGCCGGTTGCGGCGGAACGGGGATGGGCCGGACTGGACACCATGCGCCCGCATCGGGTAACAGGATATTTTTTCCCAACGGCGGCCTGTTGTCAACAATGAAGCCACGCCAGACCGTGCGTCATGCCAGACCATGCGTTACGGCGGCCATGCCTCATGCCGTCCCTCATGCCCTCATCGGGATTTACCCCCAGCCACACGGCGCCCGGCGCCACCGGATACGATCATGCAACCAGTGCTTGAACTTGAAGCCACCGTCTACACCCTGGAACAGATGCGCGCCTTCGATGCGCCGCAGGTAGCCCTTGCCGGGCGCTCCAACGTGGGCAAATCCTCGCTCGTCAACGCCCTGGCACGCCGCAAGGCGCTGGCCAAGATCAGCGCCACCCCGGGCAAGACGCGCTCCATCAACTATTACCGCGTGAAGCCCGACGGCTTCTACGTGGTGGACCTGCCCGGCTACGGCTATGCCAAATGCAGCAAGGAAGAACGCCAGAAGTGGGCCGAGCTCATCGAGCGCTACCTGAGCACCTGCCCCACGCTGAAGGCCCTGACCGTGCTGCTGGACAGCCGCCTGGACCCGCAGCAGTTGGACCTTGACCTGACCTCGTTCGCCCGCAAGAGCGGTATCACCCTGCTGCCGGTGCTGACCAAGGCCGACAAGTGTTCCCAGCGCGAACGCGCGGAGCGCCAGCGTCAGTGGCGCGACATTCTGGGGGGCATTGCCCCTCTGGTGGTGTCTGCCAAGACGGGCATGGGCGTGGACAACCTGTGGGCATCGCTGCGCAAGGTGGTCACCGTGGGCGAAGTGCGTGGCTCGGCCCTGCTGGACCCCTTTGGCAGTGCCAAGCGCGACGTGCCGCTGGCGGATGCCGCCACCCAGTCTGACACCGCCGTGGATGCTCCGGCCCCGCGCCCTGCTTCCGAACCCGACGCAACCGGGGAGTAAATCGTCCTCCCTCCCGTCTGCCCGATTCTGTTCAGCCCTGTCTGGCCTGTCAGGCCAGTTCCACCCAGTTCAGTTCTGTTCAGGCTGCGGTGGTCCTGATTCGCCCAGGCCTGCTCGCCCTTCCTCCGAACGGCACGGCGCCCCGTCATGTCATGCATGACGGGGCGCCGTTCATTGGTGCGGTTTCGTCCTGTTGCCGGATCACCCGGCCTTGAAGCGTGGTTTCAGTACCCACGCCAGCCGGATCAGGGCAATGCCCCCGATCAGCCCGTTGGCCCCCCAGGCCGCCAGCGGCGGCGTGACGATGCCCTTCTGCCCCAGGGTGCCGCCCACCGTGAACATGGTGTAGAACAGGAAGGTGATGACCAGGGCAAGGCCGATGCACAGGTAGATGTTGTCGCGCCAGGTGACCACGGCGGCGGCCACCACGGCCATGATCACCAGCGAGGTGGCGTAGGCCAGTTTCATGTGCCAGGCGGTGCGCACCCCTTCCACGTTGGAGCCGGATGCGGACAGCCGGTCGATGGCGTCGCCCAGTTGCCACAAGGGAAGTCGCGAGGGATCGGCGTGGCGCGCGGTGACCAGGAAGGCCTGCACGTCCTGCCGCAGATGCAGCGACAGGGCATCTTCATGGGAGCTGAGATAGCCCGTGGGGTCGAATATCGTCACATCGCGCAGTTCCCAGTCTTCATCACCGGCCGTGAACGATGCGGCGCGGATCACCCGGGCGATGGTCAGCCCGTCGGCGGACAATTCATAGGCGGCAAGGCCGGTTCCCGTTTCCTTGGCCGGTACCACTTCCGCCAGGTTGACCACGTAGGGGCCATCGGTGAACCACACGTTGCGCAGGGTGGCCGTGGCCTCGGTCTTGCCACGCACGTCCTCGCTCCAGATGCGCGCGGCTTCCACCTCGCCGGAAACGCCCAGCACCTGCGAGAAGCCAAGCTGCACCACGGCCCAGACCACGCCGCAGAAAACCAGGTTGCGGGCCACCCGCCCCATGGAGATGCCGCCGGCCTGCAGGGCGATGAGTTCGCGTCCGCGCGACATCAGGCACAGTTGGGCCAGGGTGGCCAGCAGGAACACGGCGGGCAGGATCTGCGAGATGATCAGCGGCGTCTTGGCCACGAAATACCAGGCGGCCACGCCGAAGCCCACCCCCGCTTCCAGAAAGTCGTCCAGCCGGTCGAACAGGTCAGACAGGATGTACAGCCCGGTGCCGATGGCCAGGGTGGGAAGGATCAGCGTCAGGTTGTTGCGGAACAGATAGCGCGAAAGCAGGCTCATGCGGACACCCTTTTACGCCGCAGGGCGAGCCGGCTGTGCGAGAACAGGCTGACCACGGCGGGCGTGCGCTCGTGCGCGGCCAGGCGCAGCCCCCACAGCCCGGTGGCCAGGAACAGGGCGTTGGGCATCCACAGGCCCACTTCCGGCGGGATGGTGCCCGCCTCGCCCGTGGTCAGGCCGAACGAGAGCAGGCTGTAGTAGACCAGGAACATCAGCAGGGCCAGCACCACGCCGAACTGGCGGTGCAGCCCTTCGAAGGCGCAGGCCAGCGGCATGGCGAACAACCCCAGCACCAGGCAGGCTGCCGGGAACACCCAGCGCTTGTGCAGTTCAACCGCCACCTTGCGCAGGTACTTGTCGCCCAGCGAGGCATTGGCCTCGTCCAGGGGCAGCGCCCGCAACTGCGACCAGGACAGCTCCTTGGGTTTGATCTCCCCAAGGTCCAGCCCCTTGAACATTTGCCCCAGGTCGATGCGCACCACGTACTCGCCAAAGCCCAGCACGGATACCTGCTGCCCTTCGGTCTTGTACAGGCGGCCGTTCTGCAGGCGGAACAGCAACTCACCGCGCGCCTCGTCCGTGGCGATGGCCCCCGTGGGGGCCAGGATAGTCAGGGTGGTGTTCTCGCGCGAGCGGTCTTCGACGATGACCTGCGACAGTCTGCTGTCGGCGGGGTCCACCTGGCGGGCAAACAGGGTAAGTCCGGGAATGTCCTTGTTGAACACGCCGGGCTGCACCACCACGCGGGCGCGACTGTTGGCGATTTCCATGACCGTGGCGCGGAAGTGCGACATGCCCCAGGCCAGCCCCTGCAACGAGATGCCCAGGGTCAGCAGGGTGCACAGCACGCAGAACAGCACCGGCGCGGCCAGCATCTGGTACAGGCTGACGCCGCCCGCCTTGAGGGCGATGAGCTCGCGGTCGGTGCTCATGCGCAGGAAGGTCAGGAACACGCTGAGCATGCATGCCACCGGCACCACCAGCAGCATGAAGAACGGGGTCAGGTAGACGAACAGCAGCACGGCGTCGGCCAGGCCGAGATCCAGCCCCAGAAAGAGTTCGCGCAATTGCAGACCCCGGCCGATGAGCACCAGGGTGAGCAGCGAGCCCAGGCAGAGCAGGAACAGGTGCAGCAGTTCGCCGAACAGCTGGCGCTGCAACAGGGTATTGAGACGGAGGGGCAGAGGGCTATTCCTGTGGTTGGCCGGTGTGGCAGTTGCGGAACAGGTCGAGCAGCATCTCGGTTTCCAGGGGGCCGAGATTGAATCGCGCGCCCGCCTCGTCCATGAGGTCGGTCAGGGGGCGGGCGGACTGTTCCGGCTCGGCACGGCGCTCCGCCACCCAGGTGGCGGCACGCTTCACCAGTTCGCTGTGCGGAATGACGGTGGTCATGGGGCCCCCCTGGCGGGTTTGCGAAGCGGCATGGTTGCGGGCGATGGCCCTGGCGACCGGTTGTCGGCCCGGAGGCCTGCGACCGTTCGCGCGGCGTGGAATCTACATCAACCACGGCGGGGTTGCAACTCGGCGGTCCATGCGGTATCCCCGCGCAATCCGGCGCATGGGCCCTGCGCGATCCTGCGTGTTTTGCGCTCAGGCCGCACCTTGCCGCGCCAGCCGCATTTTTCCGTGTTCTGGCCTGCCCCCTCACCCCCAGCCGCACGGCCACTCAAGGCCGAACACCATCCATATCCATGCACGACATCATTTCCGCCGTCCTGCTCGGCATCGTCGAAGGGCTGACAGAGTTCCTGCCGGTGTCCTCCACCGGGCACCTGATCATCGCGGGCGACCTGCTGGGGTTCACCGGGCCCAAGGCCTCCACCTTCGAGGTGGTCATCCAGCTTGGGGCCATCCTGGCCGTGGTGGTTCTGTACTGGGACCGCTTTTGGGGCCTGCTGCGGCCAAAGCCATACGTGCGCTTCGCCGGGGTGCGCGGCATCGTGCTGCTGGGCATCACTTCGTTGCCCGCCAGCCTGCTGGGGCTTGCGACGCATCATTACATCAAGGAAAACCTGTTCAGTCCGGCCACCGTGGCCCTTGCCCTTGGCGTGGGCGCCGTGGCCATGCTGCTGGTGGAGCGGCGCAAGCACCGCCCCGCATACATGGACCTGGACGACATGACCCCCGCACTGGCGCTGGGCATCGGGCTGTTCCAGTGTCTGGCCCTGTGGCCGGGGTTTTCGCGTTCCGCCGCCACCATCATGGGCGGCATGCTGCTGGGCGCGCGGCGCGGCCTTGCCGCCGAATATTCGTTCATCGCGGCGGTGCCCATCATGTTCGCCGCCACCGGCTATGATCTGTTGAAAAGCCACGCCCTGTTCACCATGGCCGACCTGCCCGTCTTCGCCACCGGATTCGTGGTGTCGTTTCTGGCAGCCTGGGTTGCCGTGAAGGTGTTCATCGGCCTCATGGGCCGGGTGACCCTGGTGCCCTTTGCCTGGTACCGGCTGGCCGTGGCCCCGCTGGTGTTCTGGTTCATGGTGAACTGACGCGCGAGGATGTGGGGGCAAAGCCGTGTCGGGCGCGGATTGCGCGGGCTTTTTCAAAAAGCCGCCAAAAAACGCTTGCCAAGGCACCCCGTGTCCGGTAGAGAAACCATCCGTCGCAACGGGAACGAGCCCCGAGCGGCATTGGACTTGGCAAGGTAGCTCAGTTGGTTAGAGCATGCGGTTCATACCCGCAGTGTCGGGGGTTCAAATCCCTCCCTTGCTACCAAGAACACGATAGGCCCTGTGAACACAGGGCCTTTTTCGTTTTCTCCTGCCCTGGGGGGCCCGCTTCGGTTCTGCGCCCCCCTCCCCCTGTCTGTCCGGCGCGACGCGTACGGGTTGCCTTGATGACGCGTTGCGCACGGCGTGCTAGTCTGCCCGCGTCGGTAACCACCCTTTCCATGCCAAGAGGCACCATGCAGACCGAGCCCATTTCCGCCGCGCGCAACGGCACGCCCAGACGCTTCATGGCGCGCCTGACGGACCGCATAAGGGACGTGCTGACCACGTCGGAATGTCGATCGTGCGCGTCCGCCCGTGAATTCTTGCGGTACGTGGGGCCGGGGCTGCTGGTCACCGTGGGGTTCATCGACCCCGGCAACTGGGCCTCCAACGTCAGCGCCGGGGCGCAATTCGGCTACTCGCTGCTATGGATGGTCACCCTGTCCACGGTCATGCTCATCCTGCTGCAGCACAACGCCGCGCATCTGGGGATAGCCACCGGGCTGTGCCTGTCGGAAGCGGCCACCACCCACCTGCCGCGTTCCGTTTCCGTGTTCGTGCTGGGGTCTGCCGTGGCGGCCTCCGTGGCCACGGCCCTTGCGGAGTTGCTGGGTGCGGCCATTGCCTTGCGCATGCTGTTCGGGTTGCCCCTCGGGGTGGGCACGGTGCTGACCATGGGGGTGGTCTGCGTGCTGCTGCTGACCAATTCCTACACCCGCATCGAACGCTGGATCGTGGGCTTCGTGTCGCTCATCGGCATTTCGTTTCTGTACGAGCTGACCCTGGTGCCTGTGGACTGGCACGCCGCAGCGCGCGGCTGGGTGACGCCCGCCATTCCGCCCGGCGCTCTGGTGGTGGTCATGAGCGTGCTGGGCGCCGTGGTCATGCCGCACAACCTGTTCCTGCATTCCGAGGTCATCCAGAGCCGCCAGTGGAACCTCGAGGACGCCGTGGTCATCAAGCGGCAGTTGCGGTACGAGTATCTGGATACGCTGTTTTCCATGCTGGTGGGGTTTGCCATCAACAGCGGCATGATCCTGCTGGCGGCGGCCGCGTTCTTCAGCCGTGGCCTTCAGGTGGATGAACTGGAACAGGCCTGCGCCCTGCTCTCGCCGCTGCTGGGCGGCGCGGCGTCCACGGTGTTCGCGCTGGCGCTGCTGTTCGCGGGGCTTTCGTCCAGCGTCACGGCGGGCATGGCCGGGGGCAGCATCTATGCCGGAATGTTCGGCGAACCCTATGCCATCAAGGACAAGCACACCCGGTGGGGCGTGGGCATTACCCTGGGGGCGGCGGCCCTGTGCATCACCGCCATCGACGACCCTTTGAAAGGGCTGGTGTATTCGCAGGTGGCCCTTTCCATGCAGCTTCCGTTTACGGTGCTGCTGCAACTGTACCTTACGTCCAGCCGCAAGGTGATGGGCCAGTACGCCAACCCGCCATCCACGCAGGCCATGCTGTGGTGCATCACGCTCATTGTAATCGCACTCAACGCCCTCTTGCTGCGGGAGCTGTTTTTCGGTTAGAGCTACGCGTCGTCACGGCGCGGTTGCCGACGGCGCCGTGGCGTTCCGTCCAGCGCAGGCGCGACCTTGCAGGCGCTGCTGCCTGTTCACTCCTGTCCAGTGCAGGTGTAACCGTGCCCCCGAAAACCTCCCCCACGGGTCTCACGGGCCCCACGGGCCGCATGACCGGCGGCCCCGCAGGCTCCGCCACCACCGAAGACCAGCTTCCCGGACACCCCATGCACAAGTGGATACGCCTTGCCTTCGAACTGCTGCCGTTGCAGGTCTTCGCCATCACCGTGCGGCTCGCGGGCGACGACCCAGAGCGGGCGCTGCTGCCTTACGGCCTTGGCGCGCTGTGTACCGCGTTGTGCATGGCCGTGCTGCTGTGGCGGCGCATACTGCTTGACCGGCTGCTGCTGGGGGTGAACATTTCCATCATGCTCGGCGGGCTTGGCCTGTACGCCCGCACGCCGGGCCTTGCGAACATGCTGGCCGACCTGCGCGCGGCGGGCGTGTTCGTGATCATTCTGCTCACGGCGGGGATCACCTATCTGGCCCGCCCCAGCGCCCTGCTGGACATGCCGCGCGGCAACGCGGAACCGTGGGACCGCTACATGCTGTACGCCATCTTTGCCGCCTTCGTGCTGGCCTTCATCACCCGCTCGCAGCCGCTGATTTCGGGCATGCTGCTGGCGGCGCTGTTCATCGTGCGCGGCAGTCTGCAACAGGCTGCCCACAACGCACGCCAGTAAGCGCCGCCTTCGCTCCGCCCTTTATGTCGCCACGTTACGGCCGTCTCCGATGGAGGCGGCCGTTTTCATGCCGGTCTGCCTCGCTGACCGGTCATATCTGCCTGCCCTTCCTGCGCCCGTTGCGCGTATCCGTCATGCCCGTCATGCCCGGCGTGCTCCTTCATTTCATTCGCGTCGATTTGAGCGGTACCGCAATCCGTTCCGCCAGCATTCTCCCTGACCTAGCCAGCACGGCGCACTGCGCATGCGGGCGTGGCGTCGCCTGACCGCAGGCATTTCTGGGGCGGCGGTCGACCGCCCTCTCCTTCATCCCAGCAATGAAAAGGGGGAGCACCCGAAGGCGCTCCCCCTGCACGGCAAGGTCGGCTGCGTGCCCTGCTACAGCAGGTACAGGTACGGAATGGCCACGTAGACCAGCGTGCCCAGCACCAGCACGTAGCCCACGCACACGGCCAGGGTGCGGTTCATGATGCGCCCTTCGTACCCGGTAAGGCCGGTGGCGGCAGTGGCCACGGCGATGGACTGGGGCGAGATCATCTTGCCCGCGGTGGCCCCGGCGGCGGATGCGGAAACGATCCACGCGCTGTCGATGCTGATGCGGTTGGCCACTTCCATCTGCAACTGCCCGAAGAGCACGTTGGACGAGGTGTCGCTGCCGGTGACGAAGGTGCCCAGCGCGCCGAGCAGCGGCGAGATGAACGGGAAGTAGCTGCTGGTGGAATCGGCCACGGCGATGGCGATGGTGTTGATCATGCCGCTGGTGGCCATGACCTTGGCCAGCGCCACGATGGAAACCACGGTGATGCCCGAGTACACCAGCTTTTTGGCGGTGCTGCCGAGCACGCCGGTGATTTCGCGCACCTTCACGCCCTGGATCATGCCGCCGATGTAGGTGGCGATGATGATCAGCGCGCCGGGGGTGGCGATCCACTTGAAGGTGAAGGGATTGTCGCCGTAGATGCGCACGGTGGTCTTCACGGAGCCCAGGGTGTCGCGGATGGCCGGGAACAGGTTGCTGCACAGGATGATGAAGGCGAACACCAGGATGTACGGCAGCCAGGCCTTCACCTTCTCGGCGGTGGGAATGGGGGCGACTGCGGCGGCGGTGTCGCGGTGGAACAGGCGTGCCCAGACGATGGTGGCGATCATGCTGCACACGCTGCCGATGAGGCACGGCAGTTCGGCGCCCATGTACTTGGCGGTGTACAGCTGCGGAAAGGCGAAGGCCAGGCCGGAGACCAGGGTGGCCCAGAACACGCCCTTGATGCCCTTGAACCCGGAGGTAAGAATGACCAGCAGGTAGGTGATCAGCACGATGAACACGAACAGCTGCAACGCGGTGTAGTAGCTGATGGTTTCCACCGGCAGGCCGGTGACGCCCGCCATGGTCACGATGGGAATGCCGATGGCGCCGAAGGCCGTGGGCACGGTGTTGGCCACCAGGCAGATCACCGCGGCGAACATGGGCTGAAAGCCCATGGCGGCAAGGATGCTGGCGGGAATGGCCACGGCGGTGCCGTACCCGGCCACTCCTTCGAGAAAGCCGCCGAAGCCCCAGGCCACGATGAGCACCAGCAGGCGCTTGTCGGTGGTGATGGACGAGAGCATGCGGGTGATCACGTCCATGCTGCCGGTGTGGCGGGCAAGGTTGTAGGTGAACACGGCGGCGATGATGACGATCATGATCGGCCACAGGGCCATGGCCGCCCCTTCGAGCGCGGCGGAAAGGGCCATGACGGCGGGCATCTTCCACCAGCCGAACACGGCAAGGGCCAGCGTGCAGACCAGCGTGAGCGCACAGGTGCGATAGGCAGGCAGCTTGAGCACGACGAGCGAGAAGATCAGCCAGACGATGGGGGCGAGCGCTGCCGCCAGTTGCAGATAATCCATGGACGCCATTGTGGGATGCACCTCCGAAGTGAGCGTTCACGACATTCGGCACGTCCTCACGCCACGCCGAATGTATTGGTTGATTAAGCAATGAGCGGGGTGGTAGCATTTCGACTTGGCAGCGTCAAGACTCGAGGCAGGTGTTTTCCATGAAGCTGCGGCGCATGCATGGTATGAAGTGGTACACTCTCCATGCGATGCGCTTACGCTACGGTGTATGATCCATGTAGTTCACAGCATACGCAAGATTTTCGTCAGAACATGAGCGACATGTTGCATGAAAACAGCCAGCAAATGGAAACGGCTTCGGATGTTGTACATCCAAAGCCGTTTCATTGTGTATGCTTCGTGTCGTATGGTATCTGCATGTCACGTATGTAACGTGATGCGTGAAAAAAGCATCATGCCTCGTCGTCGTCTTCGAAGTGGCTATGCTTGGCGTTGACGCCACGGACGGCAAAAAACACGCTCTCCCCGATGTTGGTGGAAAGGTCGCCGATGCGTTCCAGCCTGCGGCAGATGATCAGGAACGACAGCGCCGCTTCGATCTTTTCGGGGTTGGCCTTCATGTACTGCACGACCTTCAGGGTGAGTTGGCGCAACCCGCAATCCACGCCTTCGTCCAGTTCGGCCAGCCTGCGGCCCCGGTCCGCGTCCATGTCCACCACGCACTGCACCGCCTGGTGCACCATGTTGCGCACCAGCGGCACGTATTCCTTGAAGTCCCCGTCGAAGGGCAACGGCGGCAGGGCCACCAGGGGCATGGTGCGTTCGGCGATGTTGGCGGCCTCATCGGCCATGCGCTCGATGTCGTTGGCGATACGCATGGTGGCCAGCACCGTGCGCAGGTCTTGCGCCAGTGGCCCTTCGCGGGCCAGAAGGCGCATGCCCATCTCGTCGATGCAGGTTTCCATCTCGTTGATGGCATGATCGTGCGAGGCGACGGACCAGGCTCTGGCTTCGTCGCGCTGGCAGTAGGCTTCGATGCAGCTGTCGATGGCCTGCTCCACCGTGGCGAGCATGGCCAGCAGCTTGTGGCGCAGAGCGTCGAGACGGTCGGTGGTCAGGTTCCGGGCGGGGGCCATGGCGCACTCCTTCCGTTGGGGGCCGCATGCTGGATGCGTCCCGCATGTGCTTTCTTTCACGTGGATCATGCCATCTTTCAGGCCGGGGCGAAACCCCCTGAGCGTGGGGTTTTCCCGGTAACGCGGTGGGCGCTGTCGGCAACGGGCGGGAACCGTGCTTCGCGATAGACGTTCGCCATAACGAAAGCGCCCCGGCGGGTGGGCCGGGGCGCGCGGAATACGGCGTATGGCGGGCCCGGCGCTAGCGGCGCGCGCCCTCGAAGGCGATGGAAACGATCTCGTAGCTGATGCGGCCGCGCGGGGCGTCCACCACGATCTCGTCGCCTTCTTCCTTGCCCAGCAGCGCGCGCGCCACCGGCGAAAGGATGGAAATGCTGCCTTGGGAATAATCGGCCTCGTCCGGGCCGAGTAGCGTGTAGCGCTTGGATTCGCCGCTGTCGAGGTCCTCGATTTCCACGGTGGCGCCAAACATCACCTTGTCGCCGGACAGGCTGTCCAGATTGATGACGTTGAACTGGGCCATGCGCGATTCGATGTACGAGATGCGGGCTTCGAGCATGCCCTGCCGTTCGCGGGCGGCGTCGTAACCGGCGTTTTCTTTCAGATCGCCTTCTTCGCGGGCTTCCTTGATGGCCTGGATGATCGCCGGGCGTTCCGACTTCAGGCGTTCCAGTTCCTTCATCAGTCGATCGTAGCCTTCGGTGGAAATGGGGATGCTGCTCATGCTCGTTCCTTGAAATGTCTGGGCATGGTCTGTTGCCGGGCAAAAAGAAAGTGTCCCGCCGACGGGGCAAACCCCGCGCAGCGGCACAGTTCGGCACCGTCATCCGACGGCACGTTGCACAATATAGGGCAGCCGGGCGTGCCGGTCAAGATGCCGAGAGGCGGCAACCGGCTTGTCGTTCGCGAGGGGGCACGGGGCCCTGGTTGACCGTGCGCGAAACCTGCGGCATCGTCAGAATGGACATACCCCCCAAAACGCACGGCGCGTGCCTGCCCACGGCCGCGCCATACCCGGAGGCCGTCATGCCCGAATACACCGCCACCCTGCTCGTCCGCGGCGAAGTTTGCGACTACGATCCCGAGGAACACGTGGCCCGCATCCCCTGCGAGAACTGCGGGCACATCAACGAAGTGGAAGTATGGACGGACGATGCCGGGGCGGCGGACTTTTCGGGGTTTGCCTGCGAAAATTGCGGGCACTGGAATGGTCCCGGCTAGGCCGACCGGTTCGTGGGCATGGGGCGACAGCAGCGGGCGGGCCTGCCGCGCCTACACCGTCCCGCGTCGCAAGGCTGTTCAGGGCCGTTCCTTTCACCCATTCTTCGCGTTCGCCCTTCCCGTCCGCCCGCCTTTCCCGTCCGCCTTTCCCGTCCGCCTCATCAGGGCATGGTTACCTCGCGGTTGTACTCACGCACGGCCTTGTCGATCTTGCCCTGGATGTGCTCGATGTCCGCGCGGGCGCGGCGTACGTACGCGTCGACGCAGGCCCGGTAGGCGCCCATCTTCTGGCGGTACATATCCCATTCCCAGGCCTTGTCCCCCGCAAAGGGGCGCATGGGTGAGGTGCACTGCGCATCGGGGTATTCGCCCCCCGGCAGTTGCGTGGTTTCTGCCCGTGCCGATGCGGGCAGCGCGCCTGCAAGCACGGCGCACAGGGCCAGGCACGTCAGGGCAGCACGGGTTCGGACCAGGCATGTATGGGCCAGACACGTATGAGCCACCGCAACCCGGCGGCGCGCGGTGTTCCGGTCATGCCGGGCGGGCCTGGGGCGCTCCGTGTCATGAGCGCCGCAAGTGAGCCCGGCCAGACCGGCCGTCATGTCGCTTGTCATCAATTCGTCGTTTCTCATGGCCTTCTCCTGCCGTGCCCCGTGAATGTCGGGGGCCGGACTTTCCCGCAGATTCCGGCAAAAGACCTGCCTCTGTCAATGCGGCAGGGTCTCTGTCCTACCCCGCGGCGCCTGATGGGTCCCCCCTGTCTCATCCAGGTCATGAGCGCCGTTCCTCCTGCCTCTTTCCGCTGGCACCGATCTTGCTCATTCCAGCCCCAGACACGGGAAGGGAAATTTCTGCACGACGGAGGCGGGCGTGGCCATAGATGGCATTTTCAACAATCTCGGCAGCATGATGGTCGTCCACCGTTCCACGGGGCAGGGCGCCGATGCAGGACGCACCGCGTCCGGGTCCGAGCAGGCGCAGGCGGCGGACGGCAACCTTGCCCGTCTGACCGACAGTGCCAGCCTTTCCGCGCTGAATCCCAAGCTGCGCTCCACATTGGAAGATATTTCCGAGCGTGGCGGCAATGTGCTGGAAACGCTGGAGCAGAACGTCGCGGACCTGCAAGAGGGGTTTCTGGATACCCTTTCCGACCGGCTGGATGCCGCCGGGGTGACGCTGGACGAAAAGTTGACCCTGTCCCAGGATGATGACGGGGCGCTGTCCGTGCTGGGCGACCACCCGGACAAGGCGCGCATAGAGCAGGCCCTGACCGATGCGCCGGAGCTTTCCTCTGTCTTTGGCGAACTGGCCTCGCAGTCGGAACTGATCCGCGACATCCGCAGCCTGCGCCGGGTGGTTACCACGCGCGTGGGGGCTGCCGCCTACGATGCGGTGGACGCGGCCACGACCGATACGGCCGAGACGGCATCTTCCGCTTACCGGGTCAGCCTGAAGGGGGCCATGTCGCACTTCTACTTCGGCAGAAACACCTAGCCCCCCTGGCCTGCGGGCTGCCCGTAGATGCCGTGTCCGCTGGCCTGCGCCGGTTGCCGCCACGCATCCCTGTAATGATGGTACGGCGGGAATTCCACGGCGACTGACCACACACCGGCCCTGCCCCAGACTGGCGCCCGGACCAGCACCCATAGCAGCCCTGACCGCTTCACCCGCATTTCATTGCCGCTTCGCGATCATCTTTAAATCATGTCCGCCCGGCCCCGGCTTTCATGCCCGGCTCGGGCGTTATGCGTTGTGGCCAGCATGCCGCGTATCCCTTGCCACCGGGTGCAAAAGGCCGTATAGCCCCTGTTCCGGTCGGGTCCGGGCTGGTGTGCAACCGCCGCAAGCGTTTGCCCCCACCTTGCCTTTGCCGGAGACGGCATTATAGTATGTGAAGCGGGATGGTGGCCCGCATTGCATCTCGGCACGACACGCCGTTACGCCGGACACCGCCGTACATACGGGGGCGCCCTGGTTTCGACGGGGATGTAGAAGCCGGAACTGCAGGCCGAGGCGCCGCTGGCCTCGTAAAAAGCGGCACCAAAAGTAATTGCCAACAATTACGAATACGCACTGGCTGCCTAATTAGTGGCCACGCCAAACCGATCGACGCCTGATACGTCGGCGAGGTGTAACTTCATCAGGCTGGCATCCAAGGGCGCTTGCCGCTGCGGGTGTAAGAACTATAGGTGAGCTGGTCTAGGGCCGCCCGGTCGGGGGCCAAGCCCGTGACGACAATTGTTCCCGACATAAGCCTGTAGACGTTTCGCGTGGAATGTTCTCGGACGCGGGTTCGATTCCCGCCGCCTCCACCAATTTCAGGGCCGACCTGCCGCAAGGCGGGTCGGCCCGATCTTTTTTGGGTGGTGTCATAATTTATCTTTGGCTTGTGATCAGTTTAGCATTATTTCTTAAAAATACTTAGTCCGCTCTTGCCCATGGTGGAAGCTGCAAGAGAATTTTAGCATTCCCTAATTTAAAACGTATGTTAAATGATGATGTGGTCGCTGCAACGATGTTTACAGCAGCATGATACGCGCGGAAGCTTTCTTTTATCGTATATTTTTTTGCGCTAGAATATCGCGAGTTAATAATTTCTTTACAGTTTGGAAGTTTAGAGATTTCTGCCCGTGAAAAAGTAAGGTAAGGTGGAGGAATATTGTCAAAAAGGTAGAATAGATCATGTGTTTCTTTAAAGTTGTGGCCTCGCTGCAAGGACAGGCACTTAAGAGCTAATTCGCACGCCAGTTGCATAGGCCAAAATGCACACGCAATGCTTATATCATCAGCTTTTGCCAGCGATCTTGCCGCATCTTGAAGGCTTGGCAAGATGCGTTGACTCATTTCTGATATTTTTTCATTTGATTTGTCCATCCCCAAGACTGCAATGTTAATGCTGCGAAGATTGTTAGATATTTCTTTTGTTATGGAGCGGGCTTTTTTTATATCTTTTGCGGAAAGAAGTTTAAAGTTTGGACCCTGTTGAATCCAGCTCAATACATCTTCGCTGGACTGGACAGAGTCATGGAAACAAAGCCAAGCTGTTTCCCCAGGTTTTTCAATCTTGGATGTTGTGAGTGGTATTTTTGTTAAATATGGAGTTTCACGTATAAATGTCGCGCCTTCGCACGTGCGGGACTGTGACTGATTCATTTTGTCTTCGAAACGCGCAAAATACCAGCTATACACCATGCCATATATGCGCCTGAACCATATTTCATCCATATAGTCAGGGAATTTATTTGTCACTATGCTGGGATCATTTCTTTTAATACTGATAGCATCTAGTTCAATAAGTTCTATGGTTGCCAATAGTGGCCGAGTATAAAGCGGACAACATCTTTGGGCGAGCTTCATGTCAATGACATCAAGCCATTCGCCCAAGAGTTTTTCGAATGTAGTTGCAGGGTTCATTCAGAGGAGCATTAACTTAATGATTCCTTCAAGCACAAGTGGTTACAAGCTGATATGTTCTATTTTTAACACTTGCCCTCCCACCAGTTTCAGGGCCGACCTGCCGCAAGGCGGGGCGGCCCGATCTTTTTGGGTTACCCGCAACAGGCTACAATTGCCTACCGCTCAAAGCCCACACGTCCCTGCGCGAAAGCGCACCCGCCCCACCCCCACTGGCCTGTTGACGAAAATTCAGGATAGAATAGACACTCAACAAAACGACTTCGGGTACCCGCACCGATTCCCATATCCACATGGGGGCATCCCCCCATGTGGGCATCAGGTGCGGGGTGTGGGCGGCGCAATGCCGCACCGCGTTCCGCCATGTTCCCCAATGTTCCGCCACGTCCCGGAAGTCATACGCCCGACTGCACAGGCCACGGCTCCATGAGCGCGCGCTGACGATCAGGTCGAGGATTCAGGGTTTACAGAGGCGCCGGATGGCTTTTGCAAGAATGAAGAGATTGCGGGCGACATTGCGCGGCGTGGCGCTGGCCATGTTCCAGAACATGACCCGGAACATGGTCCGGAACATGTCACGGATGCTGTCGCCGTTGGTGCCATGCGCGCTTTTGCTGTGCGTTGCCGCATCGGGTGCCAGCGCCGGGCAGTCCACCCCGGTTGTTGCCCCACCGGCTTCCGCCCCGTCAGTTGGCACCTCGTCTGTTGGCGTCCCGTCCGGCCCTGCCCAGTCTGCTTCTGCGCCGTCCTCTCCCGCTCCGTCCGGTCCTGCCCTTACCCTGGCCACCACCATATCGCCGCCGCTCAGCGAGCCCGGCCAAAACGGCATGCTGGACCTGATCATCAAGGGGGCCTTCGCGCGTACCGGGGTGGGCGTCTCCCTGCAGCAGTTGCCCAGCGAGCGCGGGCTGGTCATGGCCGACGGCGGGCAGGTAGACGGTGACGGCAACCGCATCAGCGGGTTGCAGGCTGCCTACCCCAACCTGCTCCAGGTGCCCGAAAGCAACATGACCTACGAATTCACGGCCTTTGCCCTGCGACCGGACGTGCAGGTGCGCAACTGGGACGACCTGCGCCACTACACCGTCGCCTACATCATCGGCTGGAAGATCTACGACGAGAACGTGCACGCCGGCAGCACGGTAAAGGTCGCCACACCGGAAAACCTGTTCGCACTGCTGCGGGCCGGGCGCGTGGACGTGGTGCTCTACTACCGCCTGGGCGGTCTGTACTACGCCCGCAAGCTGGGCCTGACCAATCTGCGCGTGCTGGACCCGCCCCTGGCCCGGCGCGAAATGTACATGTATCTCAACAGCCGCCATGCCGACCTGGTCCCCCGCCTGGCGGATGCCCTGCGCGGCATGAAGAAGGACGGCAGCTACGAACGCATCGCGGCCCCGTTCCTGGGGCGGTAGCGCGCGGATCGCAACGCATGGCAGGCCGTCCCGACGGTCCCTCCCTGCCTCTTGCCGCTTTTTTCCTCTTCCACCTCCCGCCCTTGCCTGCCTGACGCGCGGATGCCTTGCCTCCCTCGCCGTGCAGCCCACGGACATCGCACCCCATTGAAACCATGACGCATCCGGCGTAACGCAGGGCTGAACAAAAGGCCGCCGCCGCCGGAATCGTTCCGTCGCCGTGCCTTTCCATGGACATGCCGAAGGTGACGCATGCGGATGCATCGTGTTTTCCCCGTGGCGGCTCTCGCCCTGCTGCTGGCGCTGTGCGCGGCCCTTCCCGCCCCTGCCCGCGCCGCCACCAGCTTTCTTGCGCGCGAGGGTGACGAGGTGCTGGCGGCAGAGGGCGATCTGGCCACCCGCCGCGCGCCCTGTTCCACCTTCAAGATCGCCATCAGCCTCATGGGCTATGACGCGGGCATCCTGACCGACGAGACGCACCCGGTGCGCCCCTATGACGAAAGCCTGAACGTGGCCTACGACATGTGGAAACAGCCGCACGACCCCGTCATGTGGATGCGCAACAGCTGTGTGTGGTATTCGCAGGCCACCACGCGTGAACTGGGCATGGAGCGCTTCAAGGCCTACGTGGACCGCTTCGGCTACGGCAACCGCGACGTCTCCGGGCGGCGCGGAACAGCGGGCACGGACGACGGCCTGACCCGCTCGTGGCTGTCCAGCAGCCTGGCCATCTCGCCCGAAGAAGAGGTGGACTTCCTCGGCAGGCTGGTGCGCTCCGAGTTGCCGGTGTCGGCGCATGCGCAGGAAATGACCCGGCGTATCCTGTTCGTGCAGGATTTGCAGGGCGGCTGGAAGCTGTACGGCAAGACCGGCAGCGGGGTGCGCCTGCTGCCCGACGGCTCTCGCGACGAAGACCGGCAGATCGGCTGGTTCGTGGGCTGGGCGCGGAATGCGGATGGCCGCACCGTGCTGTTCGCCCATCTGCTGGAGGACGAGGACGACAACCCAGCCCCGGCGGGGCGCAGGTCGCGTGATGCGGCCATCGTCAAGGTGCAACGGCTGCTGGGCGTTGCCCCCGGCGAGTGGTAGCGGCTGGTGAAGCACTGACGGGAACCGCGCCCGCAGGAATCAAAAGAAGCCGGGTGGCGTTGCGCAACGCCACCCGGCTTTCGATTGTTTTAGCAATGGGACGGGAACGGCGCAGGCACGGTGCGGGGGATGCCCCTTGCGTGTCGCGTCACCATCTCGTTCCGGGTCCGCCTGGCTATTCCGCAGGCTTCTTGCGCGCGCGGGGCTTTTTGGGCGCTGCGGCGGGCGGGGGATTCAGCAGGTCAAGCGACGTCGGCTGGGGGGCCGGTCGGGGCGCGGGCGTGCCGGAAGGTTCGTGCAGGCCCGGTTCGCCCGGTTCGCTTGGCTCGCCCGGTTCGCTTGGCTCGCCCGGTTCGCTTGGTTCGCCCGGTTCGTCATCAGACAGGCCGAGGGCCTCGTCATCGGGTACACTCGGGGTTTCGGGAACGGCCTTGCTGGCGGCGTCATGCACGTCCACCACGTAGGCCACGTAGGCCACCCGTACGTCATCGGCGGCGGCGACATCTGCCGCAGAAGCCACTGGTGACACGACTTCGGCATCGTGCGCCACGGTTGCCGTCGGTTCGGAATCTGCGGACTGCCCGGATGCTTCAGACTGCCCGGATGCTTCAGACTGGCCGGATGGCGAGGAAGAAGTGGCCAGACCAGCCGTATCAGCCAGACCAGCCGGATCAGCCAGACCAGCCGGATCAGTCGGACCCGTCGTATCAGTCGACGCTGGCGGCGCGGGCGGCAGTACCCTGGTGGCCTGCACCCCGCCGGAAGGCGAAACGTCGATGGCGCCTGGCAGGGCGCGGGGCATCATGGCATCACCCTGCCCCTGCCCCTGTCCGGGCAATTGGGCCAGCATGCTCCGCTGGTCCACGATGATCATGCCGGTGCGGTCCAGCACCTCGCGCCGGTAGGCGTATTCTTCCTGCATGCGGCGCACCTTGTAGGCGAACCACATCCGCCCCAGATAGCCCACGCACCACGCGGCCAGCACGCCGCCGCCCACCCACAGCACCAGGTGCTCGGTGGATTCGCCCAGCCGGATGACGAAGCCCAGCACCTTGTCGAAATAGTAGATGACCGTGGCCAGCAGGGTCACGCCCAGCAACAGCAGAAAGGTGGGCACGCCGTTCACGGCGGCCAGCATCTTTTGCAGCCACGGCGGCAACTGGCGCAACTGCGCCTCGGTCAGCACCGGGTCGCCCTTGATCAGGCGGGTGTAGCCCAGCGCGATGACCTGCAACACCAGCAGCACCACCACGGGTGCGGCAGCCACGGAAACCAGGTACCCGCCCCACGGAAAGCGGAAGCGCACCGTGCCGTCGGGCATGCTCTGCACGTTGGCCACGCCCTGCCAGATGGCCACGATGGCCACCAGAAACTCCACCAGCACGATGCCGATGACGATGTAGGCCAGAACGTACTTGCGCTCCTGGTCGCCCAACAGGTCGCCCAGGCCGCCAAATCCGCCCCGGCCGTGGGAGGGCGAGGGGGATTCCTGCGCGTTGCCGTCGAAACCGTTGGCGCTGCCGCCGTGGGCACTGCCCTTGTCGGCTGCCTGGCCGGACCCGGTATCGGAACGGGCATCGGAGCCGGAGCCGGGGGCAGCGCCGCCCGATGACGTGCCGCCGGACGCATCGGCAGTTGCGTTGCCAGGCGTGGAGCCTGACGGGCTGGCCGTCGGGCGGGCGTCATCCGGGTCGCGCTTCAAGCCGGAGAAGAATTTCGAGAAAAACATGCGGGAATATCCGTGCGACGGCGATGCCGTGTTGTCGTCGTGCGTGGGTGCCCAAGGAGACGGGAAAACGCCCCCGGCCTGCGCATGGCGCGTGCCGGGGGCGGCTTCCGCCGGTTGCGGCGCCGTCTGGCGGGCTCGGGGCGGCAGGAGCGCCTTTGCTCCGTTTGCCACCTTACGATGCGCGGCGGCTTTTCTCAAGGAGTTCGACGGCAGGAATACGCCGCGTGGCCTGCGGCGAGATGGCCCGAGACGCCAGCGGACGGACTGTTAGCGGGGCATGCCGTCAGGCGGATTGTCGGGCGGATTGCCAGGCGGCACGTGCCGTCAGTCTGATTGTTACGGGGTGCGCACCGTCAGGCGCATTCGCGCACCATGGGCTGGAAGGTCTTCGTGGCCGCGTCCCAGCCCAGCAGTTCGCCCTTTTCCAGGTCGAAGAACCAGCCGTGCAGCGAAAGTTCGCCCCGCTCCACCCGTTTGCACAACCACGGGAAGGTCATCAGGTTTTCCAGCGAAACCAGTATGGATTCCTGCTCGCAGGCGCGGTGCAGTTCCTGGTCCGAGCAGTGCGGGCAGGTTTGCTGCACCCGTTCCTGCGCGGGCGCGGCAATGCTGACCCAGCGCGACAGGAACTCCGTGTCGTCCCGGTCCCCTGCCGCGCCGGAAAGCAGCGCCTTGATGCCGCCGCAGCGGGCGTGGCCCAGAATGATGATGTCTTCCACCTTCAGGCTGCGCACGGCGAATTCCAGCGCGGCGCTGACCCCGTGCTGGGTGGTGGTGTGCGCCTCGTACGGGGGCACCAGATTGGCCACGTTGCGCACCACGAACAGGTCGCCGGGGTTGCAGTCCAGCAGCAGGGCCGGGTCCACGCGCGAATCGCTGCACGCGATGACCAGCGCCTTGGGTGCCTGCTCTTCGACCAGGTTTTCGAACAGGTTGTGGTCGCGGCAGAACCAGCTTTTCTGAAAACGCCGAAAACCGGCGATGAAGCGGCCAAGATCGGGTGCGGGCATGAAAGGCTCCGGAACTGCCGTGCGGGACGGGATGCGGTACAAAGGAGATGGCTGTTGCGGGATGCGAAAAGCGTACGGACCCGGCGCGCGGCGAACGCCGCTGACTGCGGGTAACTGGGGATTGTACGTCTTTTTTACCGCCGCGCAACCCCGATGCGAGTAACCGCTTGCGTTTTCACGCGCCGCGCTGCCCTTTGCGGGCATGCCACGTGCGGTGGGGCGGATCAGGTGGGCTTGCGCCGGGCCATGACACTGGCGATGGCGGCTGTGAGTTCGGTGACCATGACCGGCTTCGACACGTATCCGTCCATGCCTTCGGCCAGGAACTTTTCCCTGTCGCCCGCCATGGCGTAGGCGGTCATGGCGATGACCGGAATCCGCGCATCCAGCACCCCGGAAACGCCGCTCCGGATGTGGCGCGTGGCCTCCACGCCGTCCATCACGTCCATCTGCACGTCCATGAGCACACAGTCGAAACGCTTGGCGCGCAAGGCATCCAGCGCCTGCGCCCCGTTGGCGGTCGTCGTCACCTCGTGCCCCATCTGTTCCAGCAGCCGCCGGGCGCACAGGCGGCTCACCTCGTCGTCCTCGACAAGCAGGACGCACAACCCGTCGTGTCCGGCACACACGGGGGCGTCTTCCGGCGGCGCGCCACGCATTGTCCCGTCGGGCAGGTTGAAGGACAGGGTCATGCAGACACTGGTGCCCTGCCCCACCTCGCTGACGAATTGCAGTGTGCCACCCATGGCGATCACAAGGTTGCGCACGATGGCGAGGCCAAGTCCGGCCCCCTGGTGGGACCGGGTGTAGCTTTCCTCCACCTGCGCAAAGGGGTGGACGATATGGTCCAACTTGTCGTCCGGAATGCCGATGCCGGTATCGCTGACGATGAACAGCAGCAGCACTTCGTCGGTGGGCTTGGGGGGCAACGGAAAGACCTCAAGGCGGACCTCGCCCTTTTCGGTGAACTTCATGGCGTTGCCCACGAGGTTGAACAGTATCTGCCGCAGATGGACCTCATCCCCCACGAGCACCGGGGGGATTTCCGGAGCGCAATCGAGCACCAGGGGCACCCGTTTGCTCTGGTGCATGGGCGAAAACGTTTCCGCCAGGGCCGCGAAGGTGCTGGCCAGCGTAAAGGGCCTGCTCTGGGTGCGCATGCCCCCGGCCTCGATGCGCGACAGGTCCAGCAGGTCGCCCAGAAGATCCGTCAGGCGGCGGCCGGAGCGCTGCGCAAGGTCCAGATATGCGTCCCTTTCGTTGGCATTCTCGTTGCCCTTGATGAGTTGCAGCATGCCCAGCAGGCCATTGAGCGGGGTGCGCAGTTCATGGCTCATGTTCGCCAGGAACAGGCTTTTGGCATGGTTGGCGGCTTCTGCCTGGCTTCTGGCCTCGCGCAGTTCGGCTTCGGTACGGAGGCGCGCCCCCATGTCCCGCTCCAGCGCCAGGGCCATGTCGTTGAATGACCGCGCCAGGATGTCGATCTCGGTAACCCCCCGCTCCGGCTCGACGCGCGTGTTCAGGTCGCCTTCGCCGATGCGTGTCGCCGCAGCGGCAAGGTCTTCCAGCCTGCGCCCCATGTTGCGACCACCGAGAAACCAGCCGCTGGACAACGTAAGGACCACCATCAGCAGCAGGATGCCCAGGTCGCGCCACAGGATTTCCAGCGCCTGGGCATGAATTCTTGCCTTGGGAGTGCCCGCGAACAGGTACATGTAGGGCGGGGCTTCCGGGCCGGTGCGAATTTTCCGGAAGGCCACAAGGCGCAGTACCCCCTCGGACCCCATGTCTTCCACAAGGCCTTCCTCTCCGTCGGCCCTGGCGGCGGTGAATACGGGGCCGTGCACGGGCTGGCCGATAGGCAGGCCGTCGGTTGCGGGATAGCGGAACAGGCGCACGCCCTGATGGTCGCAGACGCCGAAAAAGGAGTCCGGCGGAAAGCGCATTTCGGCAAACAGGTCGCCATAGCTGCTCAGCAGGATGCTGGCCAGCAATACGGCACGGATATTCCCGTCCGGCCCGATCACCGGGCAACCGAAAGGCAACACGGGAACGCCCAGACTGACCCCGAGTTGATACTCGCCCACGACGAAGCCCCTGGTCGTCAGGGCGTCCTTGAAATGCTTCACGTTGGCGAAGTTGACGCCGGAAGATGCGCCGCCGGTGGCCAGGATGTTGCCATCCAGATCAACCAGATGCAGGGCGGAATAGCGTTGCTGATTGATCCGGAGCACGTTGACGAAGATGCGCGTGCAGGCCGCGATGTCGACGCGCTGCACGTCCGGGACGCGGGACAGGTTTTCCATGAGCAGCCGGGTTGCCGTGGTGGCCCGCACCTGGGCTTCGGCGGCAGTGCGGACAAATCCCTGCAGCCCTTGCGTGGCGTCTTCGATGGCCGTGTTTCTGGCCTGCAGCCCAAGGGCGACGGTAAGGACCAGCGTGGGCAGCGCGGACATGAGGATCAGCAGCGCAAGCCTCTTGCGAATGGACCCCTTGAGTGGATGAAACGGCATGGGCGCCTCGTGGGTACTGCCCGGCGGAAGGGGCAGGAATACCGCGAAGCTAGCGCGCCCCGACCATTTGATGAAGTATAACTTGGGGTTTCTTTGTCGGCTGAAATAGAGAGCGGGCGGGCGCACAGGGGCACGCAACGGCGCCATGGAAAACAGGGGCCGCGTTCACCCCTATTCTCCCACCGGTTCCATGTGCACCACCACCCGGTGCAACTCGGGCAGGCTGGCGCGCAGGCGCGCCTCCAGGGCGGCGGACACGCGGTGCGCTTCGGTGACGGGAGTTTCCGGGGCCATGCGGCAGTGGAAACTGAGCGATATGTCCTCGCCCTGCCTGCGGACGTGCATGTGGTGGCAGTCGCACACGCCGGGTTCCGCGTCGGCGGCGGCCTGCACGGCGGCCTGAACGCGCGGCGATTCCAGCAGGCGGGATGGCGTGGGGCTTGCCGCACCCGCTGCGCCTGCCGCGCCTGCCGCATCTGGCGCGGGTTCGATGTGCGTGGCAACGTGCAGCGGCCCCAACTCGGCGCGCAGGGCTTCTTCGAAGGCAGAGACCCGGGCATGCGCGTCGGCAAGCGTCATCCGGCCTTCAAGTTCTACATGAAGTTCCACCATCAGGTCGTGAGGGGCTGCGGCCTCTGGCTGCGCCTCGACGACTTCCACGGCGTGCACCGGCAGCGCGTGGGCGGCGGCCACGCAACGGATGCGGTCCAGAACGCCCCGCTCCCCGGCCTGCTGCGGCTCGAAATGGATGGTCACGTCCGCGCCGGGGGCCACCTCGCGCACGGCCGCTTCCGCCTGTTGGGTGATTTCGTGGGCCGCGTCCAGCGACAGTTCCGCTCCTACGATGATGGTCATGTCCACGAAGGCGTGCGGCCCGCTTTCACGCACCCGGGTGCGTTCCACCCGCACCACGCCGGGCTGAGCATTCACGGCAGTTTCGATGCGCCCGGCAAGGCCTGCGTCGCCGCCGTCCAGCAGGGCATCCACGGCGCGGCGACCAAGGCTCAGGCTGACGTGCACCACGATGGCGCACACCGCAAGGGCGGCCACGGCGTCGGCGCGTTCCAGCATGGGGCGCAGGGCCGAGCCTTGCGGCAGCAGGTCCGCCGCCAGCAGGGCCAGCAGGCCCACGATGACCACGGCGGATGACCAGATGTCGGTGGAAAAGTGCAGCGCGTCGGCCTCCAGGGCCTGGCTGTTGTACTTCCTGGCCACGCGGCGCAGCATGCGCGAACGCGAGATGTCCACCACGATGGACACGCCCATCACCCCAAGCCCCCAGGCCGACGGCACCACGACTTCCGGCTCCACGAACAGCCGGTGCATGGCCTCCCATACGATCCACCCGCAGGTGACCAGCAGCAGCAACGTTTCCACCAGGGCGGAAAGGTTCTCGATCTTGCCGTGGCCATAGGGATGGCGCGCGTCGGGCGGGCGCGAGGATATCCGCACCGCAAACCACGTGACGGCGGCGGCCACCAGGTCCAGCCCGCTGTGGGCCGCTTCCGACAGGATGCCCAGACTGTTGGTGGACAGGCCCACCCCCAGCTTGAGTGCGGTCAGCAGCACGGCGGCCAGCACCGAGGACAGCGCGGCGGCGTTCTTTTCGCGCAGGGCGGTTTCGTAATCGTGGGGTTGCATGGCGCCTCCGGGCTGGCCTGTCCTGTGCGCTGGGTGCGGATGTGTGGTCCCGCAGGACAGACATGCGGTGTGCGCGCCCGTCCTCCGTGCCGCCCTTACTGCTGCGACATGCGGGCCGTCATGGCAATGGGCTGGGGACAAGGCGCACGGCACCTTAGCACGCCCCTTTCGGCGTGACCAGCAAAGAGCGCATCCTGCCGTCATTGATGATGAACATCGACTTCAGACGGGATATTGCGAATGAAGGTGCACGCGCCGGAAAGCGCTGTCTATTCGGTCGGCAGGGGCAGTACGGCTACGACATGGGTGCGGGCGTCGGCAGGAAGATCGGCGTGGTGCACCGGCGTGAACCGGCGCACGCGCGATCCATCGGCGCTGTCCTTCCAGCCATGGAACTCGTCGTATGGGCGCGTGAACAGCCCATGGCCGGACGGGTACAGGGTACGGTACACCACCACCCTGCCCTCCGTGGCCGTGTCCAGCGCCTCACCCACCACCTGATAGTAGCGTCCCTTGAAATGGCGGTAGAAGGGGTGGCCAAACGCGGTTGCACTGGACAATGCGGAGTCAGGCCCGTCGGGCCTGTTGTCGGCTTGGCCGACCCCGGCGCGAGCTGTGATGGTGTCGTCTTGCGGCATGTTTCCCTCGTGGGTGCGGTTTTGCCGCACCATGCGCGACGCGCCGGAAAAAGGGAATCCCCCATTCCGGCGCGCGGTTGTCAGGCATTGTGCGAGGCGAATCACCTCGCGAATGCGGATTTTCGTTCGTTGGCAAGGAAAACAAGCCTGCCATACGGGAGTATGCGGCAGCCGTCATGCGAGTCTTCGAGCATTACGGATGGCGACCGCATCGCGCTCTTATCGTATTCGACCGAGCCTTAGCCGTTAGGCAAGCGCGTAGCGCGAGTCTTACAGACAAAGACAGCAAGGCAATGGCTGGCGCAGTTTGACCGCCCTGCGCTCGATGCCCGTAAGGCTCGCAAGCTCGCCTGACGGGCACGCTCCGCGCCCTTCGGGGCGGTCAGCCAACGAGCGAAAAGACCATTCGCGCCTATTCCAGCACCAGCACAATCAGTTCCTTGGGCCCATGCACCCCGAAGGCCAGGGTCATCTCGATGTCCGCCGTCTTGGACGGGCCGGAGATAAGCAGCGCGTTGGTGGGCATGCTCTCGGCCCAGCGCATCTCGCGCATGGCCTCGGCAAGGGTGCTGTAGATGGTGTCGGCCTTCAGCAGCGCCACGTGCACCGTGGGCACCAGCGAGAGCAGGCGCGGTTCCTGCGGGGTGGGCCAGACGATGAGCGTGCCGTTTTCGGCAATGCCGCCCAGGGTGGAGGTGATGCCCACGTCGATGCCGAACAGTTCGTCGCGGAAGGCCTCCACGTTTTCGCCGTAGGGCACCAGCTTGGGCAGTCCCTTGCCCTTGATCTTGGAACGCAGGGTTCCGCCAAACCACGCATCGTGGCCGTAGGTCAGGGTCTTGGCCTCGCGGGCCTTCAGCAGTTCCGCCAGCTTGGCGGGCCATTCCGCCTCGGGCAGCACGTGGACTTCCGAGCGTACGGTTTCCATGCGCTTTTTCAGCAGTTCGATGCGCTGGGCCTTGTCCAGCATGGGGGCCTGCCAGGTGCCGCCCTGCGGCACGTAGGGCGAAACAGTGGTGCGCGCCGCGTGCAGGCGCGCAAAGATGCGGTCGCGGGCGGTGCTACTCATGGCGGATCCCCTCTTCCTTGGCGAGTTGGTGCAGGCTCTTGGGCGCGAAGCGCGGCGCGGTGCGCACGCTGGTCCAGGCCTTCAGCGGGCCGACGTTGGGCAGTTTGTCGCCGAATTTGCCCAGCATGGACACCACGAACCTGTTCAGCGCCGGAATGCGGTAGGTCAGCTCCCAGCCCTTCCAGACCAGGGTTTCCAGCAGGTTCTTCTTGGCTCCGTGGCCCTTGACCACGCCGTCGCCCTTCTCGTCGTACGCTTCGGTGCGCATGCGCCGGATGATGCCCGGAATGGGGATGCGCACCGGGCATACCTCTTCGCAGGCGTTGCACAGGCTGGATGCGGTGGCCAGCACGCCCTTGTCGGCCAGCCCGTCGATCTGCGGGGTAAGTATCTTGCCGATGGGGCCGGGATACACCGAGCCGTAGGCGTGCCCGCCGATGCGGATGTACACCGGGCAGTGGTTCAGGCAGGTGCCGCAGCGGATGCACTGCAGGGTGCTGCGCAGTTGGGCGTCGGCCAGCATCTTCGAGCGGCCGTTGTCCAGGATGACCAGGTGGATTTCCTTGGGGCCGTCCTTCTCGCCGTCCTTGCGGGGGCTGGTGATGCAGTTGACGTAGGTGGTGACCAACTGGCCCGTGGCGGATGCCGTCAGCAGGCGCAGCAGAGGCGGCAGGTCGGCCAGCGATTCCACCACCTTTTCAAGACCCATGACGGCCACGTGCACCGGCGGCACCGTGGTGCACATGCGCCCGTTGCCCTCGTTTTCCACCAGCACCAGGGTGCCCGTTTCGGCCACGGCAAAGTTGACGCCGGAAAGGCCCACGTGCCCGGTGCGGAACTTTTCGCGCAGGGTCTTGCGGGCGATGGCGTTCAGCTCTTCCACCACGTCGGTGTAGGGAATGCCTTCCAGGTTGTCGGCAAAGATGCGCCCCACCTGCTGGCGGTTCTTGTGCACGGCGGGCACGATGATGTGCGAGGGCGGCTCGTGGTTCAGCTGGATGATGAACTCGCCAAGGTCCGTCTCCAGCGCCTCGATGCCGTGGGTTTCCAGAAAGTGGTTCAGGTGCATCTCTTCCGAGACCATGGACTTGCCCTTCACCAGCCTGGTGGCGTCGTGGCTGCGCATGATGCCCAGAATGATCTCGTTGGCCTCTGCGGTGGTTTCGGCCCAGTGCACGATGATGCCGTTTTCCGTACACTTGCGTTCCAGCCGTTCCAGCAGTTCCGGCAGCTTGGACAGTGCCTTGCGCTTGGCGGCTTCCGCGTCGTCACGCATGCGTTCGCGTTCTTCCGCGTCGGGCAGCACGGCCACGCGCTTTTTCATCAGACCGGTAAGGGCCGACTTGAAGTTGGCGCGCAACTGACGGTCGGCAAGGGCCTCGGTGACGTTGGCCGTGAAGTCGAGGTGCTGGCTACCCATTGATGCGCTCCCATATGAATTCGGCAAGATGTCGGGGCGCCACGGGCACGCCGGTGCGTTCCATGGCCCCGCCGATGTTCATCAGACAGCCGCAGTCGCCGGAAAGGATGGCGGATGCGCCGGTGGCCCGGATGTCCTCCACCTTGTCCGCCACCATGGCGGCGGAGATTTCCGGCTGCTTGATGGAAAAGGTGCCGCCGAAGCCGCAGCATTCGTATTCGCGCTCTATCTCCACCAGTTCCACGTTGGAAAGCTGGCCGATGAGCGCCTTGGCCGCGGCCGTGGCCCCCATTTCGCGCATGGCATGGCACGAGGAATGCCACGTGACCTTCACCGGCTTGCCCTTGTCTTCGTAGCGCACGTGCAGGGCGTTGTGCAGAAAGTCGCCCAGTTCGAAGACCCGTTCGGAAAACTTGCGCACGTCGAAATATTCCGGATCGTTGGCGAACATTTCCGGGTAATGGTGGCGCATCATGCCCGCGCACGAGCCGGAAGGCACCACGATGGGCCAGCCGGCCTTTGAGAACGCCTTTATCTGCGCCCTGGCCACGGCCCTGGCTTCTTCGAGAAAGCCGGAATTGTACGCGGGCTGGCCGCAGCACGACTGTTCCTGGGGAAAGACCACTTCCACCCCGGCGCGGCGCAGCAGGTGGATGCCCGCCATGCCCGCCTGCGGGAACGACATGTCCACGAGGCAGGTGCCGAAGTAGTAGACGGTTTTCACGTCGCGTGGATAAGTGAAGGTATGGGCCATGTGTGCCTTCCTGTGTTGCGGTTGGACATGCGCCACGCGCGGCGCGGGGTGGTCCGGTGCGGCAGGGAATGGTTTGGCTGGGTCGGGTGGCGACACGGCGAAAGCGAATCGACACCGGGGCCGCCGCACGGGAATGCGGCGGTGTTTGCAACAAGCCTAGCACGGGGCCGCATTCCATGTCGATACGCTGGAGCGGCAGAGGCAACATCCGTTTTGCGGCAGCCCGCTGAGTGACCGCCGCCGTTTGTGCACGCGAACGGCTTGCCTGCGGGGCGCGGCGGGGCTAGTATGCGCCTCCGTGCCGCCGCCCTGCCTTGCCGTGTGCCAGCGAGAGGCCAGGGCGGGCATGACCGCCCGGCGCCGGAACATCGGTGCCGCGGCCTTCACAGGAACTTTCAGCACAGGACGCCATCATGACCGCCACTGCCGCCACCACTTCCGCCCAATCCGCCTCCCGCGGGGGCATCGTCTGCATCACCGGGGCCACCGCCGGGTTCGGCGCGGCCACCGCCCGCCGCTTCGCCGCCGACGGCTGGCGCATCATCGCCACCGGACGCCGCCAGGACCGCCTGGACGCGCTGGCGGCGGAACTGGCGGAACTGACGGAACTGGGTGACGGCAACTGCCTGCCGCTGCGCTTTGACGTGCGCGACGGCGATGCGGTGCGGGCCGCGCTGGAGAGCCTGCCCGAAGCATGGCGCGCCGTGGACGTGCTGGTGAACAACGCGGGGCTGGCCCTGGGGCTGGAACCCGCCCACCGGTGCAGCCTGGACGACTGGACGACCATGGTGGACACCAACATCAAGGGCCTGCTGCACGTGACCCGCGCCTTGCTGCCCGGCATGGTGGAGCGTGGGCGCGGTCACGTGGTCAACCTGGGGTCCATCACCGGCACCTATGCCTACCCCGGGGCCAACGTGTACGGTGGCACCAAGGCCTTCGTCATGCAGTTTTCGCGCGGCCTGCGGGCCGACCTGCACGGCACCGGCGTGCGGGTGACCAACATCGAGCCGGGGCTTGCGGAAAGCGAATTTTCCGTGGTGCGCTTTGGCGGCGACGCCGACCGCGCCGCCAAACTGTATGAAGGCGCGTCCGCCCTGCGTCCGGAGGACATTGCGGCAACCATTGCCTGGGCGGTGTCCTGCCCGGCCCACGTCAACGTGAGCCGCATCGAGGTCATGCCCACCAGCCAGTCCTTCGGCGCGCTGCCCGTCCACCGCGCCTGACATCGTCCGCAACTCCGGGCGATCGCCCGGAGGGTACCCCTTCCCGGCGAACCACCCGGCGCTGTACAATCCGCCTGCCCTGCCCCGCCAGCACGATGCGGCGGGGCCACCGGGCATGCATACCCTGCCACCCCATCGGAGCGGCATCCATGAGCGCCATCGCCAACCTGTTCGTGACCACCTTCGTCAAGATGTTCTTTCTGCTGACGCCGTTCTTCGTGCTGACCATGTTCCTGACCATGACCCGGGACATGGCACCGCAGACACAGCGCAGGCTGGCCGTGCGCGTTGGCGTGGCCGTATACGCCGTGTGCATGTGCCTGTACTTTTTCGGTGAATACATCTTCGACCTGTTCGGCATCACCCTGGATGCGTTCCGCATCGGCTCCGGGTCGTTGCTGTTCCTTTCCGCCGTGGCCCTGGTGCGCGACCCCTCGCCCGCGCGCGTGCAGGAAGTGAACGGCGACATCAGCGTGGTGCCGCTGGCCATTCCCATCACCGTGGGGCCTGCCACCATCGGTGCACTGATGGTCATGGGCGCCACGGTGCGCGGCCCGCTGGAACGGGTCATGGCCAGCCTGGGCCTGCTGGCCGCCGTGGTGTGCGTGGGGGGGATCCTGTACATCGGCCCGGCCATCGAAAAGCTGCTGGGGCGCACGGGTATTTCCATCCTCAGCAAGATTACCGGGCTGATCCTGGCGGCGTTGTCCGCCCAGATCGTGTTCACCGGGGTGCGCGGGTTCCTGAACTGACAACGGGGCGGCGGCCCTCCCCAAAAAGCGCGTTCCCAACTCGCACCCCGCCCGCGCCTGTCCGCTCCTTCCGCAGGTCATCCTGTCTGTCTCTTTTCGTTGCCCGCATGCGCATGGCCGCCCGACACCTGTCGGGCGGCCATTTCGTTCGTCACGGAAGCCTTCCGACGTTCACCGATACTCGGCAGGCGCGATGCAGCTGACGAAAGGCACACATTCGCACGCCAGAGGCCCATCGGGTCGCTTGGGTTCGCACGGTTTCGCATTGTTCAGCAGTGTTCCGAACGGTTCCGGCATGACGCGGCGCAGCACGGAAGGCCCGGCGCGGTAGTGTCCAGAAGTTTGCGCACTTTCAGTAGCCGCCAGTTGCGCGCGGTTGCGTGCCGGTTGTCGCCGGACAAAACGAAAGGGCGGCTCCCTCGCGGGGGCCGCCCTTGTGTGTCATGTCGTGCCGGTGTCGATGCATCTACAGCCAGTTGAACCAGCGCTTCCACGAGCCTTCGCGCTGTTCCTGCACCTTCTGCGACTGCTGCTGGCGGTACTTGAGGTAGGCAACCTTGCTTTTTTCTTCGGCATGATCGCGCAGATCCTCGATTTCCGGGAAGTTTTCCACCACGTACACGTAGCGACGCCAAGCGGCGCCATAGCGTTCGGCACGCCAGAAGAAGTCGCCGATGTACAGCTCGCGCTCGGCAAGCAGACGGCGGCATTCGGCGATGTGCTGCTTGGCCTTTTCGGCATATTCGGTGCCGGGGTAGCTTTCGCGCAGGCGCTGGTAGTACTGGATGGCTTCCGTCAGGCCCGTGGTGGGCCGGTCGATGGACAGGAAGGCCTTCTGGCGCGACTGCCCCACCTGATACAGCACGTAGGGAATGGCCTCGTGCCGGGGGTGCAGGGTTTCGAATTCCTTGTAGGCTTCGCCCGCCAGCAGGTAGTCCTCGTCCAGGAAGTGGGCGTCGGCCAGCGAGAGTTCGGCCTCGATGGTGTACGGGCTGAACGGGAACTGTTCCTTCAGCTTGCTGAAGGATTCCGCCGCTTCGCCGTAGCGCTTTTCGCGCATGGAGTCGTTGCCGGCCTCAAAGAGCTCCTGCGCGGTTTCTTCCGGCGGGGGCAGGTAGAAGTAGTCGATGATGCCGCAGCCCGAAAGCAGCAGCACCAGCAGCACAGGGGGCAGAACGGCCAGGAGACGGGAAAGGGCGTTACGCATCGAGCTGTTCCAGGTAGGTGAAGGCTGCGGTTGCGGCAGTGGCCCCGTCACCGACGGCGGTGGTCACCTGGCGGCAGGCCTTCGACCGGATGTCCCCGGCGGCGAAGACACCCGGCAGGCTGGTGCGCATCTCGGTATCGGTGATGATGAAGCCCTGCGGGTCCTTGTCGATGCCGTCGGGCAGAAAGTCGCCCACGGGTTCGAAACCGATGAAGATGAACAGCCCGTCCAGCGGCAGGAAGCGTTCTTCGCCCGTCTTCACGTCGGCAAGGGTGACGCCGGTCAGGCCGGTGTCGCCGTGCAGCTTGCGGACGACGGAGGAAAACTCGATGTCGATGTTGGGCGCGGACTGCACCTTTTCCTGGTAGCACTTGCAACCGCGGAACTCGTCGCGGCGGTGGATCAGGTGCAGGTTGGCCACCAGCTTGGCGAGGTACAACGATTCCTCGAGGGCGGAGTTGCCGCCGCCCACCACGCCCACCTTCTGGCCGCGAAAGAAGTTGCCGTCGCACAGGGCGCAGTACGAAATGCCCTTTCCGATCAGGCGGTCTTCGTCCGGCAGCCCCAGCTTCTTGTAGCGGGCGCCGGAGCAGACCACCACGGTCTTGCCGACGATCCATTCGTCGCCCACGCGCACGCGGTTGGCGCCGGGGGCGGGTTCGAACGCGGTGACGGCGTCGTTGTACTTGTCGTGGGGGTAGCGTTCAAGGTGGGCGGCGAACAGATCCGCCAGTTCCCACCCCTGAATGCCCTTTGGAAAGCCGGGGTAGTTCTCTATCTCGGCGGTCATGAGCACCTGGCCGCCGGGAGACAGCTTTTCGACAAAGGCGACGCTCACGCCGGAACGTAAAAGATAGAGGGCGGCCGTCATGCCGGCCGGCCCTCCTCCAATGACGATGGCGTCGTAAGTCTTCATGTTAGCCAAGGGCCTTCTGCGCGATCATGTCCTTGATGCTGCTCTTGGACACGGCGCCGGTGATCTGCTCGACCACTTCGCCGCCCTTGAACAGGATCAGGGTGGGGATGGCGCGGATGCCGTACTTGGAGGGGGTGGCGGGGTTTTCGTCCACGTTCATCTTGGCGATGAGCACCTTGCCGTCGTATTCGGCGGACAGTTCGTCGATGACGGGGCCCATCGCGCGACACGGACCGCACCAGGGAGCCCAGAAGTCGATCAGCACGGGAAGGGAGGATTTGAGGACGTTGGCTTCGAAGTTGGCGTCGGTGATCTGAACGGCCATGGTGCACTCCTTTTGGTCGTATATGCGATGCGGCGACCGCACCCGGGACGGTCGATGCCCGGTTTCGTACGGACAGGACCCGGAAACGGCAAGGGCAGAAGCGTCGTGCGGGGGCTGCGCGGCGGACCGCGCATGGCGATGCCCCGGCAGGTGACCCGCCTCCTGCCAACCTATGAAGAAATAGTAGGGCGCTGCTGGCGTGTCAAGCACGACGGCGCGGTCAGCCCGCTTCTATACACTGCGGAACATGGTGAAATCATCGGGAATCGAGCGCCCGCGCGGGATGGCCTCCAGTGCAAGGCCGTGCCCCAGCCCAAGGGACGCCAGCCGCCAGCCCGCATGGGCCACCATGATGCCGTTGTCCGTGCACAGTGCGGGCGACGGCAACAGCAGTGGCAGGCCCGCCCTCCGGGCAAGATCGCCAAGCGCTTCACGGACATACGAGTTCGCGGCCACGCCGCCGGCAGCCACCAGCGCCCGTACGGGGGCGCGGCGAGGACCGGGGGCCGGACCGCCCTGCCCTGCACCTGCTGCACAGGCAGCCTGATCCGGCGATGCGGCCCGGCCCGACAGTGCGGCCCGGCCCGACAGTGCTGCCTGGTCCGACAATGCGGTCTGACCGGCATCCGTGGCAACCGCTGCACCCTTTTTCCGCTTCTTTCTGGCCGGTGCGGCGGGCGTGCCGGGCAGCGGACCGTTTTCGCGCACCAGGGCGCGCTCCAGCTTGATGCGCAGGGTGTCGGCTACGGCGTGGTTGAACGAGGCGCACATGTCGTACAGGGCTGCCATATCGGGCAATTCCGGCTGGACCAGATTAGACGTGCCGTTGACGGAACCCGCCGCACCTGCCGAACCATCCGCCACGGCGCGTGCGGCCTTTATCAGCGCGGGGTTGGCCTGCACCACCAGCCCGGCGGCGGTCTTCAGTCCGCTGAAGCTGAAATCGAGGTTGTCGTTGTCGACGTAGGGCCGGGGAAACATGGCGGGGGTCACCGTGCCCTTGCGGCCCAGTTCATCGATGGTGCGCCCGCCGGGATAGGCCAGGCCCAGTTGCTTGGCCACCTTGTCGAAGGCCTCGCCCGCAGCGTCGTCCAGGGTGCGCCCCAGCAGGGGCATGTGGCGCGGCGATTCCATGCGATAGATGTGGGTATGTCCGCCGGACACCAGCAGGCCCAGCGCGGGATACGGCATCTCTTCGGCAATGCCCGCCGCCAGCAGGTGGGCGTGCAGGTGGTTGACCCCCACCAGCCGCGCGCCGGTGGCCAGTGCCAACCCCTTGGCAAAGCCCATGCCCACCAGCAGGCTGCCCAGCAGGCCCGGCCCGCGCGCCACGGCCACCACGTCGATGTCGGCAGCGGTCACGCCTGCGCGGCGCAGCACCTCGTCGCACAGGGCGCCGATGAGCCGGTAGTGCTCGCGCGAGGCCAGTTCCGGCACCACCCCGCCGAACAGGGCGTGCACGTCGGCCTGCGAGGACATGACGTCGGCAATGACCACGCCGTCGCGTACGAGCGCCAGCGCGGTTTCATCGCACGAGGTTTCTATGCCGAGACAGAGCATTATGTACCGTCGCAGAGGCCGAATTGCCCAATTAAAAAGTTTTGAAGGATGGGGAGGGGTTCGGGGAGGGGAAGGAAACTTTTTCGCGTTGCGGTCGCCATCCGTAAGGTTTGCTTCGCTCACCTAACGGCTGCCGCAAAAGTTTCCTTCCCCTCCCCGATTATCGTCTTTTTCAGAACGCCGACCCGCCCTACCCTGCGCGACGGGTGTAGATGTCGGTCACGGCCTGCACGTCGCGGCGCGAGCCGATGAACAGGGGCACGCGTTCGTGCAGCACCTGGGGCGTGATGTCCAGGATGCGGCCCGTGCCGTCGGTGGCAAGGCCGCCTGCCTGCTCGGCCAGAAAGGCCAGGGGCGAGGCTTCGCACTGCAGACGCAGCTTGCCCTGCGGCTTTTGCGGGTCGCGCTGGTCCATGGGGTACATGAAGATGCCGCCGTACAGCAGGGTGCGGTGAAAATCCGCCACCAGCGAGCCCACGTAGCGCAGGGAATAGGGCTTGCCGCGTTCGTTGTCGGTGCCCTTGAAGTAGCCGACGGCCTCGCGGGTGGCGTCATCCCAGTAGTGCCAGTAGGATTCGTTGACGGAGTATATCTTGCCCCGCTCGGGGATGCGGATGTCGGGGTGCGAAAGCAGGAATTCGCCCACGGTGGGGTCCAGGGTGAAGCCATGCACGCCCTGGCCGGTGGAATACACCAGCATGGTGGAGGGGCCGTACAGGATGTAGCCCGCGGCCACCTGCTCGGCGCCTGCCTGCAGCACGTCTTCCATGGTGGCGTCGTCGCCCGAAGGCGACTTGCGGCGCAGGATGGAAAAGATGGTGCCGACGTTGATGTTCACGTCGATGTTGGACGAGCCGTCCAGCGGGTCGAAGATGAGGATGTAGTCGCCCCGGACGAGCTTTTCGGACACGCGGATGACGTCGGCGTTTTCTTCCGAGCCCATGGCGCACAGCGCGCCGGAGCGTTCCATGCGGTAGATGAGCACACGGTTGGCGAATTCGTCCAGCTTCTGCACGTTCTCGCCCTGCACGTTGACCTCGCCGGTGCCGCCCAGAACGTCCAGCAACCCCGCCTTGTTCACGCTGCGGGCGATGATCTTGGCGGACAGGATGAGGTCGTTCAACAGGGTGGTGAACTGGCCGGTGGCTGCGGGCGAACGCTTCTGGTGCAGCAGCAGATGCTCGGTAACGGTGACCTCTGGCATGGAGTGCTCCTGGCGGAACCGCGCCGGTGCGGCGCGGTGTGGAAGTACCGGGCACGGCCCGGCGGATGGGGGAAAGGCCAGAAACGGCGCGCGCCGGGGCGCACCGCCCGCCAGATGGCGGAAACGGGCACGCCCCGGCGCGACGCGAACCTTATCGGATGGCTTCTTCCTTGACCTTCTGATCGTCCGACGCCTGCGGCGCGGGCTTGGTCAGGATGCTGCCCTCGGATTCGTCAAGTTCGGGGTAGGCGGGCTGGATTTCCGTCACGGGCTCGTTGGGGTTGCTGGCCGAACCCAGCGCGGCGGCCTGCTTGAGGATACCGAGCTGTTCCGGCTTTTCGGGAAAGCTGCCAGCCTCGGGCACGGCAAACACCAGCGGCAGGTTGCCGAGGTAGCGCGACACCCAGTAGAACTCGCCGTTGGTGTTGGCAACGGTGCCGTAGACGTCCTTGGTGAGCACGGCGCCCCAGTCGGTGGAAGCGATGGGAGTGGCCTGCGCGTCGAAGCGGCCCGGCCACATGACCTGGCCGGGCGCGGCGATCATCAGGTCCGCCGGGCGCGACGAATACGGCAACAGCGCGCGGATGTCGAAATGGGCGATGACCAGCCCCCGGAAGTCGGTGCCGGAGTACACGGGCACGCCCACATACACTTCGGGCCCCATGGGGGTATCCTGCACGTAGCTGCGCAGGGCGCGCATGTTCTGCTTGGCGTCTTCCTTCAGCAACGGGGTGAAATCCAGCGGCTTCATGGACGCTTCGGGCTGCTGGGCCATGACGTTGCCATCGTGGTCCACGGCGGCCAGGCCGCTGATCCACGGAAAGCGCTGGAACATCTGCTTGGCCCACGCGGTGTCGGGCTTGCGGTCGCTGTTTTCCAAGGCGCGTTCAAGCGCGCGCAGTTGGATGTCGATTCCGGCAAAGCCTTCGGCCAGGCGGGCTTCGGCGGGCGCCACCTCGCCCTTGTCCTCAAGGTCGAGCTTGGCGGGGGTATTCAGATATTCGCGGTAGTACCGGCGGGTGTCCTTCCAGTACTCCTTGGCCTCGTGCTTGCACCCCGTCGCCAGCAGCACGCCCAGCGCGAGCAGCAGACAGGCGGCCTTGTTGACTCGCTGCACTCTCTTTCTCCTGAATGGATCGTTGCGATCTGCGGCAGGCCGACTGGCGCGGGGCTTTCCCCGTCCCCCTTCGTCACGAAGGACGCGCACGGCTGCCGCGCGGTATCCCCGCGCGTGGGTTCGATACGAATTTCGGGCCCGCTATCCCTGGGCGCGCGCCTCCAGGCGTTCGGCCAGCGATTCGAGCATGTGGATGAGCTTGTGCTTGCCCTGAAGGGGCTGCCCCTCGTCGGTCGCCTGCTGCCGCTGGCTTCCCTCCCCCGCGGACTTGAGGCGGTTGGTGAGTTCCTGGATCACGCTGGCGATGTCGGCGCGCTCTTCGTCGCTGCCCGAGGCGGCCATCAGTTCCTCGTAGATGTCAAGGGCGCCGCGCAGGTCGCCCTGCTCGGCAAGCACCTGCGCCATGGAGCGGGTGCGCAGCGAAAAATGTTCTTCTTCCTCGTCTTGGGCGTCCAGTGCATCGGAAGTGGTCGCGTCAACATCAGTTGGCGCAGATGGCGCGTCTGGTGCACCGGCTGCACGTTCTTCTTCATCGCCATCGGCGTGGGCAGCCGCACGCGAAAGCGGTGCGTGTCCGAGGGTTTCGTGCGGAACGGCGGTTGCGTCATGCATGCCAGGCATGCCGGATTCGACTATGGCGGAAGGCCCGACGGGGGTCGCCGCCGGATGCGTGGCGGGCGCGGGATCCGTGCCGTTGCCGCCCAGCATGGCGCGCAGCCCGTGCTCGATGACGGATGTCCACGAAAGAGCGCCCTGGGTGCCGGAACGGAACGAGGCCGCCAGAAAGGCCAGGGCCAGCGCGGTGTCGCGGCCCTTGTCCCCGGCGGCCAGGCAGGCGCTCCAGGCATCCCAGAAGCCGGGATACGCGCCCAGCAGGCGGGCCAGCTTGCCCACTTCGCCGTCGCGCAGGTCGTCCCTGTGACTGGAATGCAGGAGTTCTATGAGGAAAAGGCGGGCTTCGATGAATTCGGGATGGCGGTCAAGCCCCTGACGCAGGGTGGCTATGGCGTCATCGGGTTGGCCGTTTTCAGCCAGCAGGCGGGCGAGCGGAAAAAAGACCTTAGAACTCGGTTCGAGTTCAAGTACCTCTTGATACCACTCAATTTTTGCCTTCATCAGATCCGGCTCCCGGTGTGGCCGCTTCCGCCTGCGTCTCGGGGAAGATGTAGAGGATTTCGTTGTCCTTCACGAAGTTCAACCGCTTGCGGATCATCTTTTCGACATATTTTCCGTCCGCCTGCAAGAGCCGTATTTCGCGGCTGAGGGCCAGGTTGCGGGTGTCGAGATCCTTCAGCCGGGCCTCCATGGCGGTGCACTGCTGCTTCAGCATCTTGTACGCCACCATGCCCTGGTCGCTCCAGACAAGGCGATACAGCAGAACAACGTTGAGGGCCAGGGAAAGGCCGATGAGCAGGCGACGCCAGAACATCTCTGTCACTGCAACAGCCGACGCTGTTCGCCGCGACGGCGCATGGCGGAAACCGGCCCTTTCAGTTCTTCCAGAAAATTCGCGGTGGCTCGCTCTATGCGGCGCACATCGTCCTCGTCCAGCAGCACGGCGTCAAGCCGTTCCATGAACGACTTGAGCACGGTGAACTCCTGCATCAGTTCGCCCCCAAGCTCCAGCCGCTCCAGATCGGGCTCAAGCTCAAGGATGGTCTGCAGGCAGTTCTTCAACCTGCTGTGCAGTCCCTCGTGATCCTGCATGAATGCGTCTCCGGCCATGCGCCCCGCCTGTGCGGGCTAGGCCCGTCCGGCGCCATCCTTGAGCCAGTTTCCGTAAAATGTATACAGGTAGTTGAAGCCTGAAAATACCGTGAGAAACAACGCGATGTAAAGCATAAACTGCCCTGCCGGGTTGGGGTCCAGCCCGAACCACTGGTAGTGCAGCATCAGCGGCACCAGCGCCAACATCTGCATGACGGTCTTCATCTTGCCGAACTTGTCCGCTGCAATGACCAGCCCTTCATCGGCGGCCACGGCGCGCAGGCCGGTGACCATCAGTTCGCGCGCGATGATGACGATGGCGATCCACCCGGCAATCCAGCCCAGTTCCACCAACATGATCATCACCGAGCCGATGAGGATCTTGTCGGCCAGCGGGTCCAGGAACTTGCCGAAGCTGGTCACCATGTTCGAGCGCCGCGCGATGTGCCCGTCGATGACGTCGGTGGCCGAGGCCAGCGCGAACAGCACCACGGCTGCCAGGCAGGTGATGCGGCCCGGGAACATCAGCAGCGCGACGATGGCGGGCACGATGAAGATGCGCGCCAGCGTTATGCGGTTGGCAAGGTTGAACATCCGCTGAAAGGGGCTTGGTTGCTGCGTCATGTGGGTGTTCCTAGCACACTTCGTCGCGCTGGCAAAGGGAGGATGGCGACCCCGCCGCGAAAGGAGCCGCCCTGGTCATCCTGTTACGTCATGTCCCGCCGTGGACCGCCGTTGCCCGCCATGCCCTGGCAGACGCCCGGCTGGCGTGCGGGCTGTTCTTGCGGGGGCGGCATCGGGCCGGTACGCGCGACTTCGCACGCACCGACCCGGTCGCATATATCAGGCGGACGTCATGTCAGGCTGACGGCAGGCGGTCATGGGACGGGTATGGGACGGGTATGGGACGGGCATGGGGCAGCCATCAGGCGTGGGTGCTGGCCACGGCTTCCAGGCTGTTCTCGGACGCGGCCGCGATGTTGTCGGCCAGCTCCAGAAAGCCCTGCTTGGCGCGCGAATCCTCTTCCAGCATCACCACGGGCACGCCCCGGTCGGCAGCCACCACGGTGGCCGGATCCAGCGGTACGGCGCCAAGGAAAGGCAGGCCGCACTTTTCGGCCAGTTCGCGCCCCCCGCCCTTCTTGAACAGCGAAATTTCTCCGCCGCAATGCGGACAGTACAGGCCGCTCATGTTCTCGACCACACCCAGCACGTTGGCCTGGGCGTATTGCAGGAAGTTGATGGCCTTGCGCACGTCGGCCAGCGAGATTTCCTGCGGGGTGGTCACCACCACGCACAGGGCATCGGGGATGGTCTTCAGCACGGTCATGTGCTCGTCGCCGGTGCCGGGGGGGGAATCGATGAGCAGAAAGTCCAGGTCGCCCCAGTTCACGTCGGACACGAACTGACGGATGGCCGCCGTCTTCTTGGGGCCGCGCCACAGCACCGCCGTGTCGCGGTCCTTGAGCAGTGAATCCATGGAAATGACGAACAGGTTGTCGTTGTATTTCGCAGGGTTCAGCAGGCCGCCACGTTCGTCGGCCTCTATGCCCGCACGCAGGCCCAGCAGGTTGGGCACGCTGGGACCGTGGATGTCCACGTCCAGGATGCCCACCTTGTAGCCCCGCGCGGCCAGGGCCGCCGCCGTGTTCACGGTGACGGAGCTTTTGCCCACCCCGCCCTTGCCGCTCATGATGAAGAGCTTGTATCTGATCCGCCCCAGCGTGGAGGAGATGATCTCGTCCTGAATGGCCATGCCGGCGCTGGGCTTGCCCGTTTCGGCCTTGTTCCTGGCCGAGGGGCAGGTGCTGCACGAGGACATATGGATGCTCCTTGTCTGTGGCCGCCTGGCCGGTGGCGCGGCGGGCCATGAAATTGCGATGCGGCGGGGCTTGCCCGCCCCGGTAAGGTAATGAATCGCGCCGCCCCGTCAAGCAAAAGGACCAGCACGACAGCGCCGGGGCAGACGAACCCCGCACGGGATGCCGGTGCGGCGTCAGTTCAGGAACTTGATCGCCACGAAGCCCAGCACGCCGAGCACCAGCGTGCCCAGCAGCACGAGGTCGAACCGGCGTTCCAGAAAGTGGCGCACCCGTTCACCGAACAGATAGATGAGCCCGGCGATGACGAAAAAGCGCAGCCCCCTGCTGACCACCGAGGCCAGCAGGAAGGTGGGAAAATCTATGCGGAAGGCCCCGGCGGTGAGCGTGCACAGCTTGTACGGCACCGGGGTGAGCCCGGCCACGGCCACGGCCCAGGCGCTGTAGGTATCGTACCACGCCTTCACGGCGTGATACTGCTCCTGCAGGCCGTAAAAGCGCACGATGGGCATGCCGACCACGTCCATGAAGAACATGCCCACGAAATAGCCCACGATGCCGCCCGCCACGGAAGCCGCAAGGCAGATGGCGGCCAGGCGCAACGCGCGTTCACGCGCGGCCAGGGCCATGGGAATCAGCAGCAGATCCGGCGGCAGGGGAAAGAAGACCGATTCGGTGAACGAGACCAGCACCAGCATGCGCACGGCGCCGCGTGATGCGGCGGCGGCCCACAGCCGGTCGAGAAGGCGGGAGAAAAGGCGCATGGCGTCGGTTGTCCTCAAGGGTGTTGGAAACGGCGCGGGCCCGGACGCTGCACGGTCGGGTGGACGAGAATCAGGTTGCGCAGGGACGGAATGCTTCCTCCCCTGCCCCGCCTGCCCCGCCTGCCCCGCCCGGCACGCCCGGCACGACGGTCAGCCGCGCCAGCCGTGGGTGCCCACCAGGTCCACGAAGGCCACGCCGCCCTTGCTTTCGCGCACCACGCGGCCACCTTGCTTGCGCACCACCACCAGTTCCTGCATGCGCTTGCTGGACCCCACGGGAATGACCAGGATGCCCGGGTCGGCCAGCTGCTCGATGAGCGGCAGCGGCACTTCCGGCCCGCCCGCCGTGACCAGGATGCGGTCGTAGGGGGCGGCCTCGGGCCAGCCCAGAGTGCCGTCGTCCAGCTTCAGCCGCACCTTGCGGTACTTCAGCGTGCGCAACAGGTCGCGCGCGGCGGCGTGCAGTTCGCGGATGCGTTCCACCGTGTACACGTCCATGCCCATTTCCGCCAGCACGGCGGCCTGGTAGCCGGATCCGGTGCCGATTTCCAGCACCCGCAGGCCCGGTTGCGGCTCGATGATCTGTGACATGAGCGCCACGATGAACGGTTGCGAAATGGTCTGTCCGTGCCCGATGGGCAGGGGGTGGTCCTCGTAGGCCTGGGCGCGCAGGGCTTCCTGCACGAACAGATGGCGCGGCACGGAACGCATGGCCGCAAGGACGGCCGGGTCGGTGATGCCGCGCGTCTCGATCTGCTGTTTCACCATGCGCTCACGGTTGCGCTTCATGTCGAGCATGCGCGGTCCTCTCTGGAATGGGTGCCCCGCGAGGGGGGGGAGCGTCGCGTTGCCGTGGCAGGCCGCGCACGACTGCACACACCGCGTCAGGCCACGCACCCAAGGGGCTGGGGGGCGGCGTGCGGCAAGGGCCACCACGGGGAGGCCGATGTGCGGGCAAACTGCGGAACGGCATGCGAACGGGCAGAACCGGCAAAACCGGCAGAACCGGCGGGACAGGCAGGACGGGCGTTGCGAGTCGCCTCGTCCATACGGCCCCGGCATGGTTTGGAAAACAGATTTTGCCCCCGGCGTCAATCATGGGGGCCGCAACGCCGGGTTCACGAGCCTTCGCATAGCCCCTTCCGGCGCCCATTGCCCCGCCCGTTTCGCCAGCCCTGCGTAGCGCGGATACCGCCCGTGTCGCCCCGGCTTGCTTGACTTATGCGCGGAGTATGCGACACTTGCGGAAACGCGCTTGCGGGGGAAACCATGCTCTACGTCGGCGATCTCATGTCCACCGGGCTCTTCACCCTGAAGAAGACCGATTCGCTCCGGGCGGCCCGCTCGCTGATGCAGCTGGCCCGCATCCGGCACATTCCCATCGTGGATGCCAAGGGCGACTTTCAGGGGTTGCTGACCCACCGCGACATCCTGTCCGCCACCATCTCGCGCTTCGCCGGCGTGGACGAGGCGGTGCAGAACGAGATCGACGCAGGTATTCCCGTGGGCGAGATCATGCGTACCGACGTGGTGCGCGTGCACCCCGACACCCTGCTGCGCGATGCCGCCGAACTGCTGTTGCACCACAAGTACGGGTGCCTGCCCGTGACCGAGGGCGACAGGCTGGTGGGCATCGTGACCGAGGCGGACTTCCTGAAGCTGACCATCAGCCTGCTGGATGCCGTCGAACACCCCTAGGCAGGCCGCCCAAACGGTTTGGACACGAGCCGCCCGGCTTTCAGGGCGGCTTTTCACTTGAAAGGATCAGGAGACATGACTGCAGCAAAGAATCTTTCCATCGTGATCGTCTTCGCGGCCCTGCTGGGGCTGCTCGGCATCGGCGGCTTCATGCTCTTTCAGGACATGGAAGGGCCGGAAGTCATCCTTACCCCGGACACGGGGCGTGCCTCGCCGCATCAGGATCTGAACCTGATCCTGCGCGACAAGAAGTCGGGCATCCGGTCCGTCACCGTCACGGTGAAAAAGAATTCGCACTCGCTGGTCGTGCTGGACAGCGCCTTCACCGATGGCCGTCGCGAACAGCGCGTGGCCTTCAACCTGAAGGATGCAGGCCTGAAGGACGGCGCCTTCGACCTTGAAGTGCGCACGGCCGACACCTCGCTGGCCGGGTTCGGCAAGGGCAACACCACCACCAGGGTCTACCCCCTGCGTCTGGACACCCAGCCCCCGCGCGTTTCGGTAAAGAGCATGCCCCCCTACGTGCGGCGCGGCGGCACCGGTTCCATCCTCTATTCGGTCAACGAAGATGTGGAACGCACCGGCGTGAAGGTGGGCGACCTGTATTTTCCGGGGTTCAAGCAGCCAAGCGGCGACTACATCTGCTTCTTCGCCTTTCCGCACTTTCTCACCGTGGCCCAGTACGCCCCGGAAATCACCGCCGTGGACCTTTCCGGCAACGCCATGGCCAGCCGCCTGGTCATTCGCCCGCTGGACCGGGTGTTCCGGCATGACAACATCAACATTTCCGAAAGTTTCCTGGCCAGCAAGATGCCCGAATTCGAGCAGGACGTGCCCGGCGACCTGAGCCCGCTGGAACGTTTCCTGAAGGTGAACAACGATCTGCGCGCGTCCAACGAACAGAAGCTGCTGGAAATCGGCAAGGATACCGCGCCGGCCATGCTCTGGCACGGGGCGTTCCTGCAACTGCCCAATTCGGCCACCCGGGCCGGGTTTGCCGACAACCGCAGCTACCTGCACAACGGACAGAAGGTGGACAACCAGACCCACCTCGGCCTGGACTTCGCCTCGCTGGCCATGGCCGAGGTGCCCGCTTCCAACAGCGGGCGGGTGGTCTTTGCCGGGCATCTCGGCATTTACGGCAACCTCGTGGTCATCGACCACGGCCTTGGCCTGCAAACCCTGTACTCGCACCTCAGCGAGATTTCGGCCAACGTGGGCCAGCAGGTGAAAAAGGGCGACGTCATCGGCAAGACCGGCACCACCGGCATGGCGGGCGGCGACCACCTGCACTTCGGGGTGACCATCGGCGGGGTGCAGGTACAGCCGCTGGAATGGCTGGACCCGCACTGGATCGAAGACAACGTGACGGGACGTCTGAAGTAGCGCCTGCCCTGCCCGGCCACGAGGCCAGGCAGGAAGGGAATGCGAACGCCTTTTGAACAAAAAACGGGGAGCCCATGGGCTCCCCGTTTTTCTTTATCCTTCAGAGTGTTGCGGGAAGATTTCGAGAAAGATCGCTTCCGCGTCCCATGGCGGGAATCAGTATCCTTCACCTGTCACTTTAAGAACAAACCCGCACACGAACTGACCGCGGGCACCCTCATTCAGCCGCAGGGAAACAGCCCCGGGCAAGGGTCGGGGAAGTACCGGCATGCCCCCCGTCCTACGCGCCCCCCGGTTGCAACAGGAATGCCTTAAGGGCCACCGCGTTGTTGCGTGCCTCGTCCCGCGCCGCGTAGAGCAACGTGACGCGGCCCGGCCCCGCCGCCATGTCTCGCAGCAAAGCAAGCTCGGGATGGGCGGATGCGCGCAGTTCCGCATGGTAGCGGGTCAGGAATTCCCGCCATCGGCCGGGATCGTGCCCGAACCAGCGGCGCAGATCGTCGGACGGAGCCACGCCGCGCAGCCAGTGGTCGATGCGGGCCTTGTCGCGCGCAAGGCCGCGCGGCCACAGCCGGTCCACCAGCACGCGCACTCCGTCGTCAGTGGCATCAACCGACGGCGCCGTCTCGTACACGCGCCGCACGCGCAGTTCCGCCATGGTTGCCTCCTTGCCTGACGCTCCCTGAACACGCATTCACCCATCACATGCGACACGAGCCTGCCCGTGGCAAGTCCGGGCAGCGGCATGCGTCCGGAGCCCGGCGGATATTCCCAGACACTCCGCCTCTTCCCGCCCCTCCCCGTGCCATCTGTCCGCCGCGCAAACGGAAGACGGGCGGCCCGAAGACCGCCCGTCCGTACATTCTGCAACGTGAATCAGGCACGCGCGTGGCGCGTATACCGTCTACACTACCACTTCTTGGCGCGCTGGGCCTCCAGGGCCTTGGCCTGTTCCTCGAAGCTGGCGAACCCGGCCTGGTGCAGGGCGTCGGACACGGTGCCCGCCCAGTCCCAGGTGGCGTAGATGACCGGCTTGTGGAAGGTGGCCCGGAACTGTTCCAGCTCGGAGCGGTAGAACTTTTCCTTGGGGGTTTCCAGGCTTTCGCGCAGCAGTTCGTGCAGGCGGCGCAGCTCGCCTTCGTACCAGTCCATCAGGTCTTCGGCCTGGGTGTACTTCTTGAGGATGTGGCCGTAGCCCTTTTCCTCCAGCAGCGCGCGCAGGTTGGCCAGGTGCTGGTTGCGCAGCCAACTGCCCAGTTCCGAGGTGGGGATGTTTTCGGCCTCCACCTCGGCCATGTCCAGCTTGGTCTGGTAGTAGGTGTCGGGCACCACCGAGGCGGACACGATGCCCGCGATGGCCACCAGGCCGCGCAGGATCTTGCTGTTGGACACGCCCTGGCCGCAGAAGCCCACCTTGCGGGCGCACTTCTGGCCGGTGAAGATGGTCACCAGGATGGCCCAGACCACGGCGGGATCTTCCTCGTCGTAGATGTGGCCGAGGCGCGCGTTGTCGCGGTCGGTGGCCAGCACCATCTGGGTCATGTCGTTGGAGCCGATGGAGAACCCGTCGAACTCCTCGATGAACTGCTTGGCCAGCACGGCGTTGGACGGGATTTCCGACATCTGGATCATCTTCAGCCCGTCGACGCCGCTCTTCAGCTTGTGCACCTGTTCCAGATAGCGGCGCATGGAGCGCGCTTCTTCCAGGGTGCGCACGAAGGGCAGCATGAGCTGCAGGTTGCACCCGCCGTACACGCCGCGCGCCAGCTTGAAGGCCTCGATTTCCCAGTCGTGCAGGTTGCGCGACACCCCGCGGAAGCCCAGCATGGGGTTGTCTTCCATCTGCTCGAACAGGTTGCCGCCCAGCAGGTTGCGGTACTCGTTCGACTTGAAGTCGGTGGTGCGGTAGACGATGTCCTTGCCGTAGAAGGCCATGGCGAACAGGGCCAGGCCCTGCGACAGGGTCTGGACGTAGTGCTCCTTGCCGGTGCGGAAGCCGCGCGAACGGATCAGGGCGCGAATCTTGTCCGGCACGGCGCGCATGTCGTCCATTTCCTTCTGCAGGCCGCTGCGCAGCCCCACCTCGTGGCGCAGGCGGGCGATCTTGGCCAGCGCGTCCTGCACGGCGGGGATGTCCTCGACGCGTTCCACCTGGGCGCGCACGTTGGCTTCTATCTCGGCACGGCGCTTCACCGTGTCCGGGTCGATGCCGTTCAGCAGCGCCAGTTGGTCGTCGTAGCCCATGATCACGCGCACGTGGTCTTCAAGGTCGATGGACGTCTTCAGGATGTCGATGCGGCGGGTGGCCAGTTCCACATGCTCGTCCAACTTGTGGTCCAGTTCGCGCATCTTGCGGTGCATGACCAGCACCTGTTCGGTGCCGCGCAGGTTCTCGCGCGAGGCCAGGGCCTCGATTTCAGCCGACAGGCCGGTGATGTGGCCCACGTACTCGCGCAGCTTCATGTCGATGGCGATGAGCCCGGCGGACAGTTGCTCTCGCAGGATCTTGGACAGGCGGGAATCCAGTTCGCGCAGCTTGGCGTGCACGGCGTGGTCCAGTTCACCGCTGTCGAAGGCTTCCAGCGCCTGCGGATGCACGCCGATGTTGCCCAGCATGAATTCCGCGCGCAGCAGGCCCACCTCGAAGTCTTCCACCTCGCGCAGGCGCGAGAGGAACATGGCCTGGCCCACGTCGGCCAGGATCAGGCCTACCTTGGTCTTGGTGGGGGGGAGCTTCGACAGGTCCATCTCGCCGCCCACTTCGCGCAGGGGCAGCATGCCCCGGTACACCCGGCCCCGGGTGCCGTCCACGGTCACTTCCTGGCCGTCCAGGGCGCGCAGGATTTCCAGGCGCTGAATGCCGATGACGGCGGGGATGCCCAGTTCGCGCGAGGTGATGGCTGCGTGGCTGGTGTCGCCGCCCACGTCGGCAAGGATGGCGGCAGCCACGCGCATGCCGGGCACCATGTCGGGGTCGGTGCGGTCGGCGGCGAGGATGTCGCCCTTGTTGATCTTGTTCAGTTCCAGGGCGGACCGCAGGAACTTCACCCTGCCCTGCCCGGCCCCGCGCGACGCGCCGTTGCCTTCCAGCAGCACCTCGGCCTGGCTGGCCGCCTTCGGGTGCACCTCGCGGCGGCGCATGAAGATGGTGTGCGGGTGTTTTTCCAGCTCTTCGTTCCAGCGGGTTTCGGGGCGGGCCTGCACGAACCACAGCCTGTCGGCCGAGTCGATGCAGAATTCGGTGTCCATGATCATGTCGCCGTAGGCGCGGCTGATGGCGCGCACGCCCTTGGCCACCTGTTCGGCCTGGGCCAGCGAAAGCGACCAGCGATACGCCTCGATCTCGGGCACGGAAACCTTCTTGGTGCCGCCCTTCTCGTCGTAGACGATCTTCTTGTCCTTGCAGCCCATCTGGCGGATGACCACCTCGGGCCCGTCGTCACGCTGGAAGACGTAGAACTTGTCGGGGGTGACCATGCCGCCCACCACGGCCTCGCCCAGGCCGTAGCTGGCGTCCATGCCCACCAGGTCCTTGCGGGCGGTGCCACGGCAGCCGGTGGCGGTATCCGCGCTGAAGGCGGTGCCCGAAATGACCGGGTTGATCATGCGCATGATGCACACCGAGAGCGAGGTGTTCTCGATGGCCCATTCCTGCTTGGCCTTGATGGCGATGGATTCGTCGCCGGTGGCTTCGGCACGGGCCTGCGCGTCCAGGATCGCCTCGCGGCGGTAGGTCATGGAACGCAGGTTGTAGGCCGATGCGCAGTCCCAGTGGTAGGCGGCGGAGGCGCGGCTTTCGCCCACGATGTTCAGGTAGGTGTCCTGCAACCCGGCAAAGGCCTTCTTGCGCGAGTCTTCGCCGGCGGCGGAGGAACGCACGGCCACGGGCACGTCTTCGGCGCCCGCTTCCTTGCAGATGGAGCGATAGGCCTCGCGCACGCAGTCGTCCACGGCCTTGGGCAGCTCCACGCACAGGATGCCCGCCTGCACCAGCACCGAGCGCTTGCGCAACTGGTCGATGCCTTCCGGCGAGGTGGCGAAGCCTTCCACCACGTTGTTGACAAAGGTGCGCAGCTTGATCTGGGTTTCATCCGGCTTGGCGGAAGCCTGGGCGCGGATTTCCTTGGCCAGGTTACGGACGAACTTTTGCAGGAACTCCGAATCCTTGTTGATCTCCGGATCGTTCCAGTCGATGCGGTTGTATTCCTTGTCCACGGTGGCGCGGACGAGCGATGCGTTGACCCTGGTTTCGTCGAGCAGGATGTGGAACGCCTGCGACGATATGGCGCGGAACTCGGGTGCGCGGATTCCTTCCACCTGGCTGATGATGGCGGTGTTGTAGTTCTTGCCGCCGACCAGCAACTCGGCATCGTCGCCGATGCGCACGATGTCGGCGCCAGTCAGCACCAGCTTCTTGGTGAGTTCGGAAATCTCGGCGCCAGCCTTGGCGGCCTTGGCCGCAGGCTTTTCAACCGGAGTTTTGCCCATTCGTGAATCCTCCTGTGGGGGATAGAAACGCTTGCCTGAAGGTCCGATACCCGAAAACGACGGTCTTGTCCCACGCGCACGGGGCGTGGGGTGATCAACCGGTGGGTATCATGCAGGGGGCTGGCATGGGGTGCCGGTCTCCTTATGGGGGGTTCTCGCATCGTCGCCCGCGGCCCGTACAGGCCGGGCCGGGCGGTGCCTGGTACAGCCGAAGGATAGCCCGCGCGCGGCCCGGGGGTGCCGGGGCCGCGCGCGGAATGTCTGCTTATGGATTCAAGGCTTCGCCGCAGTAGGGGCAGAAGTCGATGCCTTCCATGGTGATGGGCCGCGAACACGCCACGTTGGGGCAGGTGCGCGGGATGGGCCCAAGCTCCACGATCAGTTCGCCTTCGCGGACGGGCATCATCTGCTTGCTTTCGCGGTAGTCGGCGGTCTTCAGCACGCGCTTGACCATGCCGGAAACCGGGGCCAGCACCGCCTTTTCCTGCTTCATGATGGAGATGTTGAACAGCTCCTCGCCCTGCTTCACCACGTCGCCGGGGTGCACGTACATCACCCACAGGTCGCCGTTGCTGGGCGCGGCCACGTGCAAGGGATTGGACGGATCGGCCTTTTCCGAGCCCTTGCCGTCGGCGATGGCAGCCTTGGCCACCTGCACCTCGCAGCTCATGAACTCGGAATCGAGCACGTAGCGCACCACGCTCATGCCCGCCTCGTTGGGGCGCGAGATGCTGAGCAACGAGAGATGGTGCGGCTTGCCGTTGGAATCGACGAAGTTCAGATCCTCGCCGGGGGCCACGCCCTCGAACCAGACGTCCAGCGGCAGGTTGTTGGGGTTGCCGAAGCGGGCCCGCAACTGGATGGTCTTGATGGCGTCGCCGGGGTGGTTCAAGTACAGGACGAACTCTTCTTCCGTGGGCTTGCGGCGCATGATCTCGATGTAGCCGCGTTCTTCCGCAGCCATGTCCACGTCGGTCAGCGAATCAAGGGGCGATGCCTCGGTGCGCGAGGCGATGGCCTTCTTCCATTCGTTGCCGAAGGCGCTTTCGTACACCCAGTCCGCCGGAAAGCCGAGGGGCAGCTTGCCGAAGCGGCCCAGCAGCAGGTTGCGGAAGGCGTCGTTGCAGTCCTGGTAGATGGACAGGCGCGCCTTGCGCATTTCCGCCGTCAGGTCTGCCTCGTTGTGCCGGGCCACGTGGTCCAGCACTTCCAGCAGGTAGCGCACTTCTTCTTCGCCGCCGCGCTTGTAGGCGTTGGTCACGGCAAGGAAGGCGGTGTTCCAGGTTACCTGCGAGCCGGGCGTCACGTCGTGGTAACGCACGATCTTGCGGGTGCCCGCCAGGTATTTGAGCATGTACGGCAAGAGGTGGATGTACCCCTGCTTCATGGCCCCTTCCTGCGACGACGAGGTGGCCCCGCCGGGCATGGCGTGCTCGACCACGTCGTGGTCGATGCCCTGGAAGTACGGCGCGCAGTAGCGGTCGTAGTACGGCATGATCTGCTTGAGCACGAAGTTGCAGTCGCGGATCATGTTCTTGTTCAGGTTGGTCTTCAGGCCCAGCTCGTCCTCGATGTAGGCGGCAGTGGCCAGCACGTCGCCCTGCCCGTACGAACGGACCGAAGCGCCCAGGGCAACGTCCACGATGTGCGTGCCGGCCTTGGCGGCGGCCCCCACGGAGGGCACGAACAGGCCGTCGGTGTAGTGGCGATGGTAGTGCAGCACCAGCGAGGGCCAGCGCTTGCGCAGGGCAGAGACCAGAGCGGTCATGAACCGGGGCGGGCACATGCCTGCCATGTCCTTGAGGCCCAGGATGATCATCTTCGCGGCCTGGTCGGGGCCGACACCGGCCACGCTGCCCACCATGCGCAGCACTTCCTCGGTAACGCCGAGGTAGTGATCCACGTCGAAGCCCTTGGCCCACGACAGCGACAGCGCGGGCTCGAAGACCACGTCGGTGCGGTTCAGAGCAACTTCGGCGAAGGGCCGCATGTTCTCGATGTGGTTCAGGAAGTCGAAGCAGCGGATGATGTGGTGGGTATCGCACACCATCTCGCCGGTCATGCGCATGAGGTTCTTGGGCTGCGGCTTGTACCCCAGCACGTTGGTGGAGCGGATGAGGATCTGCTTCAGCGTCTTGGGCGCAAAGCGGTTCCATTCCTTCGCTTCCGAGAAGGGGTAGGTCATGTTGGCCATGAGCGCCACGTGGAAGTGGGCGCCGCCGCCGTTCTCGATGGAGAAGAACCCGCAGTTGTCCAGATACGGTCCGATCAGCGCGTCTTCCGCCAGGCGGAAGCGGTTGCCGCTGTTCGACTGGGTCATGTCACGGGGGGTGGTGTCGGTGAAGTGCACGTGGCCCGCGTCGCGCAGGTAGTCCAGCAGCGCGGTGCGGTCGCCGGTGGGATACGGCGAGGCGGCGCGGCGCACGGCGCCGGGAATGTGCGGCAGCACCGGCTCGAAGCGGGGCATGCGCGGGGTTTCGCGGGTGCGGTATTCACCCAGCTGCACGTAGGGGTTGTAGCCCTTGGCCGAAACCTCGGCCACCAGCCGGGCAAGGCGCTCCGCCTCGGGGGCGAGGTCGGAGTAGCACATCAGTTCCGGCGTGTTGGCGATGAAGTTGGTGTCCAGGTCGCCAGCGCGGAACTTGGGGTGCTTCAGCACCTGCTTGTAGAACGGGATGGTGGTCTTGATGCCGCCGATGACGTACTCGCCAAGGCAGCGCTCCATGATGCCGAGCACCTTTTCCCAGCCCTGCCCGTAGGCGATGAGCAGGGAACCCGCCGAGTCGTAGTTGGACGGAAACTCGTAGCCCGCGCACATGTTCGAGTCCAGGCGCACGCCGGGGCCGCCGGGCGACACGTAGCGGCTGACCAGGCCCGAATTGGGGGCGAAATGGTTCTGCGGGTCTTCGCAGTTGATGCGCACCTGCATGGCCACGTGCTGCGGCGCGGTGTTCTCCTGGGTGAAGCGCAGCTTGGCGCCAAAGGCCACGGCGATCTGCTCTTCCACAAGGTCGATGCCGTAGCGGCATTCGGTGATGCCGTGCTCCACCTGAAGGCGGGTGTTCACCTCGATCAGGTACGGCGTGCCGTCGGCGGTAACCAGGAATTCCACGGTGCACAGCGAATGGTAGCCCACCTCGCGCACCAGCATGCGCGAGTATTCCTTCAGCCGTTCGCGCAGTTCGGGCGTGATGCCCGGCCACGGCGACGGCGTGATCTCGATGAGCTTCTGGTGGTTGCGCTGCACGGTACAGTCGCGTTCGTCAAAGGCGAACACGTTGCCGTACATGTCGGCGATGACCTGGATTTCGATGTGGCGCACCGCAGGAAGGTACTTTTCCACGTACAGGCGCGGATTGCCGAACGAGGCCTGCGCCATGGTGGACGCCTTCATGAAGGCGTCGGAAAGTTCTTCCGCGCGATGAATGGCAAAGATGCCCCGGCCGCCGCCCCCGCCTTCCGCCTTCAGCATGACAGGCAGGCCGATCTCGTCGATGATGGTGCGCGCGGTGGGAATGTCCACGGCCCCCTCGGAACCGGGAACAACGGGGATATCCAGCTTCTTCGCCAGCTTGCGAACCTGCACCTTGTTGCCGAGCAGGTTCATGGCCTCTGCGGTGGACCCGATGAAGGTCAGACCGGCGGCCTTGCATTTGGCGGGGAAGCGTTCGTCTTCGGAGGCGAAGCCCCATCCGGGATGGATGGCGACGATGCCGCGCTGTTTGGCCAGCGCGATGATGTGGTCGATGTCCAGATACGCTCTGGGGTCGGAACCCAGCAGCAGCAGTTCCTGCGCTGCGGAGGCGGCCGGAGAGGTCTTGTCGATGTCGGTGGCGGTCATGACGGCCACGGCATCGAAGCGTTCACGGATGGAACGGCAGATCCGGCGGGCCGGGATACCCCGGTTGGCCACCAGAATCGCCTTGCCCCTCACCTCTTCCAACACCTGCTCGAAGGTCTTGATGCCCATCTAATCCTCGGTATCCTGGCTGTCCGGCCCGCAACGGGCGACCGGAATTGACGTGCGCGCATGCGCGGGGCGCATGGAATACGGATCACGAAGGTATGGGCGTGATGCTGCCGGAGCGGAGTATGTGTTCCCTGCCCGAAATGACAATCCGCAGGCCCCCCTGCGGTTCGAGTCCAAGAATCCTGCCCGGACAGTCACCCACTTCGCCACCGTGAACCACAACCCCACGGCCTACCCAGGCAAGATGCTTTTCCGCGCACGATACGAAATCGGCCCCACCGGCGCGTAGAACTTGCGCTTCATAGCAGAAACGTGAATCTTCCACAAGATGGCGCCACAGCGTCAACGGCGTGGCGGAAATGCCACGGTCGGCAAGACTTGCGGCGGGCACTGCCCAGCCTTGCCTTAGCGCCTGGGGCGGCGGTGCCGACACCACGTTGATGCCGATGCCCGCCAGCACCACTCCGCGTTTCTCTTCTATCAGCATGCCGCCCACCTTGGCATCGCCCAGCAACAGGTCGTTGGGCCACTTGAGCTGCACGGGCACGCCCAATGCGTTGAAAGCTTCCGCGAACAGGCAGCCGAGGGCGATGGCCGCCGCATCGGTGCTGAACACACCGGCGGCAGGCAGCCGCAAGGCCGCGTAGATGTTGCCGGGCGGCGATTCCCACGGGCGGCGCAACTGCCCCCGCCCGGCCCGCTGCGAAACGGCCAGCACGGTCCCCCATTCCGGCAGGGCTCCGGCGGCGGCAAGGGCATGGGCCACGTCCAGGCTGGAGGTGCACGGCCCGCACACGATTACCGGCGGAGGGACTGTGCCGGTTATGTAAGACGCGCAAGGAGCGGAAGACGACGAGGCTGCGGATGATTCCGTTGCCGCAGACCCGCCGGGCCGCGCCGCCAGCATGGCCACACTGCCCACGGTTACGGGAGTAAATTCCGGAAGCGCGGTAAGATCATCGCCCCAGCCGGGCAGGCTGCGCAGCGCTTCGGGCGGCAGCGGGTCGGCCAGCCATCGGGGGGCATCGTTTGCAGGCTGGCCGGAATACGACTGACCAGATGCCGCGCCGGGCGAAGACCCGGCAGACGGCAGCGGCAATCCTTCGTGCAACAGATGCACAACAAGGGAGCCCTGCCCCGCCTGGCTGGCGGCAGGCGGCAAGGCGTCGTCGGTGCGGTCTGGCTGAAAGCTGTTGCGGGACATGGAACCTCTGGACATGAAATTTCGGGGCATGTGCAGGAATTTCCGTGGGGATGGGGCCTTGCGAACCCGGACGCATTTTCGTCCGGGCCGAAATCGGCTACGCTGCCCCACATGAAGACATACCTCGTGGGCGGAGCCGTACGCGACCTGCTGCTGGGCAGGCCGATACACGACCATGACGTGGCCTTTGAAGGCGACGCGGCGTGTTTTGTACGGCAGAACCCGGGTGCCCGCAAGGTTGGCCGCGACGTTGACGTGTACCTGCTGGACGGCGTGGAGCACATGCCCTTGCGCGGCACGCTGGATGAAGACCTGGCCGCCCGCGACTTCACCATCAACGCCCTGGCGCTGTCTGTCGCAGGGGTGGTGCATGCCCACCCGCAGGCGTTGCGCGACCTTGCGGACCGCGTGCTGCGCCCGGCATCGCCCACGGCGCTGGCCGACAGCCCGGTGCGGGCCTTCCGCGCCGCGCGCTTTGCCGCACAGTTTCCCGACTTTTCAGTACACCCGGAAACACTGGACCAGATGCGCACCACGGCCCGCAGCGGTGCGCTGGCCGGTCTGCCCGCCGAGCAGGTCTGCCGGGAAACCATGAAGGCCCTGGCCGCGCCCTGCCCCGGCCGCTACCTGAAGGTGCTGCATGCGGGCGGCTGCCTGCTGCCGTGGTTTGCCGAATTGTCGGAAGCTCATGCGGTGCCCGCCGGACCTGTGCGTTATCACTCCGGTTCGGTGCTGGACCACGTGGCGCGGGTCATGGATATGGCCGCCGTGCTGGCCGGGCGCGAGCAGGACAGCGCCAAGACTCCGGAACATGCGGACGTCCGCCCCCTGGCAACGCAACCGGAACTGGTGACCTGGATGGCCCTGTGCCACGACCTTGGCAAAGTGACCACTGCCGCGGACGTGCTGCCGCACCATTACGGCCACGAGGATCGCGGCGCACCGCTGGCGCGGGCACTGGGGTCCCGACTGGGCATGCCCACCCGATTCATCGAGGCAGGTGATGCGGCGGCCCGGCTGCACATGCGCCTGGCCCGGCATGCGGAACTGCGCCCCGGTACGCGGGTGGACCTGCTGCTGGCGCTGCATGTGCGCGGCCTGCTGCCCGCCATGCGCCTGCTGGTGCTGGCCGATGGCACCGGCAAGGGCGTGGGCACAGGTCCCGACTGCGCATTGCGACAGCCGGAGGGCGTCCCCCCTGACCCGGACAAGGGTGCTCCTGTCGTTGCCGGGGGCGAATCCACGGTCGCTTCCGTTCCCGATGATCCCCTGCCCCCATACGAGCCGCCCCACATTCCCAAGGCTTGCCTGGCCCGGCTGGAAGCGTTGCGCCAACGCACCGAAGCCGAACTTGCCGTGCTGCTGGCCGTGAAGCTGCCGCCAGACCTGCGCAACAAGGGGGCCGCTTCCGGCGCGCACCTGCGCGAACTGCGCAGCATGGCCCTGGCCCGGTTGGACGAACGTTACGGCGCCGTGACCGGTCGAGCAGGCTGATCTGGCTGATCTGGCTGGCCGGGCTGTCTGGACCAGCCGGGCCTGCTCGCCCGGCAGGCCCGTTGAGCGCATCGGGGCCGTTGGTGCCAACCGGACCCAACAGGTTGGCGCCCCGCCCTCCTCCATCCGCAAAACGCAAAAGGCCCGGCGACAAATGCCACCGGGCCCCGTATGCGTCAGTCTGCGTCGGCTGGATAACCGCTTCGACTAGCCCTTGAAGGCCTTTTCGAAGTTGGGCACCACCTGCTTCTTGCGGCTCATCACGCCGTCAAGCCACACCGACGTGCCTTCGGGCTTCACGCCAAAGGCCTTTTCGACCATGGAGGCGTCGTCCGAAACGATCAGCATTTCGGAACCTTCCTTCATGATGTCGGTCAGCAGCAGGAACACCGAGTGACGGCCTTCGCCCTTCACCTTGGTGATTTCTTCGTACAGGCCGGCCTTCACGGGCTCGAGGATGGACAGGTCCACCACTTCCAGCTGGCCGATGCCGACCTTCTTGCCGCCCATGTCGAAGTCCTTGTAGTCGCGGAAGACCAGGTCCTTCATGGACGCGCCTTCAACGGCGGACTTCACCTTGAACATTTCCATGCCCAGGGCCATCACGTCGGCCACGCCCGCGATCTTGGCAAGGGCTTCGACAGCCTTCTTGTCTTCGGGGGTGCAGGTGACGGACTTGAACATGACGGTGTCGGACAGGATGGCGCACAGCAGGCCGCCGGCGATGGCCTTGGGCACTTCGATGCCGTAGAAGTCGTACATCGCCTTGATGACGGTACAGGAGCAACCCACCGGCCACACCCACATTTCCAGCGGGTTGGGGGTGGTCACGTCGCCCAGCTTGTGGTGGTCGACCACGCCGAGCAGTTCGGCGTCGGACAGGTCGGCGGGCAGCTGCGCACGTTCGGTGGTGTCAACCAGGATGACCTTCTGGCCAGCCACGGAGGTCACCACTTCGGGGGCCTTCAGGCCGAACTTGCCGAGGACGAATTCGGTTTCGGGGGTGCACGCACCCTGCGCGACCGGCTTGGCTTCGATGCCGCGCTTGGTCATCAGGTCGGCAACGCCGATGGCGGCGATGATGGAGTCGGTATCGGGGTTCATGTGACCAAGGACAAGAGCTGCCATGTCGGTATTCCTCCGTTGCATGTGGCATTGGGGTTTGGTGCTGCGAGTAGCTCGCATGCTGCTGCGAAATTGTTTGTGCCAAATAGCACAAACATTCCCGGCTGCCAAGTACCCCCGGCCCTCGCACCGTCAATTTCCGGTGACGAATGTGAATCAGATGAACGAAGCCGCCGACGCGGCCAGCAAGGCCATGGCAAAGGCCACATAGGCCCGGCGCAGGCGCAGCGCCAGCATGCCGCCCATGGCGCCCACGAACCACACATGGCCCCAGGCAATGCCGGGAACGGACGGAAGGTGCCCGATATAGTTGGACATCAACTCGATAGTTCCCACAAGCACAAGCAGGCACACGCAAAACAGGCCCAGGTTCAACGCAAACAACTCGCCCAGCGAGCGCACCATGATGCGCCACAGGGGCGAATCGCCCTTGCCGGGGTGTTCCGCCACCCTGCCCCAGTGCAACAGGTCGGTGTACTGCTGGTTGCGCCAGCGGCGGTGCAGGTACTCGACATGCGCACCGGCAAGGGCGGCAGGCAGTGCGAGCAGCGCGGGAATGGCCAGTTGTCCGGCGGATTCCAGGCCGAAGTGCCCGGCCACGCTCAGGGTCAGCAGCAGGGAAATGATGGAATTGGGGGGTATGTAGGTACCGGCGGGGAACAGATCGAGCCAGAACAGCTCAAGAAAGATGGCGAGGTGCATGGAAAGCTCCCACTCGCCGGTCATGACGGCCCACAGAAAGCCGATGGCGAGGGGGCGTTCCAGAAAGCCCAGGTTCAGCGAAAAGCGCAGCAGCGAAAAAACGGCAAAAAAAAAGCGATGGGCAGCGCCAGGGTAAGTACAGGCAGAAAGTCCGTCATGACCACCCCTTTATCTGCACCGGTTCGTTGGGCACGCAGCGAAAGTCCAGGGACACGGAGTGGCGGTTGAAGAAGCGCAGGCAGGCTTCGTCATCGTCGGAAACGGAAACATGCGCGCACAGCTGTTTCTTGCCGGGGGGGTAGTGCAGGTTGCCGATGTTCAGGGTGCTCATGCCCACTCCCGCGTCGAAGGCGCGGCGGGCGTCGGCGCACGTGGCGAAGAGCACGAGCGTGTCGTGCCCGTCGTCCGCGCGCCCGGTACAGTACTGGGCCAGGGCGTCCACCCGCACGAAGTGCACTTCCACCCGGCCGGGAATGGCCAGCGAGACGATCTGCTGTTGCAGGTCGTCAGCCGCCAGGGCGTCGTTGGCCACCAGCAGGCGTCGTGCCCCGGTGTAGGGCAGCCACGCCTCGATGATCTGGCCGTGCACCAGGCGGTTGTCGATGCGGAACCAGAGCATGGCCCTACCCGTTCTTGACCCGGCTGCGCAGCAGTTCGCCAGCCGCCACGATACCCTTGGCGCCCGCGTCGCGCGCATCGCGCGAAAGGGCGGCCAGATCGCCGTCGCGCCCGCCAAACACCTTGAGCAGCATGGGCAGGTTGACGCCGGTCAGCACTTCCACGTTGCCCTTGCCCAGCAGGGCCAGACTGAGGTTGGTGGGGGTGCCGCCGAACATGTCGGTAAGAATCATCACCCCGCGCCCGGTATCCAGGCGTTTTACCGCCTCGTTCAGCCGCTTCACCGTCTCGTCCACTTCCAGAGAGACGTCCACGCTGATGGAGGCGCAGTCCTGCACCGGCCCGAGTATGAATTCCGCCGCGCGCAGCAGCGCCGCGCCGTAGTCGGCATGGGTCACCAGAATCACGCCGATGCGCGATTCCGCGGCGGCCTGGCCGTCTCCGGGGTTGCCGCTGTCACTGTGGCCCTTGCGGGGCTGCCCTGGGTGATGCTGTTCGGTGGTGGACATGCTGGTGCGTTCAGGCCGAGCCTGATGTGGTTGGGGCAAGGTGTGGACGGTATGCCGTCCGGTGAAATCCGGTCCGACGCGCCACGGCGTCAGGTTCGGGCAGGACACCGACGCAAGCCTCGCATCCTTTCGTTCAACCCAGCTCCATGTGGCGGTGCTCTATGGATACGGCATAATCAGATTTTTTCAAGGCGCGAAGCAGGGCCTCCGCCACCGAGACCGAACGGTGCCGCCCGCCGGTGCAGCCGATGGCAATGGTCAGGCGATAACGCCCTTCCGTCTCGTACTGGGGCAGCAGAAAATGCAGAAAGTCCAGCAGCTTCGCCAGAAAGGCATCGCCGTGCCCCGCTTCCAGCACGTACTTGGCCACCGGCTCGTCCAGCCCGGACAAGGGGCGTAGGTCGGGCACGAAATAGGGATTGGGCAGAAAGCGCAGGTCGAACACCAGGTCCGCGTCGGCAGGCACGCCGTACTTGAACCCGAAGGTGACGATGTTGATGCGCAGCGACCGGATGCGCCCCTGGATGGTGCTCCACTTCTTCTGGATGACCCGGCGCAGGTCGTGGATGGAATAGCTGGAGGTGTCCACCACGAGGTCGGCGGTTTCGCGCACCGGGGCAAGGCGCAGCCGCTCCTGCTCCAGGGCCTGCTCCAGCCCCATGCCTTCGCTTTCCAGCGGGTGCGGGCGGCGGGTGGTGGCGTAGCGCCGGTTGAGCACGGGGGCGTTGGCCTCTATGAACACCACCGCCGGGCGCACGCCCATGCCCTGCAACCGTTCCAGCGACTTTTCCAGGTTGCGCACGAAGTTGCTTTCGCGCAGGTCCATGCCCAGCACCAGCCCCTGATAGTGGGACAGCGCCTCGCGGTTCAGGATGGTGACCATCTGCGGGGCCAGCGTTGCAGGCAGGCCGTCCACCGTGAAATAGCGCAGGTCTTCCAGCACGTTGAGCACCGTGCTTTTGCCTGCGCCGGACAACCCGGTAACGATGATGACGGGAAAGTCGGCGGCGGCCACCAGACTGTCCGCATCCGCGCCCCTGTCGGTTGCCGCTTGTCCGGAGCTGCCCGGCGCGCCGGGCGAACTGGACGCCGGGGCGGAAGGTGCGGGTGATGACGAGGCCTTGGTGGACATGGCAGACTCCTCGGGCGGCCCTTGCCGGGTGCCGTTTCGGGGGGGCGCGATGGCTGCGCGCCGGCGACGGGTGAGGATGATGCGCGATACGGCCCTGTGGTGCGCGATGCCCGGCACGGGCCAGCCGCCCAGGCGTGCTCTGCGCGTCAGGTGGTCCGCATGAGGGCCTTGAAGGCCTCGCCGTCCGGCGCGTCGAGCATGGCGCGGCGGAACTGCGGATCCTTCAGCAGGCGGGAGATGTGGGCCAGAATGCGCAGGTGCATGCCCGCCACCTGCTCCGGGGCCAGCACCAGGAAAAAGAGGTGGCAGGGTTTCATGTCCAGCGCATCGAAGTCGATGCCCGGCACGCTGCGCCCCACGGCCACCACGATGTCGCTGATGTTGGCCAGCTTGCCGTGGGGAATGGCCACGCCGTCGCCTATGCCGGTGGTTCCCAGCGACTCGCGGTCGTGCAGCACGCCCAGCGCAACGGCGGCATCCACTTCGGGATGCCGCCGCACCACGGCCTGCACGAGTTCCGCCAGCACCTCTTTCTTGGTGCCGGCGGAGAGCTCGGGCAGGATCAGATCATCGTGAAGATACTCCGAAAGCCTCATGTATGGTGCCTAGACGACCGGATCGATAAGGCCGAAATCGCCGTTACGACGCCGGTAGATGATGTTGACGCGTTCCACCTCGGCGTTCAGGAACACCAGGAACTCGTTGTCGCTCTGGTCGAGCTGCATGGCCGCTTCATCCATGTGCATGGGCTTGGGGGCGAAATGGTCGGTACCGGTGATGGTCCGCTCGTCGCCTTGGCCCATGGTGCCGAAGGTGAACACGTCGATGCCCTTGCCCAGCTTGTCGGACTGCACGGAACGGCGACGGTCCTTCTGCTTTTCGACCTGCTTGCGCAGCTGCGATTCCAGCTTTTCCAGCACCAGGTCGATGGTGGCGTACATGTCTTCGGACTGTTCGACGGCGGAGAAGGTAAAGCCGTCGCCAGCCATCTGCACTTCCGCCTTGTGGCGGAACTTGTCGACGGAAAGGTTCACCTGCATTTCCAGGGCGGACTTGCCGACGAACCGGCCAAGCTTTTCAAGACGGCGGCGGGCGTACTTCTTCAGGTGGTCGGAGGGTTCGAAGTTCTTGAAGGTGAAGGCGATGTTCATACGCACCTCCTGCGGTGAGAGTGGGAATGCGGTGCGCGGCCTGCACTTGTGGTGCTGCTGCCGGATGCCCCGCTGGAGACGGATATCGCCCTGCGCCGGGTGCGGCGCGGGGGGCAGCCCGTCAGAACAGTTCCTTCCGCTTGGAAGAGGAGGGAATGTCCATGGCAGTACGATACTTCGCAACGGTCCTGCGGGCAATATTGACTTTGAGCTGATCCTTCAAAATTTCGCCGATGCGCTCGTCGCTCAGCGGTTCGCGCGGGTCTTCGTCGCCGATCAGCTTCTTGATCAGCGCCTTGACGCTCTCGGAACCCACCTGGCTGCCGTCGTCCAGTTCCAGCGCACTGTTGAAGAAGAACTTCAACTCCATGATGCCGTGCGGCGTGGCCACGTACTTGCCGGTGGTAATGCGGCTGACGGTGGATTCATGCATGCCGATGTCGTCGGCGATGTCCTTCAGGATGAGCGGCTTCAGGCGCGAAACCCCGTCCTCGAAAAAGCCGCGCTGGTACTTCACGATGGATTCCACCACCTTGTACAGTGTACGCTGGCGCTGGTACAGGCTCTTGATGAGCCACGAGGCGGAGCGCATCTTTTCCTGGAAATATTCGCGTTCGCCCGCCGAAGCGGCCGCTGCGGCGGAGCGCTCGTACATGGTGCTCAACTGCAGGTGCGGCAGGCCGTCCTCGTTGAGCATGATGATGAAATCGTCGTCGTACTTGTAGACGTACACGTCGGGGCTGACGAACTGGGGGTCGCCCCCGCCGTAACTGGCGCCAGGCATGGGGTCCAGGGTCTGGATGAGGTCCAGATACTCCTTCAGGTCCTCCATGGTCAGGCGGAACTTGCGCAACAACGGCTTGTAGCGGCGCTTCTCCAGGTCTTCCAGGTGGTCGCGCACCAGTTCCACCAGCACCCTGTCGCGCGTGTAGCCCAGCATTTCTATCTGGACCAGCAGGCATTCCTGCGCGGTGCGCGCGGCCACGCCCACGGGGTCGAAGCGCTGCACGGCGTGCAGTACGGGGTCCACCTCGCCGGGGGTGACCCCCGCCATTTCGGCGATATCGTCCACCGTGGCGTGCAAATAGCCGGACGAAGCGATGTTGCCGATGATCACCTCGCCGATGTCCTTCTGCCGCTCGGTCAGCGAGGACAGGCGCAACTGCCACATCAGGTGCCCTTCCAGCGAGGGCTTGGCGGCGTAGCGCGCCTCGAACGAGGTCATTTCCTCGGGCAGTTCCGATTCGCGCACCGTGGACTGGCGGCTGGTGCTGGCGAAGTCGCCAAGGTAGTCTTCCCAGTCGGCATCGCGGGCGATTTCACGGTCGTAGGCGACATCCGCGGCAGGTTCGGCGGCTTCGCGCTGGTCGGGGGCCTCCTGCTGCGGCCCGTCGTCCTGGGCTTCTTCCAGAAACGGGTTTTCCAGCATTTCCTGCTGCACCGTCTCGACAAGCTCCAGCCGCGAAAGCTGCAACAGCCGGATGGCCTGTTGCAGTTGCGGCGTCATCACCAATTGCTGGGTGAGCTTGAGCTGTTGCCTGAGTTCCAATGCCATGCGTGGGCAACCCCTATGGTCCTGCGCCGAGGCCTGACGGCCTTGCGCTATGACCCTGTAACCTTGCGTTGAGGCCGAACGAGATGGCGACGCGACACGAGGCGCGCCGACAAGCAAGAAACGGCCCACTGTAGAAATGTGTTCCCTTCCCCAAGAGGTTAGGCAAACCATGCCATAGAAGCAAGATGTATGCAACCGCTGTCGCCAACACGTCGCAATCCCTCATTGCCATCCTGAAATCGATCGGCGGCACCGTGCAGCGCCACCCTTTTTCACGCAAGAAAAGCCGCAAGAGCCCGCAACGGATACGGCGCCCCCCGCACTGCGGAAGGCGCCGTGAAATGAAGACCGTATCGCTGCCGTCCGGCAGCGCCGCCGTGCAGGCTACAGGCAGAACCCCTCGCCCAGGTACACGTCCCGCGCACGGGGGTTGTCCACGATGTCCGCGGGGGCGCCTTCCAGAATCACCTCGCCCTGATGCACCAGGTAGGCCCGGTCACAGATGTGCAGGGTTTCACGCACGTTGTGGTCGGAGATGAGCACGCCGATGCCCCGGTTGCGCAGGCCGGTGATGAGCTGCTGGATGTCGTCCACGGCCAGCGGGTCGATACCGGCAAAGGGTTCGTCCAGCAGGATGAACTTGGGTTCGCGGATCATGGACCGGGCAATTTCCAGTCGTCGCCGCTCACCGCCGGAAAGGTGCATGGCCACGGAGTTGGCCAGGTGGGTGATGCCGAAGTCCTCCAGCAGCATGTCGCCGCGCTCTTTCTGCTGCGCCTTGGAAAGGCCGGTGTGCTCAAGAATCATCTGAAGATTCTGGCGTACCGTAAGACGGCGGAAGATGGAACTTTCCTGCGGCAGATAGCTCAGCCCCACCCGTGCCCGTTCGTGCAGGGGCCAGTCGGCGATGTCGCGGCCATCCAGCTCGACCCGTCCCGATGTCGGCTTGATGATGCCGATGAGCATGTAGAACGTGGTGGTCTTGCCCGCGCCGTTGGGACCCAGCAGGCCCACGGTCTCGCCCTGGGTCACCGCCAGCGATACGCCGCGCACCACCTCGCGCTGGCCGAACTGCTTGTGCAGGTCTTCTCCGCGCAGCACCGAACTCACTGGGCAGCCCCCTTGGGGGCGGCAGCGCCCGCGGAGGCGTCCTGTGTGTCCTTGGTGCCCTTGGAATCGGGCGTGGCCTTGGAATCGGACTTGGCCTTGGAATCGCCAAGGGGGTTCACGTCGCCGGACGAAGTGAACACCGCCTGCACCCGCTTGGTGGAGGTGCCGCGCACCTCGCTGCGGTTCTCGCGGGTGTAGAAGGTGATGACGTCGCCCTTGATGCTGTTCTCGCCTTCGTGCAGCACGGGGTTGCCTTCCATGACCAGCACGGCGTTGTCCACGGTGTAGGTGGCCTTCTCGCATTCACCGGTGCGGTTCTCGCGCTTCATGCGCACGTTGCGCTCGGCCACCATGCGGTCGATCTCGCCCGCGTCCATGCCACCGGGCCCAGCAGAACCGGCCGAGCTGGACGAACTGGACGAGGCAGACGCATCCGCCCCCTGCCCCGCCCCGGCCTTGCCGGGCTTGGCCGCCTTCTTGCGCAGGTGCAGGGTAATCTTTTCGGCCCACATCTCGAAGTCGGGCCGCTGGACGTACACGTCGCCTTCGAAGATCACCACCTGGCCCTTGGCGTCGTACTGCATGCGGTCGGACTTGACGGCGGTGGGCACGTCCCGGCGCACCTCGGTGCCCGACTTGGCGTCCGCCGCCACGGCGGGAACGGAAAAGGTCAACAGCAGCGCCACGCACAGCGCGGAGCGGATGCCGGTATGTCTCATTGCCTGGTCTCCTGCTTGGTTGACTTGGAAGCGCCCGTGCCCTGTTGTGCGGCCTTGGCCGCAGGGGTCTTCTGGGCCGGTTTCTTGTTCTCCGGCGCCTTCTGAACGGCCTTCTTTTGCACGGCGGCCTTCTGGGAGGACTCTTTGTGGGACGCCTGAGGAGCGGTGGCCTTGCCCGACACGGGCTGATCGTTTTCGCCGCCAGTACGCGGGGCCAGCAACATGGACACACCGTCGCTGCCGCGCAGCACGTCGGCGGCCATGTCCCATTCCAGCCTGGTGGCGTTGCCCGAAAGGCTCTGCCCCTCTATGCGCGCCCCTTCCGGAAAATACATGGTCCGGCTGGTGCCGTTGTACACCATCAGATGGGCAAACAGTTCGTGGCGGTCGTGGGTGGCATGCACCTCGTCCCACATGCGCATCATCTGCGCCTGCTGCTGCACTTCGCCCTTTCTGGCCACGATGTGCAGCTGTTTGCCGCCGTCCATCTGGTAGACGATGTCGGGGCTGTCCACGTCGATGATGTTGTTGTTCTGGTGCAGTTGCGCCCAGGTGGCCTTCAGTCGCCACAGTTCGATGCCCTTTTCGCCCTGCACCAGTTCAATGCCCTTCATGGCCACGCCCACGGCCTCTTCCAGCGTGGCGGGGTCTGTGGCGGCCCCGGCCATGGCCGATTCCAGCGCCTTGCGCATTCCTGCCTGCCAGCGCCACACCGCGGCACCGCCGACAACCAGCGCCACCAGCAGCAGAATCAACAGCGTACGGCGTCTCATGCCTGCTCCGGCCAGCTTTCCAGCATGCGATCCAGCAGCCCCTGCTCGCTCAGCAGAAAACGGATTGCCTCGCGCACTGCGCCGTGCCCGCCGTTGGCGGTGGTTATGTAGCGCGCCAGGGCCTTGACCTCGGGCTGGGCATTGGCAACGGCCATGGGCAGACCCACCAGCTTCAGGGGGCCGAAGTCCACCCAGTCGTCGCCAAGGTAGGCCACCTGCGGCCATTCAAGATGGTACTTGCGGCGGATACCGTCGATGCACTCCGACTTGTCCAGAAAACCGGCATGGTAGTCCTTGATGCCCAGGCCGCGGATGCGCGCTTCCACCGCGCCGGAGGTCAGCCCGGTGATCACGGCCACGGTAATGCCCGCGGCCTGCGCCAGCTTGATGCCCAGGCCGTCCTGCACGTTGAACCGCTTGGTCACCCGGCCTTCATCGTCGTAGTACAGGCCGCCGTCGGTCATTACCCCGTCCACGTCCAGCACCAGCAGCGAGATGGATCGGGCCAAATCTTGGGCCAAATCTTGGGCCTGGTCTTGGTCCAGATCTTCAGATCGCATACGGCAGGCTCCAGAGGGCGGCAAAGTCACGCAGCAGCGGGGCCAGCTTGTCCAGCGGCCAGCTGTTGGGGCCGTCGCACAGGGCATGGTCGGGGTCGGGGTGGGTTTCCAGGAATACCCCGTCCACCCCGGCGGCCACGGCAGCGCGGGACAGCATGGGCACGAAGCGGCGGTCACCGCCGGACGAGGTTCCCTTGCCGCCGGGCAGTTGCACGGAGTGGGTGGCGTCGAACACCACCGGCACGCCGTAGCCCTGCATGATGGGCAGCGAGCGGAAATCCACGACCAGATTGTTGTAGCCGAAGCTGGCTCCGCGTTCCGTCAGAAGGATGCGCTGGTTGCCGGTGGAGCGCAGCTTGTCCAGCGCGGGCGCCATGTCCCACGGGGCCACGAACTGGCCCTTCTTGACGTTGACCACCCTGCCCGTCTGCGCGGCGGCCAGCAGCAGGCTGGTCTGGCGACACAAAAAGGCGGGAATCTGGAGCACGTCGGCCACTTCGGCCACGGGTTTCGCCTGTTCCGGCTCGTGGATGTCGGTGACGACAGGCAGGCCTGTTTCCTGCTTGATGCGGGCCAGCCATTCCATGCCGCGCACAAGGCCGGGGCCGCGAAAGCCATCCAGCGAGGTGCGGTTGGCCTTGTCCCACGAACTCTTGAACACGGCGAACAGCCCGGCTGCCTCTGCGGCCTCGCGCACGGCGTGGGCGGTGTCCAGGGCCAGTTCCAGACTTTCCAGGGCGCATGGCCCGGCGAATATGAACCGGCGCGCCCGCAGGCGCTCGTACAGGGCATCCGGCGTCATGCCGCCGGCAGAAGCCGGGGCGACCGGTGATGCAGGGGCCGGGATGGTGCTGGGTGATTCGGGATGCATGGTTCTCCGTGGCGGTAGGCACGCGGCCGCCAGGCCTTGGGCACGCTGGCTGGCGTGCACGGCTGGCGGCGCGTTCCGGAAAGATGCTGCGTCATGTCCAGAATGGGCGCGGGACGGAAACGGCGTGTCCCCCTGCCCCGCCGGACGCTTTTACCATCAGTCGGCACCTTTCGCCACATCGGGGTGAAGGCGGTCCGGCGATGGGCCGAGGTTTAAGAATGCGACGGAATCGCGGCGCGTCAAGGGGTAGGAAATTGAGCCCCGCACGGCGTCGGGCCAGCATGCGGCATGCCCGCTTCCGCCCATCCCTCACAGACGGCAACGCGCCTTCCGCCGGGGAAGGCGCGTTGCCTCATATCCGTAATGTGCGTGCCGGGGCGCGCTACTTGCCCTTCTTGCCGCCGCCCAGGGCTTCCTTCTTGGCCGCCTTGATGAATTCGCGGAACAAGGGGTGCGGGCGCATGGGGTTGGACTTGAACTCGGGGTGGAACTGGCAGCCCAGGAACCACGGATGGTCGGGCAGTTCCACGATTTCCACCAGTTCACCGTCGGGCGAAAGGCCGCTGAACACCAAGCCCTTTTCGGCCATGGCCTCGAAGTAGGCCTTGTTGAACTCGAAGCGGTGGCGGTGGCGTTCGTCCACGCGTTCGGCGCCGTAGGCGTCCCACGCCTTGGTGCCGGGCACCACCACGCAGGGGTACGCGCCAAGGCGCAGGGTGCCGCCCTTGTCGCTGGAGGCGTCGCGCCGTTCCACCGCGCCCTTGCGGAAGTCGTACCACTCGGTCATCAGGTAGATGACCTTGTTGTCGGTAAGCTCGTTGAATTCTTCAGAGTTGGCGTCTACAAGCCCCAGCACGTTGCGGGCGTATTCAATGACAGCGCACTGCATGCCAAGGCAGATGCCGAAGAAGGGAATCTTGTGTTCGCGCGCGTGGCGAATGGAGCGGATCTTGCCTTCCACGCCGCGATGCCCGAAGCCGCCCGGCACCAAGATGCCGTCGCACCCGGCCAGCTTTTCGGCCACGTTGGCCTCGGTGATCTCTTCCGAGTTCACGTAGCGCAGGTTCACCTTGACCTTGTTGGCCACGCCGCCGTGAATCAGCGCCTCGTGCAGGCTCTTGTACGCTTCCTTGAGGTCCACGTACTTGCCCACGATGCCGATGGTCACCTGCCCTTCGGGGTTGGAACAGGTATGGATCAGCGTCTCCCACGATTCCAGGTTGGCGTTCTTGGCGGGCAGGCGCAGCATGATGGCGATCTTCTGGTCGAAGCCTTCTTCGTAGAAGCGCAGCGGCACCTCGTAAATGTTGTCCACGTCCACGGACGAGAACACGGCGTCCTGATCCACGTCGCAGAACAGGGCGATCTTGCGCTTGAGGTCGACGCTGATGGCCTTTTCGCAACGGCACAGGATGATGTCGGGCTGGATGCCGATGGAGCGCAGTTCCTTGACGCTGTGCTGGGTGGGCTTGGTCTTGTGCTCGCCCGCGGCCTTCAGGTAGGGCACCAGCGTCAGGTGGACGTACAGGCAGTGGTCCTTGCCCAGGTCGCCGCGCAGCTGGCGGATGGCTTCCAGAAAGGGCAGGCCTTCGATGTCGCCCACGGTGCCGCCGATTTCGATCAGCGCCACGTCCGGCTCGTCCTCGGCCAGGCCAAGGATGGCGTTCTTGATCTCGTCGGTCACGTGCGGGATGACCTGCACGGTGCCGCCAAGATAGTCGCCCCGGCGTTCCTTGGTGATGACGCGGTTGTAGATGGACCCCGAGGTGTAGTTGTTCTTCTGCGACAGCGACTCGCCCAGGTACCGCTCGTAGTGACCGAGGTCGAGGTCGGTTTCCGCGCCGTCATCGGTGACGTACACTTCGCCGTGCTGGAACGGGTTCATCGTGCCGGGGTCGACGTTGATGTAGGGGTCGAGCTTCTGGATGGTTACCTTGAGCCCACGGGCCTTCAGCAGCGCTCCGATGGAGGCGGCGGCCAGCCCCTTGCCGAGCGAGGACAGCACGCCCCCGGTGATGAATATGAACTTGGTCTTCATGAAACTCCTGCCTGAGTGACTGGTTGCTCTCGCTCGCGGCGCGCAGACCTTGCCGCACGCCCGTTACAGCGCTCGCCCTTCGGTTGACGCGATACGCAAAAAAACGCCATCAGGACCTTATGCCACATTTTCGGCATGAAGGTCAGCCGTTGACGTAATGTACCACTGGAACGTAATATCGACGGTCCCGGCTATCCCCAGCGCACGGCAGCATTGCCGCAGCGCCTGAAACAGCGGGCGCAGGACAGCGGAAACGGTTCGGGCACGGCCCCCGTTTCCGCAGCGTCGTTCAGGCGTCCGAAAATTTTTCCGGCCACTTTCGCGGAAACGTCCTTGACGGGCAGGCCCCATCCGGGCATGCGTCCCCACAGGCATGCGGACATGCCCGATGGCATGTCCGGGATCAGCCGGACGGCGCAGCGCTGACGAGTAGCTAGTCGAGGCACATCCCCCTGTCAAGACAGTCAGGACAGACAAGAAACCCATCGAGGAGCAGCGCATGGCGCAGGTGAACACGCTGGTCATCACCGGCTACGGCACGAACTCGCACGAGGAATCCGCCCACGCGGCCCGCCTTGCCGGTGCCGACCGGGCGGATGTGGCGCATTTCGCCGACATCGTGGCCCGCAGGATCAAGATCGAGGACTACAATTTCATCGTCTTTCCCGGCGGCTTTCTGGACGGGGACGACCTTGGCGCGGCCCACGCCGCCGCGCAACGCTGGCTGCACCTTTCCGACGCCGACGGGCAGGCCCTGCTGGACCGCCTGAAGGAATTCGTGGCCCGCGGCGGCCTGGCCATCGGCATCTGCAACGGCTTTCAGCTGCTGGTGAAGCTGGGCCTTCTGCCCGCGCTGGACGGCAAGTACTTCGAGCGGCAGGTGTCGCTGGGCCATAACGATTCGGCCCGCTACGAAGACCGCTGGGTGACCCTGAAGGTGAACCCTGCCAGCCCCTGCGTGTTCACCAGGGGCATCGAAACCCTGTACGTGCCCGTGCGCCACGGCGAAGGCAAGCTGGTGCCGCTGGACGACGAGGTGATGGGCCGACTGGTGGCCGAAAACCTTATCACCCTGCAATACGCCCACCCGGAAACCGGCGCGGTGACCATGGAATACCCGTGGAACCCCAACGGTTCGCCGCTGGGCATTGCCGGGCTGACCGACCCGTCCGGGCGCATCCTGGGCCTGATGCCCCACCCCGAAGCCTTCAACCACCCCACCAACCATCCGGGCTGGACGCGGGGTGAGCCTGCGACCCTCGGCACTGTGCTGTTCGAAAACGCGGTACGCCACCTGCGCGGCCAATAATCCGAAAAAGTCGCGCGGGGAACCCGCCACCTTGGGCACCGTGCTGTTCGAAAACGCGGTACGCCACCTGCGCGGCCAATAGTCCGAGGCAATTCGGAACCCGCACAGGCACCGCCACATATCCGCACATGACGCGGGAAGGGAATGCACGCATCCCCTTCCCGCGTTTCGCGTTGTTGAGCCTGGCACCTTTTCAAGCGGGGGCCGGGACTGTATAGGCGAAAGGTGCGGTACGCGGGCGTGGTCGCGCAATCCCGTATCGCAATACCCTACCCGTCAAGCCCTTGGAGGAGCGCACGCCATGATTCACTGCCATGTCTGCGGCGTCGATGCCTCCACCGGCTGGGTGCTCGGCTTCGTGCCGTCGCCCGACAACCTGAAGATGGCCCTGTGCCGTGAACACGACACCCGGGACAACCGCAAGTTGGTCAAGACGGCATGGCGCGCCCTGATGGAGCGTGAAATACATGCCATGAACGAGCTTTCCGGCCACAAGGCGGGCGCGGTGCAGCGCTGGCGGCTGGACATCGCGTTCATCGACGGGGGTACGGTGACCCAGGACTGCCTGGAATGCATCGCCACCCCGCAGGCCACCCTGCAGGTACTGCTGCCGGACGGCACCCTGCGCTTCTACCCCCTGCCCCAGATCCGCCGCTACGACCTGCGCCCCGTGCCCGCCCCTGCTGCGGACAAGGCGTAGACTGCCACGCGCTAGCTGCCCGACTTGCCCGCCGAACCTGGCCAGGCCATCCGGGGAGTTTCGTTCCCGCGCCGTCTTACCCGGCTTCGTCCCCTTCCGGTTCATGCCCGAGTTGACAGGCACCGCCTGCGGATGCATATGCAAGCGCTTGCAGACGCCCGGCCCGAGTGGCCACCGCAACCGACAACCACGGAGACGCCCATGTACGCCGACGCCGCCACCGAAGCCGCCGTGAATGCCTTCATTGCCCAATGGACCGCCGGAGAAGACGGCGCGGGCGTGCTGCCCGTGTTCGTAGCCCTGTGCGGCCACCTGCATACCCATGACGGTGCCGTGGTGGAATTCGTCAGCCGCCCTGGCGTCAGTCATTCGCTGCGCGGCACCTTTCCCGGCTGGACCGCCCGTCCGCTGGCCGTGCTGGTGGACGTGATCGACGACGACCCCGCCGAACGCTGGCTGTCGGTGTGCTTTCACGATGATTCCCTGACCGACCCGGAAGAACGCGGCGACTGGATTCCCACCGGCCTTAACGGCAATGACGCCCGCTGCTTCAACCTGGAAGACGGCGATGAAGAGTTCATGCAGTACGTGAAGGATCGCATTTCCGAAGCCTTTGCCCACTGCCGCGCCAGCGCGTAACACCGCGCAGCACGCCCCTTTTCGCAAAAAGTACGTCCCCCGCTCGCAGCCGCGAACGGGGGACGTTTTCTTTCGTGCGTGTGTCCGCTTCACCATGCCGGAGCATGGCAAGGACCGTTAGGGGCTGTTTCTGAATCAGGATTTTCGTTCGTTGGCGAGGAAAACAAGCCTGCCATGAAGGAGTGCGGCAGCCGTTAGATGAGCGAAGCGAATCTTACGGATGGCGACCGCAGAGCGTATTCTTATCATAGTTGACTGAGCCTTAGCCGTAAGGCGAGCGCACGGCGCGAGTCTTACGGATAAGGACAGCAACGCAATGGCAGGTGACGTTTGACCGCGTTGCGCACGATGCCCGTAAGGCTCGCGCCGTGCGCTCGCCTTACGGGCACGCTTCGCGCCCTTCGGGTCGGAAGCCAAGGGGCGAAAGGACTATTCAGAAACAGTCCCTACGCGAAATCAGGGTCGATGGCCGCCCGCCCATTGTCCAGCATCACCTTCAGGAAGCGCACGGTGCGCTCGTCCACCGGCACGATGGGAAAGTGCTGCATGCACGAATCGCACTGGGCCATGGAGGGCTGGGTGGGGCTGATCAACGGCACCTGGCGGCGGCAGTGCGGGCAGGGGTAGAAGAAGATCACTTCCAGCCCGTCAGGGCGCACCGGGTTCAGGGGTTTGCGGCTCTTGCCGTCCTGCCCGTTGTTCCCGTTTCTGTTGTCACCGGCCATCTATGCCGCCTCCGTGTCGCCGTCGTTTGCAATCAGGGATGCGCCGGTCATCAGGTCCGGCGTGTCCACGCCCCACAGGCCAAGAATGGTGGGGGCGATGTCCCCCAGCCTGCCGTCATCGCGCAGGCGCAGCAGACGCATGCCATCGGGCCGCGAGGCATCGCGCTCTGCCACCACGCAGTGCACCCGGTTGGTGGTGTGCGCGGTCTGCGGGTTGCCCGTGGAATCCAGCAGTTCCTCGGCATTGCCGTGGTCGGCGGTGACGATAAGCCGCCCGCCCGCGCCCAGCACCGCTTCCGCGATGCGGCCCACGCAGGCATCCACCGTTTCCACGGCGGCAATGGCCGCAGGAATGATGCCGGTGTGCCCCACCATGTCGCAGTTGGCCAGGTTGCACACCACAAGGGAATAACCGCCCTGCCGCCATTCTTCCAGCAGCAGGTCGGTGACCTCCACCGCGCTCATGGCGGGCTTCTGGTCGTAGGTGGCCACGTCGCGCGGGGAGGCCACAAGGCGGCGTTCCTCGCCGGGAAAGGGCTCCTCGCGGCCACAGTTCAGGAAGTAGGTGACGTGGGCGTACTTTTCCGTCTCTGCGATGCGCAACTGGCGCAGCCCCATGGACGACACCACCTCGCCGATGGTCATGGCCAGGTTGTCCTTTCCGAAGGCCACGGGCACGCCGAAGCTGGCGTCGTAACCGGTCATGGTCACGAAGCCGGAAAGCGCAGGCCGCCTGCCTCCGTCCGCCTCGCGGTCAAAGCCGTCGAAGGCGGGGTCGATGAAGGCGCGGGTAAGCTGGCGGGCACGGTCCGCCCGGAAGTTGAAGAAGAACACTCCGTCGCCGTCGGCCACGTTGCCCACGGGCACGCCGCCTTCGGCCACCACGCGGGGGGTGACGAACTCGTCGGTCTCGCCCGCCGCATAGGCCGCGCGCACGGCGTCGGCCAGCGCGCCGCCCGGCAGAGAGCCAGCCTCCACCAGTGTGCCTTTGCCCCCGGTCATGCCGGTAAGGGCCGTCCAGGCCAGCGCGTTGCGCTCGTAGCGCTTGTCGCGGTCCATGGCGTAGTAGCGCCCGGTCAGGGTGGCGATGCGCCCCCAGCCCGCGTCACGCAGGATGGCTTCCAGATCGGTCACGTAGCCTGCGCCGCTGGTGGGCGAGGTGTCGCGCCCGTCCAGAAAGACATGCACCAGCACGGGTACCTTGCGGGCCTTGGCTGCTTCGATCATGGGGCGCAGATGGCGGATGTGGCTGTGCACCCCGCCGTCGGAAAGCAGGCCCATCAGGTGCAGCCGCCCGCCAGATGCAACAAGCGATTCCAGCAGGCCGCACAGGGCGGGGTTGCTGGCAAGTTCGCCGTTTTCCACGGCCATGTCGATGCGGGTCAGGTCCTGATAGACCACCCGGCCCGCGCCGATGTTCATGTGGCCCACTTCGGAGTTGCCCATGAACCCGGCGGGCAGGCCCACGTCACGGCCCGAACAGGCCAGCGTGGTGCGCGAGGGCAGCGCGGTGAGCCGGTCGAGGTTGGGGGTGCGCGCCAGCGACACCGCGTTGCCCGGCCCGGCGGGGGCAATGCCCCAGCCGTCCAGAATCAGCAGTACCGTTGGCGTCACTCCATGCCCCTGCCCCTGTGCCGGGCCGGGCGTGCTCACTGGTCGTCCCCTTCCGGGGCCTTGGGCGCGGCAGGCTTGCGGGTGCGCGCGCGGGGCTTGGGTTCCTCTGCATCTGCATCGGCGGACGAGGTTGCCGCGCGCTTGGCGGTGACGGCGGCGGCGCGTGCGCCAGCCACCTTGCCTGCCATGCGGCGCACGCCGCTGTGGGTGCCTGCCGAGGTGGTGGCGGCCTCCACCGGCGGGGCCAGTTCGCGCCCGTCATGCAGCACCGGAGCGTCGGACCACAGGCTTTCCAGGCGGAACATTTCACGCACCGGTGGCTGGAAGACGTTGATGATCACGTCGTTGCAGTCGAGCAGGATCCACTGCCCGGCCTGATAGCCTTCCATGCGCAAAAACTCGATCTTTTCGTCGTCGCACATGCCCAGCATGTGGTCGGCCAGGCCCTGCGCATGGCGCACGGAACCGGCAGTGACGATGATGATGGACTCGGCAAAGGCGTTCATGCCCGCAAGGTCCAGGGCCAGCACGTCGCGGCCCTTCTTTTCTTCCAGCCAGCTCACGAAGGTGGCAACCTTCTCGGCGGTGGGGATGTCCTTGAACTTCTTTTCGATGGGTTTCATGCGGTGTCCTGTGGTCCGGTCGGCGCGCGGCGCGGCCCGTGTGTTCATATGCATGCGGCAGAAGGTCCGCCGATGGCGTCATGGGAAAATGGAAGGCGATTGCCTGACAGTACGAAACGGGCGGAAACGCGACCGGAGTGCTATTCCTTGCCCTGTGCATCGCCGCCGTGACTCAGCAGCAGCACGGATTCCAATGCCCGTTTGGGCACGCGGTGGGTGCCGTCCGCGTCACGATGGTAGCGGATGTCGCCATCGTCACCCACGGTGTCCAGTACGCGGGTTTCGGCGGGTACGCCCAGCGCCAGCACCAGCACAAGGTCCAGTTCGGCAAAGGGTTCAACAGCCAGCCCAAGGGCCGCGCGCACGCCGTCGCGGTCGAACGCGCCGATCATGCAGCAGCCAAGACCCAGCGACTGCGCACCCAACTGGATGGTCTGGGCCGCAATGCCAAGGTCGATTTCCGGCGTGGGCGCGCCCCTCCTGTCGCACAACACGGCAATGTAGGCCGTGGGGCGCTCGCCGGGTACCGGCCCACCCCAGTCCTTGAGATAGGCAGCCCAGCGCAGGTGCGGGAACACCGCCCCATTGCGCGCAGCGTCGGCGCATACGGCGTAGCGCAACGGCTGGCGGTTGGCCCCGCTGGGGCACACCCGCGCCGTGTCCACCAGGGCATGCAGCGCGGACAGGGGCACGGCGGCATCCTCCCTGAAGCGGCGGCAGGTGCGCGCAACGCGCACGCACCGGGCAAAGGCCGCGAATTCGGGAGATTGCACGAAAGAATGCGGCACGGTCATGGTGCGAATTTCCTGCGGAATGGCGTGGCTGGCTGTGCAGCGTGAACGGGTCGGCATGCCGGACTGGCCGGGCGGGCCACCCGTTCACTGTCCAAACATTCCATATACCGTATTCCCAACCGCTCCGCAAATGTCTGCATGCTGGGCCCTTCGGCAAACCGGGACGGAAACCCGGGCGGTTGCAAGGACCGGGAAAAAGGCTCACCGGGCCGAAGTAAGCAGGTGGGCCTTGCGGTGGTGTGCGCTGTCCGTTGGTTGCCCCGCCCGTATCGTCATCTCCCCTTCCATCTTCCCACTTTCGCTCCCGGCCACGCTGGCCAATATCCCCGCACCTGCCCGGCATCCTTGACCGCATCCGGCAGTTGGGGCACAAGTTGGCCTTGCCCGACATGTGTCGCACGGGCCGCCCGCGCCAGCGCGCCGCGCGGCACCGCCTGCGGTGAACCCGAGAGGAGAGCCCATGATTTTCGACGTCGACCGCGAGACGCTCCCGCGCGAGGAGCTGGAAGCGCTGCAACTGCGCAGGTTGAAGAACCTCTGCGAGCGCGTCTACGCCAACGTGCCCCACTACCGCCGCCGGTTCGAAGAGGCGGGAGTGACCCCGGCGGACATCAAGCGGCTATCCGACGTCACCCTGCTGCCCTTCACCGAAAAGCAGGACCTGCGCAACAACTATCCCTTCGGGCTGTTCGCCGTGCCCAAGGACACCATCGTGCGGCTGCACGCCTCCAGCGGCACCACCGGCAAGGCCACCGTGGTGGGCTACACCAAGCGCGACCTGGACAACTGGGCCGAACTGATGGCCCGCAGCCTGGCTGCCGCAGGGGTGACCCGCCGCGACCTCATCCACAACGCCTACGGGTACGGCCTGTTCACCGGCGGCCTTGGCGCGCACTACGGCGCAGAGCGCCTGGGGGCCACGGTCATTCCCGTTTCCGGCGGGGCCACCAAGCGCCAGGTGCTGCTGCTGCGCGACTTTGGCGCCACGGCCATCTGCTGTACCCCTTCGTACAGCCTGTACCTGCACGAGGCGGCGGAAGAAGCAGGCATCGACCTGCGTGAACTGCCCCTGCGCATCGGCGTGTTCGGCGCGGAGCCGTGGACCGAGGAAATGCGCGCGGAAATCGAGACCAAGCTCGGCATCGACGCCCTGAACATCTACGGCCTGTCCGAAATCATGGGCCCCGGCGTCTCCATGGAATGCGTGGAAGCCAAGTGCGGCATGCACATCTACGAAGACCACTTCCTGCCGGAAATCATCGACCCGGTCAGCGGCGAAGCCCTGCCCCCCGGCGCAACGGGCGAACTGGTCATCACCACCCTGACCAAGGAAGGCATTCCGCTGGTGCGCTACCGCACCCGCGACATCACCTCGCTGGACTACACCCCCTGCGCCTGCGGCCGCACCCACGTGCGCATGCGCCGCGTGACGGGCCGCAGCGACGACATGCTGATCATCCGCGGGGTGAACGTGTTCCCCTCGCAGATCGAGTCCATCCTGATGGAAACCGAGGGGCTGGCCCCGCACTACCAGTTGCTGGTCACCCGCGAGGGCAACCTGGACAACATCGAGGTGCAGGTGGAAGTTTCCGAAGAATTCTTCTCGGACGAGATCAAGAACCTGCAACGCCGCGAAGCGCGGTTGCAGAAGACTATCAAGGAATTCCTGGGCGTCACCGCCAAGGTGCGCCTGGTAGAACCGCGCTCCATCCAGCGTTCCGAGGGCAAGGCCAAGCGCGTCATCGACATGCGCGAAAAGCCGTAGACGCGGCACGCAAGATTACGAATGCGAAAAGGGGGCTTCGGCCCCCTTCTTTTTTGCACGACAATTACTGCGCCCGGCAGGTGTACAGTTAGCGGATATGCGTCCCGCCGGTGTTCTTCCTGTTGCCCCCTGCGCTGCCCTGCCCACAGACGCCTGCCTGTCAGCGTGGCCGCGTGCTTTTCAGGTAGCGCCGGGTTTCCCAGAACATCCCCCCGACAACGCCAATCCCCATCACGGAGGCCAACACCTTCGCCGCAATGTCGTTGATTTGAAACATCAGAACGGCCAGACACACCAACGCGATCCCCGACAGCATGGTTGAGATGAAATACTGACGGCGCACTTCCAGGGGAATGTACAGATCGTAGGCAAAAGCAGCGACGTAGGCCTTCTGGTCCCTGCCTTCCCTGAAGTCCTGACGCAGGAAATCCTTAATCTTCAGTTCGGCGGTTCCATTCAGATACCCACCGACGAGGAAGCAGGGCAGCCCGACGCCCAGCGCCACCAGGGTCATCCACTTGAACAACATGTGCCAACCTCCACTTGCGTCCTGTCCCGTCGGTGCGTCGCGTGTAATCACCTGCGGGCTACGCCCAACGCTACTGTGTCCACCACAGCACCCATACGGCAAAAACTCATATTAACGCTCTGCTGGATATAGAAGAACAACGCAAGCAAAAGCGGCAACGGCGGGGAAACCTTGCTTCAAGGTAGCCCCGCCGTTGGATTTTAGCGTTTTTCCGTGCCTGCTACTTCTTGGGCCGGATGTGCGCAAGCACACGGTCGCGGGCCTCGCGCGAGGCTTCCGTTTCCAGCTCGTCCAGTTCATCACGGTCGGCAAAGCGAATGGCCCCGCAGGGGCACATTTCCGCGCAGGCGGGGCCAAGGCCCACGGCGCGCCGCCCCACGCACAGGTCGCACTTGCGCACGGCCACGCCCCGGTCAGTGGCAAAAAAAGCGGCATAGGGGCAGGCAATGACGCAATTGCGCGTCTCGCAGCCCCGGCAGAGCATGGGTTGCAGCACCACCGCCCCGTCACGGTCGCGCATCAGCGCGCCCCGGTTGCACACCTTCATGCAGTGGGCGTGTTCGCAGTGCTGACAGTAGATGGGAATCATCTGGCCGTCGCCGGTGCGGGCCATGGCGATGCGCGGCGTGTCGTACAGAAAGCCGCACACGGCCTCGCACGTTTCGCAGCCAATGCACTTGCTGTAATCGATATGCAGGGTCTTGCCCCTGCCCTGGCATTCCGACATGGCGCGCTACCTCTGCTCGCTGGGGGCGCCGGGGCGCGTTATGACGTCGGCGTCGTAATTATATTCGTTTTCGCGGTGCTGGGCCTTCAGGTCCAGCCAGTTGGTCAGCGAACGCGCGGCGCGCAGGCCGCTGTACACCGCCTTGCCGATCTTGCTGGGGCCTGTCAGCACGTCGCCCGCCACAAAGACGTTCTCTATGCTGGTCATGTGCAGCCAGCGCACCTCGCCCTTGCGCACGTTTTCCAGCCCCAGTTCCTTCTGGAACGGCGGGGTGGGGATTTCGCCGATGGAGGTCACGATGACGTCGGCGGGCAGCACTTCGGTCTCGCCGGTGTTGGCGTCGGCCATTTCCAGCGCCGCCACGTGCTGGCCGGTTTCATCCGCCACGATGCGCAGCGGGGTGCGCCGCTCCAGCCATTCGCAGCCCACGTCGATCAGCCGGTCCACCTCGTAGCTGCCCGCCGGGGCTTCCTTCTTGGTGCGCCGGTACACCATGACCACGCGCTTTGCCCCCAGGGCTTTCGCGCTGTGGGCCACGTCCATGGCCGAATGCCCGGCCCCGATGACCACCACGGTGCGCCCTTCCACCGGCGGCACGGAAACATTGCTGGTGGCGTACTTCACCGCGCGGATGGGGAACAGGAATTCCAGACCGGAATAGACGCCCTTCAGCTGTTCACCGGGTATGCCCAGCTTGCGCGATTTCCACGCGCCGCTGCAGATGATCACCGCGTCATGGTCTTCCACCAGTTCGCCAAGGCCCCGGATGTCGCACGAGAAATGGTCGCCCTCTTCTTCGTGCAGGGGGGCGCTGCAACATATCTTGGTCTTGTTGTGGAAGTTGACCCCGAACTTGCGCGACAGGGTGAACACCCCGCGCTGGATGCGGTCCGCCGGGATGCGGTGGCCCGGAATGCCGAACAGCATCAGGCCGCCGGGCTTGGGCAGCTTGTCGTAGACCTCTACCTGATAGCCCAGGCACCCCAGGTACCCGGCGGCGGCAAGGCCCGAAGGCCCGGCCCCGATGATGGCGACACGCCGCCCGTTGGGCGGTGCGGGTTCTTCCCGCATGAAGGCGAAATTCATGGCGTTGGACATCGATGCTCCACGGTGCTTGCCGTGCGCCGGGCCGCGAAGTGCGACACGCGCAGCGTGCGTGTTCAATATAGCCATGGGCCCTGCTTCCGCAAGCGCCGGATGGGCATGTGCATCAGGAAGGACGCATCTGGCCGGGCGTATCGGGGCGTCACATCCGCCTCCGGCCAGTCCGCTCCGGCTTGTCAACAGCCCGCCGGGGATGCTATCCACCTTCAATGACAGCAACGGCAGGGCGAACCGGCCTGCTTCACCCCGCAAAAGGATTGTCGCCATGAAAGTGGAACAGATTTCCGTATTTCTCGAGAACAAGGCCGGACGCCTGGCCGAGGTAACCCACACCCTGGCCGAGGCGGGCATCAACATCCGCGCCCTGTCGCTGGCCGACACCTCGGACTTCGGCATCCTGCGCCTGATCGTGCACGACCACGAAAAGGCCAAGGCCGCCCTGAAGGAAAAGGGCTTCACCGTGGGCCGTACTTCGGTGGTGGCCGTGGAAGTGCCCGACCATCCCGGCGGCCTCGACAGCATTCTGCAACTGCTGAGCACGCGCGGCGTCAACGTGGAATACATGTACGCCTTCGTGCAGCAGAACGGCGCCAACGCCGTGCTCATCTTCCGCTTCGACCGTACCGATCAGGCCATCGAAGTGCTGAACGAGGCGGGCATTCCCGTCATTCCCGGCGACAAGCTGTACAAGGACTAGGGACTGCCAGCAGCGTCCATTCCCTGACCGGATGGGGCCGGGTCCGGTTGCTGCCGGGTCCGGCCCTTTTTTCGTGGTTTTCTGGTGCTGCTCTGTAATGACACACCTCGCGCCGTCTTTCCGTGATCGAGGTCACGGAATACATGGTGGGGCGGTGTACGGTGGCTGTGCGGGGAGGGCGGAATACTCGTCACGCCCTGACCGCGCCCAGCCCGCTCCCTGACCGCCGCCTGACCGGGCCACGACCTGACCACAACCGGGCGGCGTTACGTCACATCATTCGCGGCCAGCCGCTGCCGTCGAGCACCCTGCCCTTTCGCCAACCCGCTCCCCACGGAGTTTCGCATGCAACGCCTTTCCGCCTGTTCCCTCGACTGTCACGGGGCCTGTTCGCTGGTGGTGCATCTGCCCGACGAAGAAATATCCCTGCACGACGACCCCGCCGGGGGTGTGCGCGTTTCCGGCAACCCGGACCACCCGTTCACGCGCGGGGTGGTCTGCGTCAAGGGGCGCGGGCTGGCCGCCCGCCGCCTGAGCCCCGACCGGATTACCACGCCGCTGGTGCGCGGCGCGGACGGCGCGCTGCACCCGGCCACCTGGGACGAGGCGCTGAGCCTGTGCGCTTCAAGGCTGGACGGGCTGCGCGATACGCCGGAATCCATCCTGCACCTGCGCGGCTTCGGCTATCGGGGGGCGCTGGCCGAAGCCAGCAACTATCTTTTCAACAGCCTGGGCGCGGCCAGCAAGCGCGGCTCGCTGTGCGACGGGGCTGGTGATGCAGCCTGCGAGGCCGACTTCGGCGCGCCGGACCACAACGACAGCGACGACCTGGCCAACGCCGCCGCCATCGTCAACTGGGGCAAGGATCTGGCCCGGTCCTCGCTGCATCTGGGACTGATGGTGCGCGACGCCCGCAAGCGAGGCGTGCCGGTGCTGACCATCTCTCCCGGCGGCGACGACAACGACGCCTTTACGGACGCGCGCATCCGCATCCGCCCCGGGAGTGACCGCTTTCTGGCCGCAGCGGCCATCCGTCGTCTGTTGACGGAAGACGCCGTGCCGCCGACCATCAGCGAGCGCACGCACGGCTTCGAGCAGTTCCGGGCTATGCTGCTGGCAATGAGCGAAGCGGACCTGTTGTCCGCCTGCGACGCCACCACCGAAGATCTGGATATCCTGTGCAAGTGGATGCGCGGTCAGACGGGCAATGGCGGCCCCACGGCCAGTCTGCTGGGCTGGGGGCTGCAACGCTACCTGCGCGGCGGCGAGAGCGTGCGGTTCATCAACGCGCTGGTCATGCTGTCCGGCAACATGGGCGTTTCCGGTGGGGGCGCGTACTACGGCATTTCATCCGGCCGCAGCCTGGACCTTTCGTGGGGCAAGAAAGCTGGCACGCCCGCCCGCACCTTCCTGCTCTCGCATCTGGCGCAGGAACTGGCGCAAGCCGACCCGCCGGTGCGCTTCCTGTGGGTGGACGCCTTCAATCCGGTGAACCAATCGCCCGACGCTCCGGCGCTGGCCCGTGCCGTGGAGTCCATCGACTTTACCGTGGTGGTGGAGGCCTTCCTGACCGACACCGCCCGCCGGGCCGACGTGGTGCTGCCCTGTGCGCTGGTGCTGGAGCGCGAGGAAATCTTCGGCTCTGCCTACCACAACTACATTGCCTATGCCGCCCCCGCCTGCCCCATGCCCGGCGAGGTGCGCCACGACTTCGACATCGCGCGCGGCGTGGCGGAGCGACTGGCGCGGCCCATTCCCTTCCCCGACCGGGAAGACGTGCTGCGGCAGGCCCTGCGTTCGCCCTACCTTGAAGTTTCACTTGAAGAGTTGAAGGCCACCGGCTGGACCAAGGCCAAACGTGCCCCGGTCGCGTGGGAAGGCCTGCGCTTCGCCCACCCCGACGGTCTGTACCACCTGCCCCAGGCCCTGCACATGGACGGCGCAGCCGTGACCACGGCGAATGGCGTTTCACAGGACGACTACCCCCTGCACCTGCTGACCCTGCTGGCCCCGGACCATCTCAACTCGCAGGTGGGCCTACCCGAACGCCAGCCCACCGATGATGCCGCCCCGCTCATCGTGCAGGTGGCGCCGGAATGCCCCGCCCTTGCCGCACTGGACCTGGACCGCCCCGTGTTCATCGCCTCGCCGCATGGCCGCATGCCCGTGCAGGTGCAAACCCTGCCCGGCCTCCACCCCCGCACCGTCGTCATGCCGCGTGGCGGCTGGCTGGCCCATGGCCGCTCGCCCAATGCCCTCATCGCACCGCTGGCCACCGACATGGGCGACGGCGCGGCGTATTATGAGCAGCGGGTGCGGCTGGAGAACTGAACGCTATGCCAAATGTCCTACCTAGCAGGCCATGGTGTCTGTTGCAATGCATGCACAACAACGGCATTAAATTGCCTGCTCCGATGGTGACATATGCCTATATTTAAACTTTAAGCATATAAAAGCGTTGTCATCCAACCGTACAGTGCAATTGATAACAGGGCTATCTTGCTATGAAAAAAGAAAATTTGGAATCCCTGGTTGACTCTCTATCGGATGATGGGTGTGGCTTTGGCGATCCTGAAGCCCGCCGCAATGCCGAACTGCGTCTTCAGATACTATTAGCGCGGCAGCAATCCAATATCGGAAAGAGGTTAAACCTTTTGACGCTCTTTCTGGTCGCGGTCGGCCTGCTCAACTGTGCAATATTTGCATTCCAGGTATGGGGACGTTGACAGGAGTCCTCCGATACCTAGCCGCAACGCCTTTTGGCAGTTTGAATAGGCTTCAAATAACGGCTTCCATCTTCTCTACTCCAACACCAATCGGCTTGCCACGGGCATGCGCCAGCCGGTGCCGAAGGCGCGGTCGGTCACCTTCAGTCCGGGTGCGGCCTGCCGCCGCTTGAATTCCGAAATGCGCACCAGCCGCAGCACGTTATCCACCACGGCGGGGTCGAAGCCTTCGGCCACCACGGCGTTGCGGTCCATGTGGTGCACCACGCTGCGCTCCAGAATGGCGTCCAGCACGTCGTACGGGGGCAGGCTGTCGGTATCCTTCTGGTCGGGCCGCAGTTCCGCCGAGGGGGCCTTGTCCAGGATGGCCGTGGGAATCAGGTCGTACCCGGCCTGGGCGTTGCGCCAGCGGCACACCCGGTACACCAGGGTCTTGGGCACGTCGGCGATGACCGCAAGGCCGCCCGCCATGTCGCCGTAGATGGTGCAGTAGCCCACGGCCAGCTCAGACTTGTTGCCGGTGGTCAGCAGCACCGCGCCCGACTTGTTGGACACGGCCATCAGCAGGTTGCCCCGGATGCGCGACTGGATGTTTTCTTCCGTCACGTTTCGCTCGGTGCGACCCAGCGCGCCGAACACCGGGGCCAGCGCCGCGTCGAAACCCTCCATCAGCGGGCCGATGGGCACCGTATGCACCGTGTCAGCAGGCAGGCCCAGATTGCGGGCCACGGCCAGCGCATCCGTCACGCTGCCTTCGCTGGAATGGGGCGAGGGCATCAGCAGCCCCCGCACGTTTTCCGGCCCCAGCGCCTCTGCCGCCACGGCGGCCACCAGCGCCGAATCCACCCCGCCGGAAAGGCCCAGCACCGCGCCGGTGAACCCGCACTTGCGGGCATAGTCGCGCGTGCCCATGACCAGCGCGTGCCACACCTGCGCCTCCGGCTCCGCCGGGTCCGGGCAGATGGCGCCCGTGCCCGCCGCAACGTCCACCAGCAGCGTGTCTTCCTCGAACGGACGGCCCCGCGCGATGAGGTGCCCCACCGCGTCAAAGGCCACGCTCTTGCCCGCGAACAGCAGATCGTCGTTGCCGCCCACCTGGTTGGCGTACAGCACCGGCACCCGGTAACGCGAGGCCACGCGCGACAGCATCCTCTCGCGCACCGCCTGCTTGCCCAGCGTGAACGGCGATGCCGAAAGATTGATGATGGCGTCCACCCCCGCCAGCCCAAGGTCCGCCACCGGGTCGGTCTCGTACTGGCGGTGTTCCTGCCAGAAGGTCTTGTCGTTCCAGATGTCCTCGCACACCGTGACGCCCAGCCGCCAGCCCGCCACCGTCACCGCGCCGCAGTTCACCCCCGGCTCGAAATACCGGCGCTCGTCGAACACGTCGTACGTGGGCAGCAGCACCTTGCGCGTGGCCACCGTCACCGTGCCCTCGTGCAGCAGCACCGCCGCGTTGTGCAGCCGGTTGCCCACCGGCGTGGGATTGGGCACCGGCGCGCCCACCAGCACCGGCGGCGCATCCTTCAGCCGCAGCGCCAGCGCCTCCAGCGCCTTGCGGCAGCCGGGCACGAAATCGCGCCGCAGCAGCAGATCGCGTGGCGGGTACCCGCAGATGGTCAGCTCCGGCGTGACGCACAGCCCCGCACCCCGCGCCGCCGCATCGCGGACCGCCGCCTCGATGCGCGCCGCATTGCCCGCCACGTCGCCCACCACCATGTTCAACTGCAACAACGCGATGTTCATTGATGTTCTCCGGAATGACAGAGGCTGGGATGGACCTCGGGGAGAGGGGAGAAAACTTCTGAAAAAGTTTTCTCCCCTCTCCCCGAACCCCTCTCCCCTCTTTCAAAACTTTTTCATTGGGCACTGACGTCGACTGCGCACTGCTGCATGGGAAAATGCCCAATCATTCTGGCCCCGAACACCCCATTAAAAAGTTTGGGGGGATGGGGGTACGGGGGAAGGAGACCCTTTTCAAAGGGTCCCTTCCCCCGATTATTCTTCAATCACCGTCTACAGCATGTCCAGCATGGAATACAGCGTGCCGGGCTGCTGCTGGGGCAGCCACTTGGCGGCGCGCAGTGCGCCTTGGGCGAAGTTTTCGCGCGAGTGTGCCTGGTGGGTGATTTCGATGCGTTCGCCGGGGCCCATGGCGTAGATGGTATGCACGCCCACCACGTCGCCGCCGCGAATGGTCTGGATGCCGATTTCGTCTTTGGGGCGCTCGCCGATGATGCCTTCGCGGTGGTAGTTGGCCACGTCCGGCAGATTCCAGCCGCGCGCCTCGGCAAGGCATTCGGCAAGGCGCAGGGCGGTGCCGCTGGGCGAATCCTTCTTGCGGTTGTGGTGCAGTTCCACCATTTCCAGGTCGTACTGTTCGCCCAGTTGCTGCACCAGTTGCGGCAGGATTTTCAGCAGCACGTTGACGCCAATGCTCATGTTGGGCGCCCAGAAGATGCGCGCGGTCTTGGCAAGTTCGGCCAGTTCCGCCTTCTGCTCGGCGGTAAGGCCCGTGGTGCCGATGACGTGCGACACGCCCGCCTTGGCGGCGGCGCGGGCATTGGCCAGGCTGGCCTCTGGCGAGGTGAAGTCCACCACCACGCCGCCGGGCGCCTGGGCAAACACCGCATCCGCGTCGCTGCCGGCGGGGCATTTCCACACGTCGAGCGAGGCCAGGCGTTCGGGACGTTCGACAACGGCGGCCAGCGTAAGGGCCGGGTCTTCCTGCGCCATGCGGCAGATGGTGGAACCCATGCGGCCACCCGCGCCCGTGACGATGATCGAAGTGCTCATGCTCGCTCCTTATGCGTTATGCGCGCGCCACCGAAACCGGATGCGGCCCGGCGTGCGCGGCGTCTGATCTGAAAAAGCAGGGATCACAGCAACGAATGCTGATCCTTCTTGCGGGGCAGATCCTGTTTGGTCGATGCGGCAGGGGCTTCGGGCTTGCCGGTTTCGCCCACGTCACCGGACACGTCGGATGAAACGTGAGCAGGCGGAGTTGCAGGCACTGCGGAGACTTCATCTTCATTGCCGGGCGTGCCGTCGCCCCCCGCAGGCTTCACATCCCCGCCCCTGCCTTCCAGCAGGTCCAGAAATTCCTGTTCCCGCAGTACCCGTATGCCGAGTTTCGTGGCCTTGTCGAGCTTGGAGCCGGGCTTGTCGCCCACCACCAGCAGGTCCAGCTTCTTGCTGACGCTGCCGAGGATGTGCGCTCCGGCGGCCACGGCACGACGTTCCGCATCCGAACGGGTGAGCGTGGTCAGCGAGCCGGTGAACAGCACGCCCAGCCCGGCCAGGGGGCCGCTGCCTCCACCCGGTGCGCCTGCCGCGTCCGCTTCCGGACGCACCGGCCACAGGCCCACGCCTCGCAGCCGTTCCAATAGGGCGCGGTTGCCCTCGTTGGCGAAAAAGGCACGGATGGAGGCGGCCACCTCCGGCCCGATGTCCGGCAGTTGTTGCAGCGTCTCGGCTTCCGCAGCCCCCAGCGCGTCGAGATCGGCAAAGTGGGCAGCTAGGGTGCGCGCGGTCTGTTCGCCCACGTGGCGGATGCCCAGCGCGCAGATGAGCCGATTCAGGGTGGCCCCGGTGCGTGCCGCGTCAAAGGCGGCGACGAAATTCTCCGCCAGTTTCGGCCCCATGCGTTCGAAGGCCAGCAGGGTCTGCTTGTCGAGCGCAAAGAGATCTGCCGGGCTGGCCACTTTGCCCCGGTCCACCAGCAGTTCCACCCACTTGCGGCCCACGCCCTGGATGTCCAGCCCGGCCTTTGACACGAAGTGAATGATGGACTGGCGCACCACGGCGGGGCAGCCCACGTTGACGCAGCGCCATGCGGCCTCGCCGGGTTCACGGCGCACCGGGGTATGGCAGACGGGGCAGGCGCGCGGAAATTCGAACTCCGGCAGGCCGTTCGCCGGGCGCTGGTCCACCAGCGGGCGCACCACCTCGGGAATCACGTCGCCCGCACGCTGCACCACCACCATGTCGCCCACGCGCAAATCCTTGGCGCGGATTTCGTCCTCGTTGTGCAGGGTGGCCCGCGACACGGTAACCCCGCCCACGGCCACCGGGGCAAGCTCCGCCACCGGAGTCAGCACCCCCGTGCGGCCCACCTGAATGGCGATGTGTTCCAGCCGGGTGGTTGCCTGGTGCGCCGGGAACTTCAGGGCGATGGCCCAGCGCGGGGCGCGGGCGGTATAGCCCAGCGCGGCCTGCGCGGCCAGATCGTCCAGCTTGGCCACCACCCCGTCGATGTCGAAGGGCAGTTCCGACCGGCGTCGACCCAGGTCTTCGTAATAGGCCATGACCTCCGCCGGGGTCTCGCAGCGCCGTGCACCGGGCGGCGTGCCAAAGCCGTACTCCGCCAGTGCGGCCATGACCTGCCCGTGGGTGGACCAGCGCGCCTCCGGCCCCTGCGCGGTTGGGGACGAACCGCTGGTCACTTCCACAGGCCAGAGCACCTGCCCCACCCCGTAGGCCAGAAAGCGCAACGGACGCCCCGCCGTGACCGAGGCATCCAGTTGGCGTACCGACCCGGCGGCGGCGTTGCGCGGGTTGGCGAACAGCTTTTCGCCCGCGCCGCGTCGGGCGGCGTTGAGGGCCTCGAAATCATGACGAGTCATGATCAACTCGCCTCGGACCTCAAGCCGCGTCGGGTGGGGGCCGTCACCAAGAAGCCGAGGTGGCAGATTGCGCACAGTGCTCACTGCCTCGGTGACCACCTCGCCAATTTCGCCATTGCCTCTGGTTAACGCGCTATCAAAAACACCATGTTCGTAAATGACTTCAATTGCCAAGCCATCCATCTTTGGATCGCACCAAAAAACTAGCGGCGCATTTGGCTCGGCCCGCACTAACCGTTTCACAAAGGCATCCCAGTCATCTGCAGAAAATACATTATCCAAACTATACATCGGCAAAGAGTGCGCCCGAGTCACGGTCTGCCCTGCTCGACCGTTAGCGCTGAGGGACACATTTACTCGCATGTCAACGTGGCCGGTAATATGCACACCCAAATTTGCCCCCACATTATGAGTGGGAGAGTCTGGAGTAAGCAGTTCTGGCCATTCCGCCTCGATGTCCTGCAATTCGCGGAACAGGGCGTCGTATTCGGCATCGGAAATTTCCGGAGTACCTTGTACGTAGTAAAGCTGGCTGTGGTAGTTCAGCAATTCGCGCAGGGCTTCCGCGCGGGCGGCAACATGAGAAGGTGCAGCGGGCGCTGCTTCGGGTGCCGTATTGGCGGGGGAAATTTCGTCGGAAATGCTCACAGCCTGGTCTCGTCGGTCCATTGGTGTTGCAGCCGGGCCACCTCGTCGCGCCATGCGGGGCCGAGGCGGCGGGTCATGTACTCGTGTTCGGCGCGGGCGGCGGCATCCATGAAGCCGTCCACCGAGCGCGCCGTGGTGTGGTAGCGGTGCCGGACAACAAGCTGATGGTCAACCACCACCGGCCAGCCCGCGCGGTGCGCCCGCAGTGACAGCCAGACATCCACCCCGTAGCCGCGCGGATTGTCGGCGCAGTCCGCGCCGCCCACCTCGCGGGCGCAATCAAGGTCTATCAGTGGGGCAATGCCGTCCACCAGCGCCACACGCCGGTACTGTAGGCGCGCATCACGCACCATCTGCGGGTGGTAGGGGTTGCGGTCCACCGCCGGGGCGTACACCCCCACCCTGCCCTCCTTTCCGGAAGGGCCGCCCTGCCCGCGCGCAGCCAGCGCCGCGCCCATGCGGGCCATGCGCAGGGCTGCGCGCGCTACCAGCGGCGGGCGCGTCTCGAAGGAAATGTCGTTGTTCAGAAACCACAGGTGCGTGCACCCCATGTCCCGCGCGGCGTCCAGGCAGTACGCCAGCGCACCGCCCCAGAACAGGTTGTCCGGCAGCCTGCGCCATGCGCCGATGGCCGGGCGCGGAGCCGCGTTGTCCAGCACCAGCACCCGCTCCGCCTGGTTCACGGGATCGGGGTCGGCCCGGCGCATGGTGTCTGCCAGATTGGCGGCCAATGCCGGGTCGCCGTAGTGCAGGATGACCGTGGCGATGACGGGGACAAAGACGGGTGCGGATGTGGGGGCACCCCCCGACGCCGCATCCGTGCCACTATCCGTGCCACAGTCCGGGCCGCGTTCCGGACCAACTCCATCCGTCACAGAATCTCCTGCAACTGCCGGAAGTTCTCCGGCCTGCCCACGGTAACCAGGGTGTCGCCGGGGTTCAGTTCGTAGGTCGATTCCGGGTTGAACAGCATGCGTCCGTCGGGCTTCTTCACCCCGATGACGATCAGGTTGAACCGCTGCCGGATGCCCGACGCCATCAGCGTCTTGCCCGACAGTTCAGAGGCGTCGCCCACGGTCAGCTCTTCCATCTGGATGTTCAGGTCGGTCTTGGAGTGGGCCAGCTCCATGAACGTGGTCACCGTGGGCCGCAAAATGGACTGGGCCATGCGCAGTCCGCCAAGGTGATGCGGCAGGAACACCCGGTCCGCGCCCGCCAGTTGCAACTTTCCGATGTGCGAGGCATCGCCCGCGCGGGCGATGATGGCCATGTCCGGGTTCAACTGGCGCGCACTGAGCACCACGTACACGTTGGCGGAATCCAGCGACAGCGCGGCGATAAGCGCCCGGGCGTGCCCGATGTTGCAGGCGTTCAGCACGTCGTCGCTGGTGGCGTCGCCCGCAAGGTGCACTATGCCGTCGTTTTCCAGCCGTTCCACGGCAACCGGGTCGTTTTCCACCACCACGATGGGCACGCCTTCCTGCATCAGTTCACGCGCCACCACAGAGCCGATGCGGCCATAGCCGCAAATGACGCAGTGGCCGCGCAGCGAGGATATGGTCTTCAGCACCCTGCGCCTCCCGAGCACTTTGTAAAGCTTGCCATCCACCAGCAGTTGCGAGAACGCGCCGAGGATGAAGGCGAAGTTGCCGACACCCGTCAGAATCAGCACCGTGGTCAGCACCCGGCCCGGTGGCGACAGGGGGTGCACCTCCTGAAAGCCCACCGTGGAAAGGGTGATGACCACCATGTAGAAGCTGTCCCACAGGGACCAGCCCTCGATGTGCGCATAGGCCCAGATTGCCGAGGCGAACACCAGCAGCATGGTGCACTGGCTGATGACCAGTGGCCCCCATGCGCCAAGACGGGTGCGCAGCCGATGGTACAGGGTGATCAGCGGGTGTTGCCGCATGCGCCGTTGTCCTGTGTGACCGTTGTGGCCCGGAATGAGCTGGACGTATGCACCATTGCGCACCCTCGCCCGCCGTGGGGCGTGCACCCCATCACCTGTGCCGACGCGCCGTGCCGCCGACGTCTTCGCCCGTATGCTAGCCGGCCCCCGTGGCCCCCAGCAGGTGTTCACGCAGCAGCCGGATGCGGTCGCGCAGTTCCGCCGCCCGCTCGAATTCCAGTTCCTTGGCGGCCTCGCGCATGTCGCGCTCAAGCTGCTGGATCTGCTTGGCCAGTTCGTGCGGGTCGCTGGACCAAGGCGCAAAGGTTTCCGCCGCCTGCGCCGCGCCCTTGCGCCCCTTGCCCTTGCGGCCCTTGGCTTCGGCGGCTTCGGCGTAGATGGCGTCGAACGGGGTTTCCACCGCCTTGCGGATGGTGGCGGGCACGATGTGGTGCGCCTCGTTGTAGCCGGTCTGCCGTTCGCGCCGCCGCGCCGTTTCGTCCATGGCGGCCTGCATGGAGCGGGTCACCACGTCCGCGTACATCAGCACCCGGCCTTCAGCGTTGCGCGCGGCGCGGCCAAAGGTCTGGATGAGCGAACCCGTGGAGCGCAGAAAGCCCTCCTTGTCCGCATCCAGTATGGATACCAGAGAAACCTCCGGAATATCAAGACCTTCACGCAGCAGGTTGATGCCCACCAGCACGTCGAATTCCTTGCGCCGCAACGCCTGGATGATGGCCATGCGCTCCATGGTGTCGATGTCGGAATGCAGGTAGCGGGCGGCCACGCCCATCTCGTTGAAGTATTCGGTCAGGTCTTCGGCCATGCGCTTGGTCAGGGTGGTCACCAGCACCCGCTCGTCGCGCGCGGCGCGCAGGCGGCATTCGCCCAAAAGATCATCGACTTGTCCCTTTGTCGGGCGCACTTCCGTGATGGGGTCCACAAGGCCGGTGGGCCGGATGATCTGCTCGGCCACGATGCCCTGCGAACGGTCCAGTTCCCACTTGCCCGGCGTGGCGGACACATAGATGGCCTGGTTCAGCCGGGCCAGGAATTCGTGAAATTCCAGCGGCCTGTTATCCAACGCAGAGGGCAGCCGGAACCCGTAATCGACAAGGGTGGACTTGCGCGACCGGTCGCCCTTGTACATGGCCCCCACCTGCGAAACCGTGATGTGCGATTCGTCCACGAACAGCAGGAAATCGTCGGGAAAGTAGTCCAGCAGGCACGAGGGCGGATCGCCCGCCTTGCGGCCATCCAGATGGCGCGAATAGTTTTCCACCCCGTTGCAGTAGCCCATCTCTTCCATCATCTCGAGGTCGAGCATGGTGCGCTGTTCCAGCCGCTGCGCTTCCACCAGCCGGTTGCCGCCCTTCAGTTCGCGCAGGCGTTCGCCCAGTTCGTCGCGGATGTCGGAAATGGCGCGCACCAGGTTGTCGCGGTCGGACACGTAGTGGCTGGCGGGGTAGATGACCGTCTTGCCCACGGATGCAAGCACCTGCCCAGTGAGCGGGTCGATCTCGTTGATGGCGTCGATGTCGTCGCCAAAAAATTCGATGCGCAGCGCCCGCTCGTGATGATAGGCGGGAATGATTTCCAGCACGTCGCCGCGCACCCGAAAGGTGCCGCGATGGAAGTCGTAGTCGTTGCGCTCGTACTGCACCTCCACCAGCCGGGTGATCAGCGCGTCCATGGAAAGCCGCTGCCCGGTCTCCACGGGGATGACCAGCTTGGCGTAGTATTCCGGCGAACCCAGGCCGTAAATGCACGACACCGAGGCCACGATGACCACGTCGCGCCGGGTGAGCAGCGCGTGGGTGGCCGCGTGGCGCAGCTTGTCGATGTTGTCGTTGATGGACGAATCCTTCTCTATGTAGGTGTCCGACGACGGCACGTAGGCTTCCGGCTGGTAGTAGTCGTAATAGCTGACGAAATATTCCACCGCGTTCTCCGGGAACAGCTGGCGGAATTCGTTATACAGCTGGGCGGCCAGGGTCTTGTTGGGGGCCAGCACCAGGGCGGGCCTGCCGCAGCGGGCAATGACCTGGGCCATGGTGAAGGTCTTGCCGGAACCGGTGACGCCCAGCAGCACCTGGTCGGTCACGCCCGCCTCGATGTTGGAGACGATCTGGCCAATGGCCTCGGGCTGGTCGCCGCGCGGTTCGTACTCGGTGCGCAGGATGAACGGGGATTGGGTCATATGTGTGTCCGTGGCCCGTTGCGGGCCCGTGATGTATGAAAAGAGTCTGGCGGGCTGGCGCCCCGGCCATGCTGTCACCAGACATGCAGTGATCGGCCATGCTGTCACCGCACATGCCGTCACCAGGCTCCCTGCCGCGCAACGGCGGCGGGGCCTTCAAACGGCGATGCACCCCGATGAACGCCCGCCGGAGGGGGAATGCAGGCGCGGTTCGGCCTGCCGCCCCCTTCCATCCGTCGGAAAGATGGTCTAGAAAAATCCGGAAGCGGCACGCCCCGTTGCCTGCACACGCAGGCGCATACCGATGGCCGCCACGCCAAACCCGACGAAGCACGCGCTTTCGGCTGCCCGGTTCACTACCCCGGCATGCCGGAACCACGCATGGAGCCCGCATGGAACTGACCGTCATTCCCGTGGAAGGCACGCCCCCGGTGGAGCGCATCCACGTCATATCCGTCACCATCCGCACCTTCAAGGGGCGGCGCAACGTTCAGGCCCATCTTTTCCGCCTGACCGGCGAAGCCGCAACCGCCGAGGCGCTGGCAAACCTGCGCGGCATGCCCGGACTTGTCGGCGGCCCGCTGGAGCCGGACGCTCCGGGCGCAGAAGACCTTACCGGCCCCGAAGCCGAAACCGACGCCCTGCGTACCGTGCTGGAAGCCTTTACCGAGTCGGAACGCGACGCGGTGGTGAACTACCTTTCGCAGCGCTACGCCGACCGGCTGACCTGCATCATCGCCTGTCCGCTGCAACTGCCGGTGCCGCGCGGGGTGGTGCCCTTCTCTACCCTGCCGGAAGGCAAGACCATGGGGATCATCCGCTTCGACGAGGTGCCCCGCTATCCGCTGCCCTTTGCAATTCGCGGTTTCTACGATCTGGCCCAGCACGAGCCGCTGGTGCACGAACAGGAATAACCCGCCGCGCCGCCGTGCGCCACCGGGCAGGGCAACTCCGGACCGGGTGACGCCGGACGTGACAACACCGGACAACAGGTAGTGTCTGGAACGGTGCACCTCCCGGTACGGAAACGTACGCGGTGCGCTGGCGGGCCGTCTGACCCACTCCACCCGTCGCCCGCTCCACCCATCGCCGACTACAGAGGCCTGAAACCGGCCGGGACACGCCAGTGCCTGGCCGGTCTTTGATCGGAACTGGCGTCCACTCCTGTCTGCTGCGCGCCCATCCACGGGGCGTCCGGCCCCGGCGTCAATGTCCGCACCGGCAACGCTGAAATATCCGGGCAGCGGGCCTCGCTGCCGTCGGCAAGGCGCAGCCCGCCGCGCACCCCGTCCGCCAGCCGGGCCAGAAATTCCGGGCGCGGCAGTTCGCGCGCGCCAAAGCGCACCATGTGCGGCGTGGTCTGCTGACAGTCGATGAGGGTGCAGCCCGCCTGGCTCAGCCATGACGCCAGCCAGGTGAAGGCCACCTTGGAGGCATCGGGCGTCAGGCGGAACATGGATTCGCCGTAGAACACCCCGCCCAGGGCCACGCCGTACAGCCCGCCCACCAGCCTGCCGTCCTGCCATGCCTCCGCCGAATGGGCGATGCCCAGACGATGCAGCGCCTCATAGGCGTTGATCATGGCGGGCACCAGCCATGTGCCGCGCTGCCCCTGCCGGGGCGTGCCCGCGCAGCGCCGGATGACCGGGGCAAAGGCCTTGTCGAAGGTAACCTCGAAGGTGTTCGAACGGATGCACCGCGCCAGACTGCGCGCCACGTGCAGTTCGTCCGGCAGCAGCGCACAACGCGGATCGGGCGACCACCACAGGATGGGCGTGCCCCGGTCGTACCAGGGATAGATGCCGCGCAGGTAGGCAGCCACCAGCCGGGCGGGCGAAAGATCGCCCCCCACGGCCAGCAGCCCCTCTGGCGGTGCGGCAGCCGGATCGGGGAAATCGGAACCATCCCCGGTCATCCGACCCAGCACGCGTACGTTCATTTTCCGGTGGCGGCTTCGTCGCCGCCAAGCGGCTCGTAACGGAACACCAGCCCCAGCCCGGCAATCCCCTGCGCGTCGGGCGGCCCGGTCTGAACGGAGCTTGTCTGGGCGGCAGTTGTCGGCGTAGCCACGGCCCCGTCAGCGGCCACATTCGCGGCCACGTCAGCAGACGGCGAACCCTTCGCCGCGCTCTTGCCCTTCCCCTTGCGGGCGGGCTTGGCGGGCGCGGCTGCCGCTTCCGGCGCGGCCACGTCCACGATGGCGGTGCCGCCCTTGCGCAGCTTGCCGAACAAGACCTCGCGGGCCAGTTCGTCTTCCAGCGCGGTGCGGATCACCCGGCGCAGCGGGCGCGCCCCGAAGGCAGGCTCAAAGCCCTTTTCGGCCAGGCGCGCGCGGGCCGCCGGGGTCAGTTCCAGACGCACGCGGCGGTCCTTCAGCCCGGCTCCCAGTTCCAGCACGAACTTGTCCACGATGCGCTCCATGACCGGGGTGGTCAGCCCGGCAAAGGGGATCATGGCGTCCAGCCGGTTGCGGAATTCCGGGCTGAACATGTTCTCCACGGCCTTGCGCCCCTTGCCCGCCACGTCTTCCTGCGCGGTGGCCCCGAATCCGATGGACGGCGCGCTCATTTCGCGCACGCCCGCGTTGGAGGTCATGATCAGCACCACGTTGCGGAAGTCCGCCTTGCGCCCGGTGTTGTCGGTGAGCGTGGCGTAGTCCATGACCTGCAGCAGGATGTTGAAGATATCCGGATGGGCCTTTTCGATTTCGTCCAGCAGCAGCACGGTGTACGGCTGCTTGCGGATGGCCTCGGTCAGCAGGCCGCCCTGGTCGAAGCCCACGTAGCCGGGGGGCGCGCCGATAAGCCGCGACACGGAATGCTTCTCCATGTACTCGCTCATGTCGTAGCGCACGAAGCCGATGCCCATGACCTCTGCCAGGCGGCGGGCCAGTTCGGTCTTGCCCACCCCGGTGGGGCCGTAGAACAGGAAGCTGCCGGTGGGCCGGTCCTCGCGGCCAAGCCCCGCCCGCGCGCGCAGGATGGCTCGCGACAGGATGCCCACGGCCGCGTCCTGTCCGAACACCACGTTGCGCAGGTCTTCATCAAGGGTGCGCAGGCGGTCGCGGTCGCTGGACGACACCGTGCGCGACGGTATCTGCGCCATGCGCGCCACCACCTTTTCCACGTCCTTCACGCCGATGGATGCATCGGATGCCGACGCCGCGCGGGCCCCGCGCCGCAGCCGGGCCGCCGCGCCCGCCTCGTCCAGCACGTCGATGGCCTTGTCCGGCAGCAGCCGCTCGGTAATGTACCGGGCGGAAAGCTCCACCGCCGCGCGCAGGGCGGGCAGGGTGTAGCGCACCTTGTGGTGGTCCTCGTAGTAGGGGCGCAACCCCTTCAGGATGTCCACGCATTCGTCCTGCGAGGGTTCCTGCACGTCGATCTTCTGGAACCGGCGCGACAGGGCGCGGTCCTTCTCGAAATGGTTGCGGTATTCCTCGTAAGTGGTGGACCCGATGCAGCGGATGCTGCCGTCGGCCAGCACGGGCTTGAGGATGTTGGAGGCATCCATGGAGCCGCCGCTGGTGGAACCGGCACCCACGATGGTGTGGATTTCGTCGATGAACAGGATGGCCCCCGGCACCTTGCCGAGGTCGGTGATGACGCCCTTCAACCGCTGCTCGAAGTCGCCACGGTACTTGGTGCCCGCCAGCAGCGCGCCCATGTCCAGGGCGAAGATGCGCACGTCGCGGAATTCCTCGGGCACGTCGCCGCCCGCCACGCGCAGGGCCAGCCCTTCGGCGATGGCGGTCTTGCCCACGCCGGGGTCGCCCACGTACAGCGGGTTGTTCTTGCGCCGCCGGGCCAGCACCTGAATGGTCCGTTCCAGTTCCCCGGCCCTACCGATAAGCGGGTCGATGCGGCCATCGCGGGCACGGGCGGTAAGGTCCACGGTGAATTTTTCCAGCGCGTCGGTGCGCGGCGAATCGGGCGCGCCCTCCTCGCCCTCGGCGTCGCCGGGGCCGTCCCCCTCGCCGCCCTCGGGCATGCCGTGCGAAATGTGCTGCAGCACGTCCAGCCGGGTCACCCCCTGCGATTTCAGGAAATAGGTGGCGTAGGCGTCGTCTTCTTCGAAGATGGCGGCCAGCACGTCGCCGATTTCCACGGCGGCCTTGCCCGCCGACTGCATGTGGCGGATGGCCCGCTGCAGCACGCGCTGCACGCCCAGGGTCTGGACGACCTCTGTAGGGGTGTCGGCGGGCAGCGGTTCCAGATGGGTGGCGAAAAAGGTTTCCAGGCGCAGGCGCAGGGCCTTCACGTCCACCCCGACGGATTCGAGGATGGACTTGCCCGCGTCCTCGCCGGTGATGGCGTAGAGCAGATGCTCCAGCGTCAGGAATTCGTGGTTGCGCGTCCGCACGTCGTTGACGGCGGCGGTAAGCGCTGCTTCAAGGCGTCTTCCGATCATGTGTCATACCTCTTCGAGGGTGCAGCGCAGTGGATAGCCTTCGCGCCGGGCGCGGGCATGCACGAGGGCGACCTTGGTTTCGGCCACCTCTGCCGTGTACACGCCGCATTCGCCGACGCCCTTCTCGTGGACGGCCAGCATGATGCGCGTCGCCTCGTCGGGTGTTCTGCGAAACACCTCGACCAGGATCGACACCACGAACTCCATGGTCGTGTAGTCGTCGTTGTGCAGCAGCACCCGGAACATCCGGGGCTCGCGCACCTCGTCCTCGATGAGGATCTCGGTGTCCCTGCCGCCATCGGGCAAGCCCGATGGGCCAGCGGGTTCTGAAGGGCCTGCCATGCACGCCGGAATGGCGGGGAAACGCTGGGTGTCGGAATGGGTGCTCATGGGTGCTCGTTTCGCTGTTTCCGGGTGGCCGCCAGTGTCCGCGCCCCGGCATGTGCCATCGCTGTCCGGCAATGCCGACGTGGCCGCGCGGGCCGGGCACGGCGGCACGCTCTTATACTAACATCGCGCCGCCCGCTGTCGAGGGGCTTGCGGTCACACAGGGCAAGACCGCAAGGCCGAATGATCGTGACCTTTTTCAGGCGGGGCCGGATCGCGCCCCATTGCGCCCCATTGCGCCCCATTGCACGGGGTCACACCGGATGGCTCCGGATCACTCCGCGCCAAAGGTGCCTGCCCCGCCCCCGCCGTTGCCGAAAACCACCCGGCGCGCGGCGGCAAGCCCTGTCGCGTCGAACGTGAAATCCTCTGACGGGGGCAGCCCTTGCGACGCCCGCCACTGGCGGTTCAGATCGTGATACGTTGCGGTGGATGCGCGCGCCCTGTCAAGGCCAAGCCTGTCGGCCACTGCCAGAATGGCCTCGCGGTCGCCCTCCAGTTCCGCCACGGGGCCAAAGGGCATGGTGTCGAGGCAGACGTGCACCCCGGCCATGCGCCACACCTCGCGCACCTTGTCGTAGCCGAAGGCCACGCCGTACCCCAGGCCCGTCAGCACCTGGTGCATGGCGTCCGCATCGGCCACGCCGGTCTGCACCTCGTCCCACACCTTCACGTCGGCGGGGATGGAGGCATGCGCTGCGTCCGGCGGCTTTTTCATGGTCAGCACCGCGGCGTGCAGGTCCGGTCCGGTCTTGGTGCGCAGGCGCAGCAAGGTATTTGCCGCGCGCAGTTCGCGCCCCGGCGTGTCGTACACCCGATTGCATTCCAGATATGGCGAACCGCCGATGGCCCCCAGCGCTTGCAATGCGCCGCGAAGCGCGGCAAGGTCCGCCTCGGGGAACTTGATTTCGATTTCCAGTGCCATGTGAACTCCATGGACCGCGTCCCCGCCATCCCGCATTCCCGCTGCCATCGCGGCAGCACGTGGAAGACGGAGACGAGGCACGGCCGGGCGCCGCCCCGTGCGGCGCGAAAGAGGGCCTTTTCGTGCAGAAGATCGTCTTGCTGGGCCTTGCGGGCGCCCTGGGCAGCCTGAGCCGTTACGGCCTGGCCGGGCTTGTGCAGCGGGCCGCGCCCGGTTCCTTTCCGCTCGGCACCTTCGTTGTGAACATCCTGGGCTGCCTGCTGTTCGGGTTTGTCTGGGGATTCTGCGAGCAGCGCATCTCCCTGCCTCCGGACGTGCGCACCATCGTGCTGACCGGCTTCATGGGGGCGTTCACCACCTTTTCCACCTTTACCTTCGAAAGTCTGGGCCTTCTGGAGGCCGGGCAGTGGGGGGCCTTTGCCCTGTACGCGGGCGGCCAGCTGCTGCTGGGCCTGGCCCTGGTGTGGCTGGGCCTTGGCGCCGGACGGCTGGTGTAGGACACCGGACGACTGGTCCGAGACACCGGACGGCCACTCTGGGCCAGCTCCACGCCCTGCCCGCCCATGGAAAAACGGCATTGCATCCGCAACCGGAAGGAGCACGCCATGCGCATCATTTCTGGCGACGCCCTGCGTCTGCGCATCTACACCGGCGAACGCGACACCCACAAGGGCCGCGCCCTGCACGACGTCATTCTGGAATCGGCCCGGCGCGAAGGACTGGCGGGCGGCACGGTATTCCGTGGGCTGGCGGGCTTTGGCGCCAACAGCGTGGTGCACACCGCGCGGGTGCTGCGCCTGTCCGAAGACCTGCCCATCGTGATCGAAATCATCGATGACGCCCCCAAGATAGAGGCATTCCTGCCCCGCGTCGAGGAACTGCTGTCCGAGGGCCTGGTTACCGTGGACCCGGTGCGAGTGCTGCTGTACCGCCACGGCCCCGGCAAGGAAACGCGCCGGGACAAACAGACAGGGCAGACAGGGCAGACAGGTCAGGCGGGACAGGGCAACGACAGCCGGGGCAGCGGCAGGCAGGGCATCTAGCACGCTCCACGCCCCATATCCCGCATCCGCATCACGGATGCAGAAACGGCAGGACCGCCAAGGCGGCCCTGCCGTACGCATTTCATGCGGGCTCGCGCCCCGCGTCCTACCCGGCGGCGGGCAACAGCGCGGCGCGAATGGCCTCTATGCCGGTCTTGTCCACGTACTTGGACACCCGCAGGCGTTTGCCGGAGTTTTCGCGGTACAGGGCCATGAAGCGCTGCACCAGGTCCAGCGCCGCCTCGCGGGTCAGGTCTTCGGCCAGCACGTCGCCGATGCGCGGGTGCCCGCCGGAATTGCCGCCCACGATCACCGTCCAGCCGCGCTTGGTGCCCACCAGCCCCACGTCGCGCAGGTAGCTTTCGCCGCAGCACATGGGGCAGCCGGACACGCCGAACTTGACCTTGGCCGGGAAGGGCTGTTCCGCCAGCGTCTGTTCGATCTCGATGCCGAGCCCCAGCGAATCCTGAAGCCCCAGCTTACAGACCGCAGTGCCGGGGCAGGCCTGCACGTAATGCACGCACAGTTCCACGGCGCGGCCCACATCCATGCGCAGGTCTTCCCAGATGGGTTCCACCTGCTCCGCCGTCATGCCCACCAGGGCAAGGCGCTGACCGGAGGTAATCTTGATGATGGGGATGGCGTACTTGCGCGCCACGCGGGAAATGGCGTCCAGGATTTCGGGCGACAGCATGCCGCAGGGGGTGCGGGGCACGATGGCGTAGGTCTGCTTGTCGCGCTGGAGAATGGCGCCTCTCGGTTCCGGCGTGCCGGTATCAGTCATGTCCGATGCTCCTTGGTCCGTATGCGTTGTCGTTGAGGGGAACATGGCGACCACCCCGGGGAAAGCCCCGTGGCAATCGCCACATGCGTTGCGTGTACCGATGTGCGGGGGCCTGCGGTCCGATCGCCGTCATCGGGATCAGCAGGCCCGGATGATGGCCGGGGCGATTTCCATCAGGGAAACCACCTTGCGCACGCCGCCCAGCTTGATGGCCTCCTGCGGCATGCCGAAGACCACACAACTGGCCTCGTCCTGGGCAATGGTGTGCGCGCCCACGTCGAACAGTTCCTTCATGCCCGCCGCGCCGTCGTCGCCCATGCCGGTCATGATGGCGGCCACGGCGTTGCGCCCGGCGTACCGGGCGGCGGAACGGAACAGCACGTCCACGGATGGCCGGTGCCTGCGCACCAGCGGGCCTTCGCGCACCTCGACATAGTAGCGCGAGCCGTTGCGTTTCAGCAGCATGTGCAGGTTGCCGGGCGCGATGAGCACCTGGCCGCGCCGCATGGCATCGCCGTCCTGCGCTTCCTTTACCGTTACCCGGCAGATGACGTTGAGCCGGTTGGCAAAGGCGGCGGTGAAGTGTTCCGGCATGTGCTGCACGATGGCGATGGGCGGGCAGTCGGCGGGCAGCGCCTCCAGCACCACGCGCAGGGCCTCCGTGCCACCGGTCGATGCGCCGATGACCACCACCTTCTCGGTCTGCTGCACCGTTGTGGTCAGCGGGGTGGCGGCGGGCAGCACCGCATCGGCGGAAAGCTTGGGCGGCACCCCGGCGGCCAGCGGGCTGAGTTTGCGCAGTCTGGCCCGGGCGGCGGCCTTCAGCGCATCGCAGATGCGGATGCTGGATTCCTCCAGAAACCGCTTGGTGCCCATGCGCGGCTTCTGGATGACCTCCACTGCGCCGTATTCCATGGCCTTGAAAGTGGCCTCGGCCCCCTGCTCCGTCACCGACGAACAGATCACCACCGGAATGGGGTGCTGAGTCATGATCTTGCGCAGGAAGGTGATGCCGTCCATGCGCGGCATCTCCACGTCCAGCAGGATCACGTCCGGGGCCACCGTTTCCATGCGCTTGGCCGCCACGAAGGGGTCGGATGCGGTGCCGATGAGTTCCAGTTCCTCGTCGCTGGCGACGATGTCGGCCAGGGTCTGGCGGACCAGGGCCGAATCGTCCACCACCAGTACCTTGATGCGGCGGGCGGTCATCGCGTCCTCCGGTAGACGGTGGGCGCCACCTGTTCAAGCGGCAACGCCATGCCGGTAAGACTTTCGGAGTGGCCGATGAACAGGTGCCCGCCGGGACGCAGGCACTGGCAGAACCGGCTGAACAGCCCTTCCTGCGTGGGCTTGTCGAAGTAGATGATCACGTTGCGGCAGAAAATGATGTCCATGGGCTCGGAAAAGCTGAAGGGATCCATGAAGTTCAGCCGCTCGAAGCGCACGGCGGAGCGCAACTCCGGCCCGATGCGCACCAGGCGGCGCGTACGGTCGCGGCTGCGCAGCAGGTAGCGCTTGCGGAACTGGTCCGGCACGTTGTGCACCCGCTCCTCGTCGTACACGGCGCGCACGGCCTGTTGCAGCGCCCGTGACGAAATGTCCGTGGCCAGGATGGAAAAGCTGAAGCCGGGGGTGCGTTCCTCGTAGTCGCGCAGCACCATGGCCAGGGTGTAGGGCTCCATGCCGATGGAACAGCCCGCGCTCCATACCCGCAGGGGGCGCGAAGCGCGCAGGCGCGCTGCCTCGCCCGTCCAGCCGGGCAGCAAGGTGGAGGTCAGATAGTCGAAATGGCGCGGCTCGCGGAAGAATTCCGTGGTGTTGGTGGTCACCACGTCGATGAAGTTGCGCAACTCCTCGGCAACGCCCTTTTCCGTGAACAGATAGTCCACGTACTGGTCGTAGCTGGCCATGCCCAGCACGCGCAGCCGTTTTTGCAGGCGCGCCTCCAGCATCACCCGCTTGGAGCCGGGCAGCTTGATGCCCACCTGTTCGTAAACGAAGCGGCTCATGCGGTCGAACAGCTTCTGCGACATGGGGCCGGGGCGGGCACAGCCTGGGGGCAGGGCCGGACCGTCACTGCGGGTGGAGTTCATGCACCGCCCCCGTGCGACGCCACCGGAACGCGCTGCCCCCGCTGGGGCTGGTCCGCCGCAAGCTGCACCAGGCCGGGCACGTCCAGGATCAGGGCCATGCTGCCGTCGCCCTTGATGGTGGCGCCGGAAATGCCCGGCACATCCTTGTAGATGCGGCCCAGGCTCTTGATGACCGTCTGGTGCTCGCCCACCACGCAGTCCACCACCAGACCGAACCGGCTGCCCTGCGCATCGACCACCACCACCTGCTCGATGGCGGGCGCGGGGCCGGACGAGGCGAACAGCTCGCGCAGGCGGATGTAGGGCACGATTTCCCCGCGCAGGTTGATGATGCGCTGCCTGCCCTCGGCCGCGCTGGGGGTGGCGTGTTCCGCGCATTCTTCCACGTGGTTCAGCGGAATGACGTACGATTCGCCGCCCACCAGCACCTGCAGCCCGTCGATGATGGCCAGGGTCAGCGGCAGGCGGATGGTCAGGGTGGTGCCCTTGCCCACCGCGCTGTCCAGTTCAATGCGGCCGCGCAGCGCCTCGATGGAACGCTTCACCACGTCCATGCCCACGCCCCGGCCGGAAACGTTGGTGACCTTTTCCGCCGTGGAAAAGCCGGCGGCGAAGATAAGCTCGATGGCCTCGCGCGCCGGCAGGTCCGCATCAGGGGCGATAACGCCGCGCTTGCGGGCAAGGTCCATGACCCGTACCGGGTCGATGCCCGCGCCGTCGTCGGCGATGGTGATCAGCACCTCGCCCCCGGCATGGGCCGCCGAAAGGGTTACCGTGCCGGTGCGCGGCTTGCCCGCGGCGGCGCGCACGTCGGGCGATTCCACCCCGTGGTCCAGGCTGTTGCGCAGGCAGTGCACCAGCGGGTCGCCCAGGCGTTCTATGACGGTCTTGTCCAGTTCCGTCTCGCCGCCCAGGGTCACCAGTTCCACGTCCTTGCCCAGTTCCGCCGAAAGATCGCGCACCAGGCGGCGGAACTTGCTGAACGTGGTGCCGATGGGCAGCATGCGGATGCCAAGGGTGGTGTCGCGCAGTTCGTCGCTGAGGCGCTCCAGTTCCTCCACCAGCCCCAGCAGGCCGGGGTCGCTGCGCAGATGCGCCGCCTGCGAAAGCTGCGCCTGCACGATGACCAGTTCGCCCACCAGGTCCACCAGAAAGTCCAGCTTGGACGCGGCAACCCGGATGCTGGCCCCGGAGTCCTCGCGTACGGAAGATTCCTTGTCGCGCGTCTGGCGGATGGCCCGCATGGCCTGCTGCTCGGCCAGCGCGGCGTCCACCTTCTCGGCCTCCACCACGCCCGCGTCGGACAGCAGCCTGCCCAGGGGGCGCTGTTCGTCCAGCACGCGGTGCAGGTCGTCGGCGCTGACGTCCCCGCGTTCGATCAGGATTTCGCCCAGCCGCTTGTAGGCGGCATCATCCACGATGCGCGCATCGTCCACCAGGCGGATGTCGATGTCCGCGTCATCCTCCACGAACAGGAACACGTCGCGAATGGCGGCCTCGTCCGACTCGGTGGAAAGCAGCACGTCCCACCACACGTGGCAGAGTTCGGGCTGCAATTCGTCAAGGCCGGGCACTTCGCTGAAGTGCGGGAACACCTGCGCTCCGCCCAGGTCGCGGAGTTCGTCCAGCAGGGACAAGGGATTGGCGCCGCTGAAAAGAATCGGCGGCGCGGGGCGAAAGCGCACCCGCCAGGTGCGGGCGCAGGGGGGGCACGGCGCTTCCGGTTCCGCCGGGCATTCACCGTCGGCGGCGTCGTGCGGCGAGGCATCGGCGGCAGTGACGGCTGCGGGCACCAGCGCCCGCAACGAGGCGGTGATGGCGGCGGCGTGCGTCAGGTCCGGGGCGTCGCCGGTGACCGCGCAGTGCAGCAGTTGGGCGATGTGGTCGCGCGAGGCCAGGGTCAGGTCCAGCAACTGGCGCGTGACGGGCACCTCGCCGTTGCGCACCCGGTCGAACACCGTTTCCACGTCGTGGGTGAAGTGGGCGATGTCGTCAAAGCCGAACATGGCCCCGGAGCCCTTGATGGTATGCATGGCCCGGAACACACGCGCCACCAGGTCGCGGTCATCGGGCTGCGCCTCCAGTTCCAGCAAGGCCGTTTCCAGCTCCGCCAGCAGGTCCTGCGCCTCTTCGATGAAGGCTGCCCTGTTTGCGTCTTCCTGCGATTGCATGCGGTACTTCCTTGTCCGGCCCGCCTGATCATGCCGGGCACGCTGATTCCGCCAATTCCGTCAATACCAGGGGGCCCCGGTTCCGGGAATCCGGCCCGCCCTTGATCGTGTTGCCAGAAGGACAAACGGGGCGCGTTGAAGGGGCACACCCAGCCTGTGCGGGGTTTCGAGACCTGGTGAATTGCCAGGCTGGTGGGCCGGTTGCCCCCGGCTTTCCCGTTCAGCCTTGCGTACCCAACCGGTGTTCCGGTGGCCCGTCGATGCGCCCGGCCGGACCTAGCCGAGCACCTTCTTGACCACGGCCAGCAACTGTTCCGGCTGAAACGGCTTGACGATCCACCCCGTGGCCCCGGCGGCCTTGCCTTCCTGCTTGCGCGTGGCCTGCGATTCGGTGGTCAGCATGACGACCGGGATGAACTTGTACGCGGGGTTGGCGCGAATCTGCCGGATCAGCTCTATGCCATCCATGTTGGGCATGTTCAGGTCGGTGATCACCATCTTGATGGGGCCGGAGAGCTTGCTCACCGCATCCTTGCCGTCCTTGGCCTCGATGACTTCATACCCGGCGTTGCGCAGGGTGAAGCCTACCATCTGCCGGATGCTCGCCGAATCGTCCACCGTCATGATGAGCTTGCTCATGAGATCCCTCGTGCTCGAATGTTCGGAGTTGGCGGTTCAGCGCCGGGCATGGCTGACGGCGACATCTCCTGGCCGGTGTCGGCCTGTCGGTCGCGTCAGGCCACATGGGCCACATGGGCCGTCTGGTCCGGATGAGCCTGATGGTCACCGGGCCGGTCATGCGTCCGGCGAGCATCGCGGAGGGTGCCGCGATGCCGTGTTTTCAGAAAAGTTCCACGTTGTCGCCGTAGCCGTCCCCGCTTCCGTCGGCGGCAGCGTCTTGCGCCGCATGACCGCCGCCCAGCACGCGGCCATGCAGCACCCGTTCCTGCTCCATGGTATAGCGGTCACGCATGGCGGCCAGGCGGTGCGATGCAGCCGCCCGCGCCGAGGCAGGCACCCGTTCCCGCAGCATGTCCGCCGTCTCGCCCATGTCGTCGGCGGCCCCGGAAAGTCCGGCCACCACCTGCGCGTCGAAATCCAGCCCCTTCACCGCATGGTCCACTTGGTCGGCCAGTTCCGTGCAGGCCAGTCCCACACTGGCGAACAGCCGCGCGGCCTCGCCGTTCACTTCGCGCAGGCCACGGGTAAGCCCTTCCAGTTCCTCGGAAATTTCGGATACTCGCGAGGAGTCGAGATAGGCGGTGGCGTAGGTCTTGAGTTGCCCGGCCACACCGTCCACCTCGCGCAGCAGGGTGGCCAGGGCCGTGGTGCTTTCGCCCGCGTCCTGCGACAGCCGCTGGATGGACGAGGCCAGCACCCCCAGGGCCTTGCCCTTTTCACCGGTATGTGCGGCGCGGATGCTGGCGTTGAGCGCAATGAGCTCTATCTCGTCGCCGACGTCTTCTATGTCTTCAAGAAAGGCGCTCATCTGCGCCACCATCTCGGCCACCTCGACCATGACGTGGCCCATGCGCTCGCCCTGCTCGGCCAGCGACAGCATGCGCGTGGCGATTTCCGACACGCTGCTCTCCATGTGGTCGAGAACGGCAGTGCCCCCGCAGCCTTCGCCCAGGCACGTTTCGTCCGAAAACCCGCCAGTCCGCTGGCCCACCCCGCGCACGCTGGCGGCAATGGCCGTCAGTTCGCGCCGCAAGGTGGAAACGGCATCGGAAAAACTGCCCCGGGCGTTTTCCAACTGGGCCTGCTGCAAGGCGCAGATGTCCGCAGCCACGGCCAGTTCCACGGCCAGGGCCTCGTCGGCTGGGGGTTCGTCCGAAGTGCCGGGGGTGCTGGCGGAAGAATTGGCGGGGGAACCTTCCAGACCCGCGCGGGCGTCGGCCAGGGCTTCCTCCACGTGTTCCACCTGCTGGCGCACGATGTCGTGAAATTGCAGGGATCCTATGATGTGTCCCATGGAAACGGCAATGTCCGCCGTGTGGCCGCGCACGTCTTCCGAGGCCTTGCGGCTGCCCTCGGCCACTTCGTGCAGGGTGTCCATGTTGTCACGGATGGAGCCGAACACCGAATAGGCGCATTCACGCTGCATCTCGTGCATCTCGCGGGTGCTGGCCTCCGCCTTTTCGGCCAGGGTGTCCAGCGTCTTGGCCTGCTGCATGATGCGATCGGAATATTCGACGATCTTGTAGCCCAGCTTTTCCACATCGTCGGCAAGGGTGCTGAAGCCGCGCCCGTCGGAGCCCAGGCGGGCGCTTTCGATGCGCGTGGAAATGCCCAGCATCTGCAGGGTGCGCACCACGCGGGCGTAGTCGCGTATGGATTTGGAAAGTTCGTGCACCAGTTCGCGGGCGCGGGCCAGCATGGCGACGTCTTTGGCATCATCGTCCACGTGGCAGAGGGTCTGCATGGCGTCCAGTTCCGCCACCAGTTCTTCCAGAATATGGCGTACGGTGTCGCCCGAGGCGATGTGGTTCAGCTTCTGGCTGTCCGCGGCGATATCCTGCACCCGCATGGCCACGTCCTGCAATTCCGCGCCAAGGGCAAGAAAGTCGTCTTCGCGCCGCTGCACCAGCAGGGCAAGCCCGCTGCCCACACGATCAAGCCGCTCCCGCACCTCGCGCGCCAGCGCCGTGTATTCCTGCATCTGCGTCCCGTCTCCAGTGGTTCTGCATCCCCGCGATGCCCGGACTGTCGCGGCATCAAACCCGCCGCACCAAAGTACCCTGCCGTGTCATGGTCCCTGCCCTGCGGCGTTGCTGCGCGCCGCCGCAGCCCTCCCGGCCGTCTTTCTTTCCCCCGGGCAGCCGGATTGCGCCATCCCGGCGCGCGCCCGTGCCGCCCGCCGTCCTGCCCGTGCGCACAGGCAAGGGCATCAGCAAATGTATGGTACCGCACCGCCCATCGTGTTTAAAGTATAAAATGGGGAAGCCCCCGCGAGAAAACGTCCCCTTTCCGTCAATGGACATTGCGCGCTCAGTCCAGAAAGCGGATTTCCGCTCGTGCCACATGTTCGCTCTGCGGGGTCAGCCTGACATCGACCTTCCGCTTCATGAAGTCCGCCGCACCAAGGATGATGCCCTCGAAATACTCGAACAGCGCGCGTGAGGATCGATAGGTCATCACAAGGGTGTTCCCCTTGTCCTCATAGGTGAACGCTGGTGGATTGATGCCGGGATAGTCCTTGGTGAGCTGCTTGTGCAGTGCATCCATGCCCAGGTACAGTTCCTTCAGGTCGTTGGTCTTGAAGTAGCGGCGGTACATCCTGTAGAAACCATCCATGGTGTAACGTCCCAGCTTGCGGAACACTTCCCTGGTCGAATCGCCCGTGATGCGCGAAAGCTCGTGGGCCATCTGCTTCAGCACCTGGTCCGGGTAGTTGGCGGTGGCCAGAAACACGGGGTTGCCCATGGCCTCCAGCATCTTGGCCACCACATCGCGCCCGTAGTTGCCCACGGCGAATTCCTGCATCAGCTTGGGCAGCACCCCGCGCATCTGCCCCTGCGACTTCCACAGCTTGGTCGCGTCCACCTTGGCCTCGCTGAAGCGCACGGCCAGGGTCAGCAGTTCCTGTGAAAGCCCGGCCAGATACCGTGTGGCCGCAGAGGCCTGCACCGCGCCCGTTTCCGATTCACCGGCCACCGTGGCGATGGCCTCCACCGCGCCGGTGACTTCCTCTGCCGAGGCGGATTGCTGCTCCGCCGCCGTGGCAATCTGGGCCACCCGCTCCACCATGTCCTGTATGCGCGCAGTGATGCGGCTGATGGACTGCCCGGCTTCATTGGAAAGACGCGTGCTTTCGGTCACCTGCCCGCCCGTAACCTGCATGGACTGCATGGCGTCGTGCGAACGCTGCTGAATGGTGCGCACGGCCTGTTCCACTTCCTTGGTGGCGGACATGGTCTTTTCGGCCAGCTTGCGCACCTCGTCGGCCACCACGGCAAAACCGCGCCCGGCGTCCCCGGCGCGGGCCGCTTCGATGGCCGCGTTCAGCGCCAGCAGGTTGGTCTGGTCGGCGATGTCGTTGATCACCCCGATGATGCGGCCGATCTCGCCCGCCTGACCGTCCAGCTGGTTCAGTTCCGTGGCCAGCCGGTCGGCCGATTCGGCCACGGCGTTGATGCCTTCCACGGCGCGCTGCACCAGTGTCGCGCCCGCCGTGGCATCGTCGCGGGCGCCCTGGGCGGCGTCGGAGGTGGCCGATGCGTTGCGCGCCACCTCCAGCACGGTGTTGCGCATCTGCTCCATGGCCGTGGCCACCGACGCGGCCTGCTCCTTCTGACGTGCCGCCCCCCGTGCCTGCTCGTCGGACGAGGCGGAAAGTTCTTCGGAAGCGGACGCCACCCGCTGGGCCAGCCCGCTGATATCGGCCCCCGTGGCCAGCAGTTCCTGCTGGCGCAATTCCAGGGCCGAACATTCGCGCCGCGAGTCACTGTGGTCGAACAAGGTCACCACCGCACCGGTCACGATGCCGTCGGCATCCACCAGGGATTCGGAAAGCACCTGCAACGACAGGGGTACCCCGGACGGGGTGGCCAGTTCCACGTCGCGGTGCATGGAAGTGGTGGGGAGCACGGGCATGAAATCCAGCGCGGCTTTTGCGGACCCGTTATTCCCCGCGCCCCCCGCAAGTGCCTCGGCCGGGGTGCGCCCGACCATCCGTTCCTCCGACAGTCCCGCCAGGGTGACCACCCCCTTGCTGACCCTGGCGATGCGGCCCGAGGCATCCAGCAGCAACACCGGAGCGGTCATGACGTCGAAGGCCGTATGCAGTTGAGTGGTATCCGCCTCCAGCCGGGCTGCGGCCTCCAAAGCCGGGTGAGGGGCCACATCCCGGGCGCGCATGTCGTCCCGCACCCGCACCGGCCCCAGCGCTGCCAGTTCGGTTCTCAGCCGCTCCAGCGACGATGCGGTGGCACGCATCGCGTAGGCAATGACCCCGGCGGTCAGTGCAAGACCGCCGCACAAGGCGATGCCGGACCACGCGACGCCGCCCGGAAGCGCAAGACCGGCGGCGAGAAGGCTCAATGCGGCACCAAGTGCGGCCAGGACAATGGGAAAGGGCGAACGCGAGTTTTCCATGGCAGTCTCCGGGGCGGTGATGTTGTTCCGGGAAGCAGAGCCGAATGTACCGTGTTACCCGGCCCAAGCAAGCGGGATTTCCAGATTATCATGCGAAGGCCCGGGATAGCCCCGCCCTGGTCCCTGTCCGGGCAGGACGCGACAGGGGCATGGGGGCCCGGCCTGCGCCAGCCCGGTCCAGAATCCAAGCCCGATGTCAGGGCCCGGCATCTGGGCCAGACATCTGGCAAACATCTGGGCCAGAAGTCTGGGTCGGACGTCAGGACCGGACGCCTGGGCCGAACAGCGTCCCATCAGACCGCCGCAACACCGTTGAAGATCGGTACGGCGTACGGGCACACCCGGCCTATCGGCAGGAACTGCCGAAACACAGGGGGAAAACAACGGCGGCGCCGCAACGGACGCACCATGGCAGAGCGTGGCGGTATTGCGGAAGAACGCTGCAACAGCTGAGGGAAAGGGGGGGAGAGAGAGGGAAAGAACCGGCGGGCAAGCGGACGTGGGCGGCAAGGCAGGGGCCTTGCCGCGCGCCTAGACGCCGTCTTCGGACTCGGAATCGGCGGGGTCGCCGAAGCCGGACGGGGTGCCCCCGCCTTGCGCGCGTGATCCATGCCCGGCCGGGTCGGCGTACGCGGGGCGCTTGGCGCGTCGGAACAGCGCATCCTGCAAGGCGGCCACGGTGGGCACGCCGTGCGCATGATCATCGGCGGGATGCAGGATGGGCGTATAGCCCAGCCTGCGGGCCTGGTCGCGGCGGATGGAATGGGCGGCCACCGGGCGCACTTGCCCGTTGAGATCGACCTCGCCCCAGAACACGGCCCGCCCGGGCAGGGGCAGATCGTAGAACGACGACAGCACGGCGGCCACCAGCCCCAGGTCCATGCCGGGATCCTGCAACTTCATGCCGCCGCCGATCTTGGCGTAGATGTCCACCTGCCCGAAGTTGAGGCGCAGCCGCTTTTCCAGCACCGCCAGCAGCAGGTGCAGCCGGTTGACGTCGAACCCCAGCCCCGTGCGGCGCGGAATGGCCAGATAGCTGCGGGTGACCAGGGCCTGCACCTCAACGGCAAGGGGACGCTGCCCGTCCACGGCCATGACCAGCGCGGTGCCCGACAGGGCCGGGTCGCGCGCGCCGAGGAAGAAGGTGGAAGGGTCTTCCACCACCTCCATGCCCTGCTCCACCATGCGGAAGACCAGCAGTTCCTGATTGGGGCCAAAACGGTTCTTGAGCACCCGCAGCAGGCGGAACATCTGCCGCCGGTCGCCTTCGATGGAAATGACCGTGTCCACCAGGTGTTCCAGCAGGCGTGGCCCGGCCAGTGCGCCGTCCTTGGTCACGTGGCCCACCAGCAGCACGGTGGTGCCGCTGCGCTTGCAGGCCTCCACGATTTCCGTGGACACGGCGCGCACCTGGCTGACGTTGCCGGGCAGCCCCTCTGCCCTGTCGGAACTGACGGTCTGCACGGAATCGACGATGAGCAGCGCCGGGGCTTCGGGGCCTTCGAGATGGGGCAGGACATCGTCCAGCCTGGTGGTGGCAACGGCCATCAGTTCGTCGTGCAGCACGCCAAGGCGGGCGGCGCGGGCCTTCAACTGGGGCAGCGATTCCTCGCCCGAAAGATACAGCACGCCGCGTCCGGCGGCGGCAACGGCCCCGGCTACCTGCAACAGCAGCGTGGACTTGCCGATGCCCGGCTCGCCCCCCACAAGGATGGCCGCACCCGGCACAAGGCCCTTGCCCAGCACGCGGTCCAGCGCATCCAGGCCGCTGCCGAAGGGTTCGGCGCCGTGGTCGGCCACGTCCTTCAGCGCCTGGGCCCTGCCCTGCGGCCCTGCGGACGACGCGCCGGGGCGTGCCCCGGCCTTGCCCTCGCGCGGGGCCATGGTCAGTTCAAGGGTGTTCCATTCCTTGCAGGCGGGGCACTGGCCGCGCCATTGCGGCGCGCGCGCCCCGCAGGCGGTGCAGACGTAGGTTTCGCGCAGCTTCACGGGCGCACGCTACTTGCCGTCGGGGGGGATGCGCGCCTCCACCACCTTGACGCCGAATTCGGCCACGGAGGCGGGCGGGTTGTAGAACACCACCATGAACGGCACTTCGCCGCCGGGGGGTACGTTGGTGTTGTTGGTGAGGATTTCGATCTTGTTGTTGAGGGCCGTTTCCAGTTCCTGCTCGCCCAGCACCTGCAACTGGAACAGCGACACGGTGACCCCGCACAGCTGCTGTTTGGTGACCACGGCCGTGCCCGCCGCGTCGTACAGCGAGGCTTCGATCTTCATCAGTTCGCGCGGCGAGGAAAAGTTGTTCACCACCTTGCCCTCGATCACCGCAACCTGGCCCACCTTCTCGTTGTTCACGTAATACTGGCGGTAGTTGCGCAAGGCGATGTTCTTGATCTGCTCGGTGCCGTTGACCGCGGGCGGGGGCGTTTCCACCGCCTTGTCCCCTGGCCACATGCCGGTGAAGCGCAGGGTGACGCCCACGGCCACGGCCAGCAGCACGGCCACGAACCCGGCGATGACCGGCCAGCCGTACTTTTTGGGCGGCACGGCGGGCGGGGCGTCGTCCAGGTTGTAGCCCTTCATGGAGCCGATGATGTCGCTGACGTCCGGGCCATCGTCGGCACTGCCGCGCTTGCGGGCATCGGCCTGCACCTTGGCACGGACGGCGGCTGCCAGATCCGCCTCGGGGTCGGAAGCCACGTCGAAGGGGCCGTGATCCAGTTCCGCGCCGTTGGACGATACGGTGTCGGAAGCGGCGGCGTCATCCGGTCCGCCCATGCCAAGTCCGCCCATGCCAAGTCCACCCATGACGGCGTCGAAATCGGGCGCGCCAGCGGATGGCGGCGTGGCCGATTCGATGGGAAAGACGGACTTGCACAGGGTGCATTTCAGCTTCGCACCGGGGCGGGCGCGATCGTCGGGCAGGTTGTATTTGGTCGAGCAGCTGGGGCAAATGACGATCATCGGGCACCTCGGACGTGGAATCTCGGCGAATGGCCGGGGCGCGACGACAGGCAGGCGGCGTGGCCCACCCTAGGCGCCCTCGGCTTCGATGACGGCTTCGTAGATACCGGGAAGTTCGCGATACCGTTCGGCATAGTCGAGGCCATACCCTACAATGAAGCCACCGGGCAACGCAAACCCCGCAAAGTCCACGCGCACGGGCACCGCGCGGCGCTCCTGCTTGTCCACCAGCGCGGCCAGGCGCAGGCTCTTTGCACCGCGCGCCGCAAGCTGACGGAACAGGAAGTCCACGGTGTGGCCGGTGTCCACGATGTCTTCCACCAGCAGCACGTGCTTGCCCTGCAAGGGCACTTCCACGTCCTTGGTGAAGCTGACGGTGCCGCAGGTTGCGGTGGACGAGCCGTAGCTGGCCACGCGCACGAAATCGAGTTCCGGGCGCATGTCCAGGTGCCGCACCAGATCGGCAAAGAACATGAACGCGCCCTTCAGCACGCAGACCACCACCAGTTCCTCGCCCGCGTACAGGCGATTGATCTCCTGGCCCATTTCGGCCACGCGCGTGGCGATGGCCTGTGCGTCGTACACTACCTTCAAGTCCTTGATCTTCATCGTCGTCCGGCCTCCGGGCCCGTGTATCGCAGGGTGCCGGGCACACCGCGTCGTGCGCGGGGCGCCCGGCCCGTGGGTTGTCATGTGAACACGCGGCGGCTGATGGCGCCGGGGCACGGCACGCGCCAGTGGATGGCACGCGGCGCGCCAACCAGCTACATTTCCAGCAGCACCGCCGTTTCGTCGCAATCGGGGAACTTGGGACAGTGGATGCAGTCCGCCCATATTTTCTGGGGCAGCACGTCCTTTTCCACCACCCGGAACCCCATCCGCAAAAAGAAATCCACCTGGTAGGTCAGCGCGAACACCCGGAAGATGCCCAGGGTCACGGCATCGCTCAGGCAGGCATCCACTAGCTTGCGCCCCCAGCCCTTGCCGCGCAGGTCGTCGGCCACCACCAGCGAACGCACCTCGGCGATGTCGTCCCAGGCGATGGACAGGGCGCAGCAGCCCACCAGCGGGCCGCCGTCGTCGGGATCAATGACCAGAAAGTCGCGCAGGTGGCTGTACAGCTGGTTCAGCGAACGCGGCAGCAGCAGCCCCTGGCCGGAGGTGTGCATGAGCAGGCCGTGAATGGCCTTGACGTCCTGCACGCGGGCCTTGCGGATGTACGGCTGGCCCATCTAGTTGCCCCCCAGCAGGGTATCCACGAACTTGCCCAGTTCGTCGGCCTCGACGAGGCCCACGTGGTTGGCCACCAGCTTGCCCTGCCGGTCGTAAACCAACAGTTGCGGGATGGAGGACACGTTGAAGAAACGCTGCAATTCCTCCTTGCCCTTCCACACCGGATAATTGAACGGCGTGCGGGACATGAAGGCCGCCAGTTGCCTGGGGTTGTCGTCCAGCGAAATGCCGTACAGGGCCACCTTGTCTTCGGAATATCGGGCGCGCACGTTGATCAGGCCGGGGATTTCCTCCAGGCACGGCGGGCACCACGAGGCAAAGAAGTTGACGATGACCACCTTGCCCTTGGCGGCGGTGACGCGGCGCAGCAATTCGCCGGAGCCCATCTCTTCCACGGCGGGAGCCGCAACGGCAACGCCGCACAGGACGACGAGCAGCAGCGGAAGAAGTGCAAGCGATGTCAGGCGTTTCATCTAAAAGCCTCCGAGGGGATAAAGCCACTGCGCCCGGAATGCCACGGGCGGCCGCCCACGGCTGAGTGCCCATAGCAGTTCCGGGGGTCCGCCACGGGGCGGAGCGCATTCTTACCGCCGAACGCGCGCCGGGGCAACCGGCGCGTTCGGAACGGTCACGCGGGAAAGAGAGGAAAAGGATGCCGGGACGGCGAATCCGTTCAAGATGTCGAGAAAAGCGTGCGGAGCGTCGGCTGCGGGCCTTGCCACGGGTCCGGGCGGGATACCCTATTGCACCGTCAACAGTTCTTTGGCCACCCGCACGGCCTCCACGGCGTCGGCGGAATAGCCGTCCGCGCCGATGGCCTCGGCATAGGCGGGGGTAACCACCGCGCCGCCCACCATGACCTTGACGGGCAGGCCGCGTTCGCGCACCAGGCGCACGGTATCCTCCATGCGCACCATGGTGGTGGTCATCAGGGCCGAAAGCCCGATCACCCGCGCGCCGTGATGTTCCGCGGCCTCCACGATGTCGGCGGCCTTCACGTCCTTGCCCAAGTCCACCACGTCGAAGCCGTGGTTGCCCAGCATCAGGGTGACGATGTTCTTGCCGATGTCGTGGATGTCGCCCTCCACCGTGGCCATGATGATCACCGGGCGGGTTTCGTGCCCCCGCTGGGCTTCAAGCAACGGTTGAAGTTTGCGAAAGGCGTGCTGCATGGTCTCTGCCGAACGGATGAGCTGCGGCAGGAAGTATTCGCGCCGTTCGTAGCGGCGCCCCACCTCGGTGATGCCGGGGATCAGCTTTTCCTGCACCAGCGAGAACGGGTCGGCACCTTCTGCCAGGGCGCGTTCCACCAGGGCCAGCGCGCCGTCGCGGTCGCCCCGGATGACGGCCTCTTCCAGCGTGGCGGCCTTGGCCTTCACGCCAGCCGTGCCTCCGGTGCCGCCAGATGCCCCACCGGCAGCCGCTCCCGTGGCGTCACCACCCGGCGTCCAGCCGGAGTACCCTTCAATGAACGACTCGGCGTTGGGGTCCAGCCCCAGCAGCACGCTGGAGGCGGCCACCGCCTCGCGGATGCGCGCGTTGCCCGGGTGGGCGATGCACGAGGAAAGCCCCGCACCCGCCGCCATGGCCAGGAAGGTGGAGTTCAGCAGTTCGCGCGCGGGCAGGCCGAACGAGATGTTGGACAGCCCGATGGTGGTGGGCAGCCCCTCTGCCGCGCACCAGCGGATGGTGTCCAGGCAGTGGCGCGCGGCCTCGGCCTTGGACGACACGGCCAGGGCCAGCACGTCCACCATGACCAGACGGCGCGGAATGCGCAGGCCGTCGGCCTGTTGCAACAATTCCTCTATGATGGCGATGCGTTCCGCCGCCGTCACCGGCAGCTTGCGCCCCTTGAGCGGCAGCAGGATGAACGGCGCGCCATGGTCGCGGCACAGCGGTCCCAGGTGCTCCATGCGGCCCGGTTCGCCGCTGATGGAGTTGACCAGCGGGGAGCCGGGATGAAACGGCAGGGCCGCGGCAATGGCGTCGGCATTGGACGAATCCAGCGACAGCGGCAGCGAATGGCGGGCCACCAGGCGTTCCACCAGCGCGGGCAGCAGCACCGCCTCGTCCACCATGGGGGCACCCACGTTCACGTCCAGCAGCGGCGCGCCCGCCTCCACCTGTTCGTCGGCAAAGCGCAGGGCCTGGGCGAATTCGCCCGCCTGCAGTTCCGCCGTCAGCAGCTTCTTGCCGGTGGGGTTGATGCGTTCGCCGATGATGCGGATGGGGCTGCCCGCCCCGATGTGCACGGCTTGGGCGCGGGTAGTCAGCACGATGCCGTCGCGCCGGGCCGGGTCGGGCTCGAGACCGCCAGAAATATTGCCCAGCGCGGTGCGCAGGGCTGCTATATGGGCAGGCGTGGTGCCGCAGCAGCCGCCCAGCATGCGCACGCCAGAGGCGGCAAAGCGGGCGGTGTGCCGGGCAAAGTCGTCCGGCCCCAGGCGGAACACGGTCTTGCCGTCCACCAGTTCCGGCAGCCCCGCGTTGGGTTCCACCAGCACCGGCACTTCGGCCAGTGCCAGCAGTTCGTCCACCACCTCGACCACCTGTTCCGGTCCGGCGCTGCAATTGGTGCCCACAAGGTCCACGCCCATGTTGAGCATGGACTGCACGAACACTCCGGGCCGCGTGCCGGTCAGGCTGACGCCGTTCTCGAAGGTCATGGAAACGCCCACGGGCAGGTCGCATTCGGCGCGCACGGCCAGCACGATGGCCCGGGCCTCGGCCAGGTCGAACTGCGTTTCGGCCAGGATCAGGTCCACCCCGCCCTGCACCAGCCCCCGGATCTGGGCGCGGAAGGCGGCCACCAGTTCGGCGGGGTCCAGATCGCCCAGCGGGCGCAGGAAATGCCCGGACGGTCCCACGCTGCCCGCCACGAAGGCCTCGCGGCCACTGGCAAGCACGGCCTCGCGCGCGGCGCGGGCCATGGCACGGTTGAATTCCACCACGTCGGGAGCGCCGGGGCCGGTACCCAATTTGTAGATGCAGCCGCCGAAGGTGTTGGTGGTCAGCACGTCGGCCCCGGCCTGCAGGTAGTCGGCATGAATGCCCACCAGCACGTCGGGTCGGGCCAGGCAGAACAGTTCCGGGCTTACGCCGGGCGGCAGCCCGCGCGACTGGAGCATGGTGCCCATGCCGCCATCGAAGACCAGCCGACGACCTGACCGAAGCGCTTGACGAAAATCTGGCACAGCCTGTACTCCTGAAACTTGGCTCGCAGGCGATGGAGAGTCCATGAACCGCGAGTGTTCCGTAAACGTGCCCGACCGGCGCGTACCGCCGCACGGGAAGGCCTGTGTACCGGAAAGCCTTGTAAAGGACAAACAAAAATCATACCATTCCCGACTGTACGGCCCCGTCACGCATAGTGGGACCCCGCTACACGACGCACGAACCGGTGCGGCCTGCGCCGCGCCTTGACCGGATACCATGACCGATACCGTGAAAACGCCGCGCCGCGCCGCGCGCACGCGTGGCGCCAAGGCCCCCGGGCCAGCTGCCTCCGAACTTTCCGAAGCCCCCGAAGCGCCCGTCACGCCGGAAGTCGTGCTGGACGCCGAGGTGCTTCTTGACCCGCAGCCGGAAATTGCCCCCAAGGCCCGCGCCAAGGCGGCCTCCGGCAAATCGGCTTCGGGAAAATCGTCTTCCGGCGCCTCCGCTTCGGGCAAACCTGCGCGCGGCCGCCGTGCCGCATCTTCCCCTGCTGGCGATGGCGACGATGACGCACCGGCCTCCGCCACCGTGGTCGGCGAATATCCCGACGAATCGGACGACGACGAAAGCACCGACGACGAACTGGACATCGACTTCGACGGTCCCGGCGACGACGCCATCGACGTCGACCTGCTGCACGGCGACGACGATTCGTCCCACGCCTCTCACGGCTCCCGTGACGCAACGGGCGCGCACGAGGACGGCGAAGCCCGCCACCGTTCCCTGCCCGTGCTGCGCCCGGCCATGCCCGGCGCTTCCACGCGCGACTCCCTGCACCTGTACCTGCGCGAAATCAGCAGGTTTCCGCTGCTGAAACCGGACGAGGAATTCGACCTTGCCCGCCGCGTGCAGGAACAGGGCGACAGCGATGCCGCCTTCCGCCTTGTCACCTCGCACCTGCGCCTGGTGGTCAAGATCGCCATGGACTTCCAGCGGCGCTGGATGCAGAATGTGCTGGATCTGATTCAGGAAGGCAACGTGGGCCTGATGCGCGCGGTCAACAAGTTCGACCCCGAAAAAGGCATCAAGTTCTCGTACTACGCCGCCTTCTGGATCAAGGCCTACATCCTCAAGTTCATCATGGACAACTGGAGGATGGTCAAGATCGGCACCACGCAGGCCCAGCGCAAGCTGTTCTACAATCTCAACAAGGAACGCCAGCGCCTTATCGCGCAGGGGTACGACCCCGACGCCGCCACCCTCTCGGAAAAGCTCAACGTCACCGTCGAGCAGGTCATCGAGATGGAGCAGCGGCTCGATTCGTCCGACATGTCGCTGGACATCACCGTGGGCGAGGATTCCGGCGGGGCCACCCGCATGGACTTCCTGCCCGCCCTGGGGCCAGGCATAGAGGAAACGCTGGCCAACAGCGAAATCGCGCGCATGGTGCAGGACAGGGTGCAGACCATCCTGCCGAAGCTGTCGGACAAGGAGGCATACATCCTCCAGCACCGCCTGCTTACGGAACAGCCCGTCACCCTGCGCGAGATCGGCGAGAAGTACGACATCACCCGGGAACGCGTCCGGCAGATAGAGGCGCGCCTGCTGCAAAAGCTGCGCGACCATCTGTTCAAGGAAATCCGCGACTTCTCCTCGGACTGGATATCACAGTAGCCGCCCGGCCCGGTCAGGCCGTTGCACGAGCCCTCCATGCCATCCATCCTTCGCATAGCCTTTGTCCGCAACGCCGCAGGCACGCTGACGGCCATCCTGGCGCGGCGCCGATCTGCGCCCGCCGGAACCTTCGGGCGTTCGCGCTTCGGGGCGCTTTCCCGCGCCGCCGCGCTGCTGGCGGCGGTCTGTCTGGCCTCCGGCGTCTCGGGCTGCGCAACCCGCCAGGCCACGCCCGACCAACCCGCCGCCCCCGTCGAATGGCAGCTGTCACCGGATGCGGCCACCACCTACTATTACCTGCTGCTGGAGCAGGCGGGGCGCACCGGCAACATGCGCGACGCGCTGACCGCCATCGAGCAGTTGGTGGCCCTCGATCCGTCGCCCAGGGTGTTCATCGACGGCGGCTCGTTCCTGCTTTCGCGCAAGGAAGCAACCCTGGCCCGCCAGGTGTTGCAGGAAGGCGTGACGCGCTACCCCGACGATCTGGACATTACCCTGCTGCTGGTGGAAACCTACCTTGAGGAAAACCGCACCAGCGATGCCCTGTACACCCTGCGCAGCTTCGCCAACGCCCATGGCGAGGACGAACAGGCCCGCCAGGAACTGGCCCTGCTGCTGGTGAAAACCCGCAACTTCGCCGAGGCGGACAAGCTGCTCTCCGGCATCGCCGAGCGCAATCGCACCCCCGTGCTGCGCTACTACCACGCCCGCGCGCTGGTGGGGCTGAACCGCCATTCCGAGGCGCTGGGCCAGTTGCGCAAGGCCGTCAAGGCCGCGCCCGACTTTCTGGAGGCCTGGGCGGAACTGGCCTTCATCTACGAGCTGCGCAAGGACTACGTGGAAGCCGAGCGCACCTACGAGCAGATCATCACCCTGGACGAAAGCAACCAGGACGTGTGGTTGCGGCTCATCGCCATCAGCCTGAAGCTGAACAACCCGACCAAGGCCTACGAACTGTCCCGGCAAGGGCCGGAAACCTTCGGTTTTCTGCTCACGGCGGCCACCCTGTTTCTGGAAGAGAAATTCTACGAACAGGCCGATGCCCTGCTCACCGTGGTCAAGGACACCCCCGGCGCACCGGAAGAGGTGTACTTCTACCTGGCCGTGCTGTCCTTCGAAGGCAAGCGCGACCCGGCTGGCGCCCTGCGCTGGCTGGGCGAAATCACCCCGTCCAACAAGTACCACGACCGTGCCCTGCGCCTGAAAAGCCAGTTGCAGTATGAAACCGGCGACCTCACCGCGGCGCTGGCCACGCTGAAGGAAGGACAGAAGACCTACCCCGGCCAGAAGGAATTCTGGCAGATGGAAGCCCAGCTGTACCTGAACAGCGACAAGCCGGAAGCGGCCCTGGCCGTCATGGACGAGGCGCGCACCTTCTGGCCCGACGACGCCGAAATCGCCTTCATGCGCGGCATCATCCTGGACGAGCGCGGCCAGAAGGCCGAAGCGTTCGCCATGATGGAGCAGGTCATCGCCGACCACCCGCGCCACGCCCAGGCCCTGAACTACGTGGGGTACACCCTGGCGGAACAGGGCCGCGACCTGGACCGGGCGCTGGAACTGATCACCCGCGCCCTTGAAGAAGCGCCCGACAGTACCTACATCATCGATTCGCTGGCCTGGACGCACTACCGCCGGGGCGAACTGAACGAGGCGTGGCAGGCCATCGCCCGCGCCGTGGAACTGGGCGCCAGCGACCCCACCATCTGGGAACACTATGGCGACATAGCCGCCGCCCTCGGCAAGAAGGCAGAGGCGCGCAAGGGCTACCGCAAGGCCCTGGAAATGTCGCCCGCCAACGCGGCGGACGTTACCGCCAAGCTCAAGAACCTGTGATGCATCCATCCTTTCGGTTTTTCATCGCGCCCACGGAAAATGGGGCGGCCACCGCGCACGGCACTGCCGTGCGTCGTCGCGTGTGCTCCCTGCTGGCCGCCCTGCCCGTCCTGATCCTGCTTGTCACGGTCGCAGTGCTGCAAGGCTGCGCCCCGCGCGTGGCCCCCGGCGTGCCTGCCCCCGCAGAGCAGGCCGACGCCGCCTGGCATGCCTACCGCAGTTGGGCGCAGACCAACGACGCGGATGCCGGTCCCTTCCGGCTCAACGCCAGCCTGCGCTACAAGACCGGCGAACACGACGGCAACCGCGTGGTGGCCCTGCTGTGGTCCAACGGCGACGTGCCGCTGCGCCTGGACATCATGGCGGGCATCGGGGCCACCGTGGCCCGCATCCGCGAGGACGACACCACCTTTCTGGCCTATGCCCCCAACGAGAACCGCGCCTACTACCACAGCGGCGACCTGAACCAGGGCGGGCGCGCGCTGCTTTCGTTCGGCGTGCCGGTGCCCTTTTCCGTGCCGGACCTGGCCAACCTGCTGAATGGCCGGTTCGCCCGGGTCTTCGACGATGCCCGCACGGACGCACGTCTTGTGGCCGACGGGGGAATCGCCTACACTCTGCCGCGCGGCAGGGTTCGCGGAATGCTTGAACTTTCTCCCGAAGGACTGCCCCGTCACTGGACGGATACGGCCCCTGGTGACAAGCAGGCCGGGTGGGACATGCGCATCGACTATGACGAGGCTGCGCCGCCCCTGCCCCGCAAGATCACCATCACCCACGCCAAGGGATATTCCGCCATCCTGCTGGTGAAGGAACGCGAACGGCCGCAGGCCTTCACCGGTGAGCAACTGGGGCTCGAACTGCCAGAAGGCACAGAGGTCTTGCCGTTGCGCGAAGGCGCGCGGCGTTAGGGGGACATCCCTTGCCGGTCCAACCCGGCCACGGACTGCCCGCACGCATCACCAACTGTTCCGACCGGCCCGGCCGCCCCGACCGCGCAGGCAGGCCCGGCAGGCCGACGCCACGACGGGCTGATCGGCCTGACAACCCGACGCCCCGACTATTCCACCAACAGGCATGCCACACAGCACCACAACGCGACGGAGACGTTCATGACCGCGCCCGATACCCAGACCTCCTTCTCACTTTCGGCCGTGCTGTCCAACCTCAAGGTGGGGTTGTGCGTGCTGCGCGGCGAATTGGGCCGCGTGGCTTCCGGCGTGCTGCGCTGCATGGAGGCTCGCCAGTTGCGCCGTCGCATGGACGAAGAGCACGCGGCCCTTGGCCAGCGCGTTGCGGAACTGCTGGAAGCGGGCAGCCTTGATGCCGCCGGATTGGCGGAGGACGCTCGCGTTCGCGGATTGACGGAGGACGCTCGCATTCGCGGATTGGCGGAGGACGCTCGCATTCGCGAGCTGGCCGGACGCGCCGCCTTCCTGCGCGACGAACTGGCCCGCCATGCCGCCAGCGCCAACGTGGATCGCGAACGCCATCTGGCCCGCATGGCCCGCTGTTGCGGCTCGAATGGCCCAGCTGGCGTGAACTGATCCGGCCACGACTGGTCGACTGGCGCTCTTTTTTTCCTGGTTACGCCATAGCCTTGACAACCGGCCCCCGGAACAGCACATTCCCAGCGCCGATCGGCCCCGCTGCACACCCAGCGCGCATGACCGGCATCCGTTCCACGGCTTACGCGGCGCCCGCAACGGGCGCACACCCCATATTTCCGTCAGCACGCAGCGAGGGAACACCATGTCCGCATCCGTCATGTCCGCGCCAGTCATCATCGGCTCCGACCACGCCGGTCTTGCCCTGAAGCAGGTCATCGTCGCCCACCTCAAGGCCACGGGCCGCCAGGTGGAAGACCTTGGACCCCAGACCGCCGAAAGCTGCGACTACCCGCTCTACGCCGCCAAGGTGACCGAACGGGTGCTTGCCACCGGCGGCTTGGGCATTCTGGTCTGCGGCACGGGCATCGGCATGTCCATGGCGGCCAACCGCTTTCCGGGCATCCGCGCCGCGCTGTGCACCTGTGAATTTCACGCCCGCGCCACCCGCCAGCACAACAACGCCAATGTGTTGTGCCTTGGCGAACGGGTAACCGGCCCCGGCGTGGCCATGGGCCTCGTGGACGTGTTTCTGGACACCGAATTCGAAGGTGGCCGCCACCAGCGCCGCATCGACCAGTTCGATGGGCCGGCCTGTACCGGCGGCTGCTAGGCTCCCCTGAGGGGAACATCGACCTTGCTGTGGCACGTTCCTTCCTGCACCCGGCCCACCTGCTGGGCGCACACACGTTGCCATCGCTGACGCACCACACCGCATTCCTACGGGAGCATCAATGCAACTGTACAATACCCTGACCCGCAAGAAGGAACACTTCGAGCCTGCCGTGCCCGGCAAGGTCAACATGTACGTCTGCGGCATCACCGCATACGACCTGTGCCACATCGGCCACGCCCGCTCCGCCGTGGTGTTCGACGTGCTGGTGCGCTACCTGCGCCACACCGGGCTCGACGTCACCTTCGCGCGCAACTTTACCGACGTGGATGACAAGATCATCACCCGCGCCAACCAGGAAGGTCTTTCCAGTCAGGAGGTCGCGGAAAAGTACATCGCCACCTTCTACGAGGACATGGACCGCCTGAACGTGCTGCGGGCCGACCTAGAACCCCGCGCCACCACGCACATAGAGGAAATGATCTCATTGTGCGTGCGGCTCATCGAACAGGGCAAGGCCTACGCCACCCCGTCGGGCGACGTGTACTTTCGCGTGCGCGCCTTTCCCGGTTACGGCAAGCTTTCCGGCCGCGACGTGGACGACCTGCGCTCCGGGGCCCGCGTGGCGCCCGGCGAGGAAAAGGAAGATCCGCTCGATTTCGCCCTGTGGAAGGCTGCCAAGCCCGGCGAACCCTTCTGGGAAAGCCCGTGGGGTCATGGTCGCCCCGGCTGGCACATTGAATGCTCTGCCATGAGCGAAAAGCACCTGCCCTTGCCGCTGGACATCCACGGCGGCGGGCAGGATCTGGTCTTTCCGCACCACGAGAACGAAATCGCCCAGACCGAGGCGGCCCTTGGCAAGGACTTCGTGCGTTACTGGGTGCACAACGGCTTCGTGCAGGTGAACGCCGAAAAGATGTCCAAGTCGCTGGGCAACTTCCGCACCATCCGCGACATTCTGGAAAACTACCTTCCGGAAACGCTGCGCTACTTCCTGCTGACCAAGCACTACCGCAGCCCCATCGACTTCACCTTCGAGTCCATGGACGAGGCGGAAAAGAACCTCAAGCGCATCTACGAAGCGCTGGGCCTGCTGCACGCCGAACTCGAGCGCGAAAAGTGGACCTCCGGTCCCCTGCCCAGGGATGTGACCGAAGAATTCGAAGGTCTGCGCCAGGCCTTCACCGACGCCATGGAAGACGACATGAACACCGCGGCCGCCCTGGGGCACGTGTTCACCATGGTGCGCCTGGCCAACCGCATTCTGGACAACAAGGGCCAGCGCAAGACCGAGGGCGCCCGCGCCTTCTTCCGGGCCGTGCTGGACCAGGCCGCCATCTGGTTCGCCGTGCTGGGCGTGTTCGGCCGCGAGCCTGCCGGATTCCTGGCGGAACTGCGCGCCTGCCGCGTGGCCCGCAAGTCCATCGACCCGGCCAGGGTCGAAGAACTGTTGCAGGCCCGCATCAACGCCCGCGCCGACAAGGACTTCGCCCGCGCCGACGCCATCCGCGACGAAATCGCCGCCCTCGGCATAGAGGTGCGCGATACGCCTTCCGGCGCGGTATGGGACGTGCTATAAGCCACCCCATGATTTACCGCATCTCCACCCGCTTCCGGCATTCTTCCGCGCCCCGCACCGGCAGGCTTTTCGCCCGCCTGCGGGGCGCGCTTGCCCTGTGCCTGTGCGCGCTCATGCTGCTGGGCCAGGCCCTGCCCGCCTTTGCGCCGCCCGCCGGGGCCTTTCTGGGCGACTTCACCGTCAAGGACGAGGTGGAACTGGGCAAGAAGTTCAACGTGCTCATCAAGGCCCGCCTGCCGCTGGTGGAAGACCCGGAAGTGAAGGAGTACGTGCGGTCCATCGTCGAACGGCTGAAGGCGGTGGTGCCGCCGCAGCCCTTCGACTTCGAGACCAACGTGTTGATGCACAATGCGGTCAACGCCTTTGCCAGCCCCGGCGGGTACATCTTCGTGCACACCGGCCTGCTGATGGCCATGGAACACGAAAGCGAAGTGGCGGGCGTGCTGGCCCACGAAATGGCCCACGTCACCCAGCGCCACATCGCCAGCCGCATCGAAAAGTCGCAGCGCATCACCCTGCTCAGCCTTGCCGGGGCGCTGGCCGGGGCCTTCATGGGCGGCGGCAGCAGCAAGGGCGCGGCCATGGCCGGGTCCATCGCCGCAGGCCAGACGGCCATGCTCAACTACAGCCGCATCGACGAAGCGGATGCGGACCAGGTGGGCATGCAATACCTGGTGGCCGCAGGCTTCCGACCGGACGGCATGGCCGGGGCCTTCGAAAAGCTGCGCAGGCAGAGCTGGTCCACCGGCACGGACGTGCCCGCCTATCTCAGCACCCACCCCAACATCACCGAACGCATCAGCGAAGTGCGCCTGCGCGTGGAACAACAACCCGCCAGCGTGCGCAACCGCAAGGACGACGACGAACGCTTCCGCAGGGTGCAGCTGCTGGTGCGCGCCCGTTACGCCGATGCCGCCATCGCCCTGCGCACCTTCGAGCAGGCCAAGCCCGACGACTGCATGTCCCAGTTGGGGCTGGCCATCCTGTATTCGCGCCTGAACCGGGTGGGCGAGGCCACGGCGGCCTTCGACCGGGCACTGGCCTGCAATCCCAGGGACCAGCTTGTCTGGCGCGAAGCCGGGCGGTTCCACTACACCAAGGGCGACCGCAACCGCGCGACGCAGATGCTGCAACGCGCCGTGCTGATGAATTCGCGCGACTACATGGCCCTGTTCTTCTATGCGCGGCTGCTGTTCGACACGGGGCAGCGCAACGAGGCCTATACCTACTACAAGGAAGTGCTGCGCCACCTGCCCGAGGATTCCGAGGTGCACGACTACTACGGGCGTGCATTGGGCATGGACGGGCAGATATTCAAGGGCTACCTGCACCTTGCCTACAGCGCACTGTACGCCAACGAGAAGGAAAAGGTGGAGCAACTGCGCGACAAGGCGCGGGCGGTCATCCGCACGCCGGAGGACCAGGCGGAACTGGATCGCTTCGACACCAGGTATCAGGAGCGCAAGGCCGTCTGGTAGACGGTCCCGGCCCTGGAGGCATGGGGCGCGCCATGGCGACTGCGCGGGACAATGACTCCAGCCCTCCTCACGCCCACCGGGATATTCCCCAACGCTTTTTCAGGACGGCCCTTGTGGACGATCTGTCCCTGATCATACCCGCCCCCACCGGCCACGGACTGCTGGTCGTGGGAACCGGCGACCTTGCCGCCACGACCACCGACGCTGTGGTCAACGCCGCCAATGCAGAACTGCGCGGGGGCGGTGGCGTGGACGGCGCGCTGCATCGTGCCGCAGGACCGTTGCTGCTGCCCGCAGGGCGGGACATCGTGGCGCGGCGCGGCCCGCTGGCAGCGGGAGAGGCCGTGCTCACCCCTGGATTCAACCTGCCCGCCCGCCACGTGATCCACGCCGTGGGCCCCATCTGGCGCGGCGGGGCGCAGGGTGAACCGCAGGCGCTGGCCGCGGCCCACGCCAACAGTCTGCGTCTGGCGGCGGAACACGGGCTGGCCCGGGTGGCCTTTCCGGCCATCAGTTGCGGCAGCTACGGCTATCCGCCGGAACAGGCCGCGCCCATCGCCCTGGCCGAGGCCGAGCGCGGCCTGCGAGCCGGGCTGGTGCGCGAGGTGCGCTTCGTCCTGCACGGGCAGGGCATGCTGGCGGTGTGGCGCGTGGCGTTTCAAGCTCTTGCCGGACAGATTGGCCGCAGCATGCACGATGCGCAGCCCAGCGCCTGATCTGCGCCATATCTGCGCCAGATATGCGCTGACCATGCCTGGCCACGCGCATCCCCAACCCTTGCGAAACCGGCGCGGCAACGCCGAAGGAACAACCGTATGGAACTGAAGGGGACAACCATCCTTGCCGTGCGCGACGCGGACGGCGTGGCCATGGCCGGTGACGGCCAGGTGACCATGGGCCAGAGCGTGGTCATGAAGCACACCGCCCGCAAGGTGCGCCGCCTGTACCGCGAGCGGGTGCTGGCGGGCTTTGCCGGGGCCACGGCCGACGCCTTCACCCTGTTCGAGCGCTTCGAGGCCAAGCTGGAGGAATTCGGCGGCAACCTCACCCGCGCCGCCGTGGAACTGGCCAAGGACTGGCGCAAGGACAAGTACCTGCGCAGGCTGGAGGCCATGCTGCTGGTGGCCGACGCGGAAACCATCCTCATCCTGACCGGCACCGGCGACGTCATCGAACCGGACGACGGCATCGCCGCCATCGGCAGCGGCGGCCCCTATGCCCTGTCCGCCGCCCGCGCCCTGTCCCGGCACACCGCCCTGGACGCGGAAACCGTGGTGCGCGAGGCCATGGCCGTGGCCGGGGAGCTGTGCGTGTTCACCAACGGCCACCTGACCGTGGAAACGCTGCGCCGTGATACGGGTGCCAAGGCGTGAGCCACCACGACATGCCCGCGCCTGCTTCCGTCACCTTGCGCGCCGGGTGCAAGGTAAACCTGTACCTGCGCATCACCGGCGTGCGCCCCGACGGCTACCACGAACTGGACACCCTGTTCCTGCCGCTGCCGGAACCATGCGACCTGCTGCATGTGACCCCCCACGCGGATGACGGCATTGCCTTCACCTGCACCGAGCCCGACGTGGATCCGGCCCGCAACACCGTGGTTACCGCGTACGAGCGGTTCGCGGCGGCTACCGGCTTTCGTCCCGGCCTTGCGGTGCATCTGGAAAAGCACATCCCGCACGGCGCGGGCCTGGGCGGCGGCAGCGCCGACGCCGCCGTGCTGCTGCGCCACCTTGCCGCGCTGTGCGCGCAGCAGTCCCCCGGGGCGGCTCCCACGCCAGCAGCCCTGCGGGCAATGGCCGCCGGTGTCGGCGCCGACGTGCCCTTCTTTCTGATGGACGGTCCGGCGCGGGCCAGCGGCATCGGCGAGGTGCTCACCCCGCTGGCGACTGGCGAACTCGCCGACCTGGGACTCGCGGGCCTGCATCTGGTGCTGGCCTGCCCGCCTGTACGCGTTTCCACGCCGTGGGCCTATCGGGCCTGGGATGCCGCCAATGCCTGCGTGCCCGGAACAATGCCCGAATCCGCCTCCGGTCCGGCATCGGCCAGCCCCGCCCTGCCCGGCAACGGCTCCATGGCCGGACAAAGCGCGAAATCATTGCGTCCTTGCTTGACATCGGAAAGTCTAGAAGATAGAAATCCACTCTCTCGCGGACCGTGGCTGACCAACAGCTTTGAACCGGTTGTTTTTCAGGCACATGCAACCCTGCGCCGGACCAAGGAATTTCTTCTTCGACGCGGGGCCTGTGCCGCGCTTGTGAGCGGGAGCGGCGCCAGCCTGTTCGCCCTGTTCAGAAAGCACGGCACGGCGCGTGATGTGGCCGAAGCGCTTCGCAACGACAACATCGCGGCCTTTTTGCATGCACTGTGAGATGCGCGCCGCAAGGCGCACGCAGGCCAGCCCCTGCGTTAGGAACGAAATTTCCCTCATGCTGGGGTGTCGCCAAGCTGGTAAGGCAACGGGTTTTGGTCCCGTCATCCGAGGGTTCGAGTCCTTCCGCCCCAGCCACTTTTTTCCGATGACGCTTGCCATCGCAACCACAAGCCGGAAGTCGAAACATGCACGGTGACCTGAAGATTCTTACCGGCACGTCGAACCCCGCCCTTGCCAAGGCCATCTGTGACCACCTGGGGTGCCAGCTCACCCCGGCCCTGTGCGAGACGTTCAGCGACGGCGAGATTCGCATCGAAATCGGCGACAACGTGCGCGGCGACGACGTATTCGTCGTTCAGGCCACCTGCTCGCCCGTGAATTACAACCTGATGCAGCTGTGCCTGATGCTGGATGCGCTGAAGCGCGCCAGCGCCGGTCGCGTCACCGCCGTGGTGCCCTACTACGGCTATGCCCGCCAGGACCGCAAGGTCAGCCCCCGCGCGCCCATCAGCGCCAAGCTGGTGGCCGACTTCCTGACCACTGCGGGCACCGACCGCGTGGTCACGGTGGACCTGCACGCGGGCCAGATCCAGGGCTTTTTCAACGTGCCGGTGGACAACCTGTACGCGCAGCCGGTCATTCTCGAATACCTGCGCCCGTATGCCGGTGACATCGCCATCGTCTCGCCCGACGCGGGCGGCGTGGAGCGCGCCCGTTCGTTCGCCAAGAAGCTGAACGCGGGCCTTGCCATCATCGACAAGCGCCGCGACCGTCCCAACCAGGCCTCCGCCATGCACGTCATCGGCGACGTCAAGGACAAGATCGCCATCGTGGTGGACGACATGATCGACACCGCGGGCACCATGTGCGCGGCGGGCGAGGTGCTGCTGAAGAACGGCGCCAAGGAAGTGATGGCCTGCGCCACGCACCCCGTGCTGTCCGGCCCGGCCATCGAGCGGCTGTGCAATTCCACCTTCTCGCAGGTCATCGTCACCGACACGGTGCCGCTGGGCGACAAGCTGGCTGCCTGCAGCAAGCTGAAGGTGCTTTCCGTGGCGGGCCTTCTTGCAAAGGCCATCCACAACATCCACACCGAATCCTCGGTGAGCGTGCTTTTCGTATAAGCAATTCACATTCCGACGCGGGGCGGGATGCTTACGCGGGAATGAATTTAAGGAGAACTGCAATGTCCGAATTGAAGACCCTGAGCGTGCGCAAGCGCGACGGCCTTGGCAAGGGCGCCAACCGCAAGCTGCGGGCCGAAACCCTGGTTCCCGGCGTGTTCTACAACGCCGAAGGCCTGAACGTGCCGATCGTGATGGACACGCTTCCCGTCGAAAAGCTGTTCGAAGCCGTTGGCCGCACCACCGTCTTCAACATTGAGCTGGATGACAACGGCGCCAAGTCCACCTACCCGGCGCTGTTCTGGCAGATCCAGTACCACCCGGTGAAGAACCGCTTCTCGCACATCGATTTTCTCGGTGTGGACCTGGAAAAGCCCGTCAAGATCCGCGTGCCCCTCGAATTCACCGGCACCTCCAAGGGTGTGAAGGTGGGCGGCAAGCTGGAAGTGTACCGCGAAGCGCTGGACATTTCCGCCAAGCCCCTGCTGATGCCCAGCAAGATCACCATCGATCTGACCGACCTCGAAATCGGCAAGACCATCAGCGTGAACGACCTGCCCCTGGGCGAAGGCGTCTGCGCCGTTGCCGACCGCAACTTCGCCATCGTGGCCGTTGTCTCGCCCAAGGGCGAGGAATAGCGCCTGAGGCCGGGAACGCCGTCGCCGTCCGCCGCATCCTGTGCGGTGCATCCCATGTGGATATGACGACCTGACGCACGGCTTCCCAAGGTTCGGACCGCGGTTTCCCCCCGGCCCCGCGCACCTCGCGCGGGGCCGGTTTCCGCGTTTCCGGAACCTGACCGGTCCGGGACCTGACCCGTCCGGGACCTGGACCGTCTGGCTCCTGCTCGGTCCGGCTCCTGCTCTTTGGGGCGCTGCCTCGCCCTCGCGCGCCGGTAAACGCCGTCGTGCCGCAGCGCCCCGGCGTCATGGCGCCCCGCCACCTGCGCCGCCTTTCCCGCCCCGCAGAACTCCAACCCCACTTTGCGCGCATGAACGTCGCCGGTCTCATCGTCGGCCTGGGCAACCCGGGCAAGGAGTACGAACGCACCCGCCACAACCTTGGCTTCATGGCCGTGGACGCGCTGATGGACGCTGCAGCCCGCGAGACGGGCGGCGGTTGCGACCAGCTTTCCGGCGGCAAGAAGAAGTACGACCTGTGGCGGTGCCGCATCACGTCCACGGGCAATCCATGGCTGGTGGCCAAGCCGCAGACCTTCATGAACCTGAGTGGCGAGGCGGTGCTGGCCATTGCCTCGTACTACCGCATCAAGCCGGGCGCCATCCTGGTGGTGCACGACGAACTGGATATTCCCCTTGGCCGCATGAAGTTCAAGACCGGGGGCGGCAATGCCGGTCACAATGGCTTGAAATCCATCACCCAGCTTCTGGGTACGCCGGATTTCCACCGACTGCGCCTGGGCATAGGCCGTTCGCCCCATGGCGGCGAAACCACCAACTGGGTGCTGGGCAGGCTTTCCGGCCCGGAGCAGACCCTGCTGGATGAACTGCTGCCCGCCGCCGTGCAGGCCATGACCACCTTTGCCAGCCAGGGTGCGACAGCCGCCACCCAGTTCGCCAACGCCTACAAGCCGGACTGACCTGGCGGGCCCGACCGGCCTGCTTCGAAGTGACAGGGACACGCCGGAAACGTCAGCCCCGCCGATGGCGCGAACAACATCCGGCAACCCGGCGGCCACGCCCTGCGCTCCGCCGTCCCACGCACCGGCCCTTTCACACGGCCGCAGCCCGGCCATGAGCAATGCTGCCGACCGCCAGCGGGATGGACTCTTGCTGCGGATTGGGATAGACTGTCTTTTCCTGCCGAATTCAACCTTGTTTTCCCCGCATGGAGTTCCGAGTGTTTGCCCAGGATCAACTCGTCGTCTACCCGGCTCAAGGCGTCGGCAAGGTCGAACGCGTCGAGTCGCAAGTGGTTGGCGGCGTTGCCACGGACTTTTACATAGTCCGCATCCTGGGCAACAACGTTACCCTCATGGTGCCCGTGCGCAATGCCGCCAATGTGGGGCTGCGCCCGCTATGCGCGCCGGAACTGGGGGCGGAAATCCTCGAATCGCTGCGCGACCGCTCCGGCTTCACCGGCTACACCGGACAGAACTGGAACCGCCGCTACCGCGAATACTCGGAAAAGCTGAAAAGCGGCGACCTGGCGGACGTGGCCTACGTACTGCGCGAACTGCTGCTCATCGGTCGGGACAAGGAGCTTTCGTTCGGCGAACGCCGCCTGCTGGAACAGGCCATGGGGCTGATTACCCTGGAACTGGCCTGCGTGCTCGACCGGACCCAGGACAACGTGCGCGCCGAAATCGAAGAGATGTTCCAGGATGTCCTGCAAGCCAGGGAAAAAAGCGAGTAGACCACTTGCCATCCCCTGTCGAATGGGCTAGGTAGCCCCTTGTACGGCGGGTGGAAGCAACCGAACATTGCAACACCTCTCTTGTGGGTCCCCTTCCCTCCTTACCGGGCAACGAAAACCCGGCTTCGGACCCGGCACAGTGTTCCCGCCCGTCCACCACAACGATTTTCCTTCATACCGTCATTCCGACAACAGTCCACGCTTGCGAACGGATCGCCATTGTGCGGTCTTTCGTGCCGTGCGGACGACTGTAATTGCATCCTTCCATACACCCCCACACCCTTCCAAAAGCAGTCCCCACCACGCCTATGAGGAAAAAGAAGAACGTCCAGGGTTCCGAGACGGCCATGAATCTTTCGGAACTCAAGATCAAGAGCATGAGCGAGCTCATGGAGCTTGCCGAGCAATACAACGTCGAAGGCGCCAGCGGCATGCGCAAGCAGGAGCTGATCTTCGCCCTGCTCCAGGCCTGTGCCTCGCAGAACGGCGCCATCTACGGCGACGGCGTGCTGGAGATCCTGCCCGATGGTTTCGGCTTTCTGCGGTCGCCGCTGTGCAGCTACATGCCCGGCCCCGACGACATCTATGTTTCGCCGTCGCAGATCCGCCGCTTCAACCTGCGCAAGGGTGACGTGGTTTCCGGCCAGATCCGCCCGCCCAAGGAAGGCGAACGCTACTTCGCCCTGCTGAAGGTGACCGAGATCGGCTTCGAGCCGCCGGAAAACGCCAAGAATCTCGTCCTGTTCGACAACCTGACGCCCATCTACCCCGACCGCCAGTTCATCATGGAGAACGGGGACAAGAACTACTCCAGCCGCGTCATCGACATGATGGCCCCCGTGGGCCGCGGCCAGCGCGGCCTGATCGTGGCGCCCCCCCGCACCGGCAAGACCATCCTGCTCCAGACCATCGCCAACTCCATCAACGCCAACCATCCGGATGCGTACCTCATCGTGCTGCTCATCGACGAGCGGCCCGAAGAAGTGACCGACATGGAACGCACGGTGAAGAACGCCGAGGTGGTCAGCTCCACCTTCGACGAACCGCCGCAGCGCCACGTGCAGGTCTGCGAAATGGTTCTGGAAAAGGCCAAACGCCTGGTGGAACGCAAGCGCGACGTGGTCATCCTGCTCGACTCCATCACCCGCCTGGGCCGCGCGTACAACGCCGTCACCCCCTCTTCGGGCCGCGTTCTGTCCGGCGGTCTCGACGCCAACGCCCTGCAACGCCCCAAGCGCTTCTTTGGTGCGGCGCGCAACATCGAGGAAGGCGGCAGCCTGACCATCATCGCCACCGCCCTCATCGACACCGGCTCGCGCATGGACGAAGTGATCTTCGAAGAGTTCAAGGGCACCGGCAACATGGAAATCTACCTGGAACGCCACCTTGCCGAAAAGCGCGTGTTCCCGGCCATCGACATCAACCGCACCGGCACCCGCAAGGAAGACCTGCTGCTGTCGGACGAGGTGCTCAACCGCGTGTGGATCCTGCGCAAGATCCTGGCGCCCATGTCGCCCATCGACAGCATGGAATTCCTGCTGGACAAGATGCGCGCCACCAAGAGCAACCGCGAGTTCCTGAACGTGATGAACAAGTAGCGCGCCAGCGTTACGGTTTTCGGCACGGAAACACGAAGCCCGCCGCTCCCGAAATGGGAACGGCGGGCTTCTTTCATTGCGGGGGAACAGCAATGGTCCGGCAGGCACGCCATGCTTCGCCGCGAGGCGCACTCCGGAATCCGGCCCGCCCTTACGGCAGGCGCACGTTGACCATCATCCCCTGGTCCTCGTGTTCCAGGTTGTGGCAGTGGAACAGGAATATCTGCTCGCCGGGGTAGGCGGGGCTGCCGAAGTCCACGTCGGCCAGCACCGTTTCGCCGGGCCACACCAGAACGGTGTCCTTCAGGCCAAGGTCGGTGGGCAGTCTGCCCGCTGCATCCACGGCCAGGGCGCGCACCTGGGCCGGACTGCCCCGCCGCTCGCGCACCCGCATGAAGTCCCCATGCAGATGCATGGGGTGCGGCATGCTGCGGGCCGCATTTTCCATGGCCCAGACCTCGCGCTGCCTGTCCGGAACGGTAATGGGAAAATGGTCCATGGCAAAGGTTTCTCCGGCGATGGTCCAGCGCTTGCCATCGGCTTCCAGCCGCAACACGCGAGTAAAGGCGGAGTGCCCATCCGTGGCCGCATCGGACCCGTCCGGAACGGAAAATCTTTCAGGCACCTTGCGGTCGTAGCGTTCCGCGCGATCCACCGATACCTTCAGGATGGGGTAGTCACTGCCTTCGGCTAACCCAGGGGATTCACCATGCGTACCACTGATTACTGATCCATTGCCGTGTCCCGCGTGTACGCCCTGCCCGCCATGCCCGCCCTGCCCGGAAGCGGAGTCCGTCACGGCGGGCATGGTGGCGCGGTTCATGCCGTGGGGCATGGACCCGTCGTGGCCCATTTCCATTCCACTCATTCCGCCCGAAGTCATGCCTGCGCCGCCGTGACCGGCGTGGTCGCCCTGCCCGCTGCCATGTTCCATCTCGTTGTGCATGGGGTCGAAGGGGAGGTTGCGCAGCCACACCTGTTCACCCGGTTCCATGGCGCGCAGGTCCAGCAGCACCTCCGCCCGCTCTCCCGGCGCCAGGAACAGCCCATCCACCCGGCGTGGCGCGGGCAGGAAACCGCCGTCATTGGCGATCAGCGTCATGGGTACAAGAGAACCGGCCTTGCCCGTACCGCCGCCTCTCGTGAAGGCCAGATTGAAGATGCGCGCGGTGCTGCCGTTGAGCAGGCGGAACCGGTACAGCCGGGTGGACGCGGACAACGTGGGCAGGTGCGCACCGTTCACCAGCACCCGGTCGCCTAGATACCCCATGAACAACTCGTCCTCCACAGGGGCATAGATCAACCCGCCATCGGGGCCGATGCGCTTGTCCTGCAATACCAGCGGAATGTCGGTGGCCCCCAGGGCCAGATCCAGTTCACGGGCAAAGGCGCGTTCCTCGTCGTCGCGCACGATGAAAAACGAGGCCAGGCCCAGATAGGCCTGACGCGCCGTGTCGCCGTGCGGGTGCGGATGATACCAGTAGGTGCCTGCCCGGTTGGTGATGGGGAATGCGTAGTCGTAGTGCTCGCCCGGCCCCACGGCATACATGGGGTGCCCGGCCTGTCCCCACGGGCAATCCACGCCGTGCCAGTGAATGATGGTGACCGGGCCGGAGGGGGCACCTGCGTGCCCCCCATGGGAACCGTGGGCGCCTCCGCCGGGTGCCGGACCCAATGACCCAAGGTCGTTGACCATTCGCACGGCGAAGTCCTGCCCCTTGTCCAGCACCAACACGGGATTGTGATAGACGCGCCCCTGATGTTCCGCCGTGTAGGACAGCATGGGGCCGCCCGTTGCGGGCAGCAATCCGGCCTGAAGCGAAGCGGTCAGGGTGAACGGTCCCGTTGGTGCCAGCAGCCCGAACAGCCCGGATTGTCCGGGCAACGGCAGCGGCCCGCCGGACATCAGGTGCGGCACAGACGCACCGGCCAGGCCCGCCCATGGCGGCAGGACGGAACCGAAGCCAAGCGCCAGAGCCGCTCCACCTGAAAGGCGCAGGAAATCACGACGACTCAGATGCGTGGCCGTCCTGACACGGCCCGGCCTGAAATGACCGCGATGACTGTTCGTTGACATGGTGCGCCTCCCGGACAGCAGGGTACAAGAGACAGCGCGTCGTGATCGACGCGCACGGAGGAAACATGGTTCGAGAATACGCCTTTCCCACCCTGCCGCAACCCTGGCGGCAAGCATGTCGTGTGCGCGACCGACGCTGACAGTCACAGTCCGTAACAACCCGATACAGCCCCCCACAACGAAAAGCGCCCCGACGCTGGGGTCGGGGCGCTTTTCGTTGTGGGGGGACAGCCCTTCCGGCAGCCACGGCAACGTCGGCATGGCATCAAGGAATACATCAAGCATGGTGGAATGCCGGGCTATGCATCGGGCGTCAGCGCGTCGGCCCCATCCATGATCACCCGAACCCTGTTGCGGCCTTCGCGCTTGGCTTCGTACATGGCCTTGTCGGCCAGGTCGAACAGACTGTCCGTCAGCGGTTCGGGCATGCCCGGCCTGGCGTGGGCAACGCCCGCGCTCAGGGTTACGCGCACGCCGTGCTCCACCACCTGCCCCTGCCCGTCACGGATGGCAAAGCTGACGCCTTCCAAACCGGCGCGCACCGATTCGGCAATCTCGCCAGCCCGTTGCGCGCCCTCGCCGGTGAGCACCAGGGCGAATTCCTCGCCACCAAAGCGCGCCACCACCGAGGCGCATTCGCCAGCCCCCTCGGCCCGTTCGGCCTCATCACTCAGGCTGCTGTTGCAGTCTTCCACCTTGCGGCGCAGCACCTCGGCCACGGTGCGCAGCACCTGGTCGCCGATGCGGTGGCCGTGCTGATCGTTGATGCGCTTGAAGCGGTCCACGTCGAACAGCACCAGCGCCAGGGGGGTGCCGCCCTTCCAGGCCACCTCGCCCGCCGCCAGCGCCGTGTCGAAGGCGCGCCGGTTGCCAAGGCCGGTGAGCGGATCGGTGACGGTCAGCTCGCCCACCCGGATGGCGTCGTTGTCCATCTGCTCGCGCACCTCGCTGAAGGTGGCTCGCAACAGGCGCACCACTTCGGTGGGGTCCAGGCCGCTTTCCACGGCGCGCACGCTGTCCTGCTCCAGTTTGTCCATGTCGCCCCGCCGCTGGTGCAGCATGGTCCGAAATTCGCGGGCCAGACGCTCGGTTTCCTGCAGGGCCTCGCGCATGCGGCATTCGTAGGGCTCCACCCGGATATCCCGGTCCGCCCGCAGCACCTTGTGGTAACTCTGATCGCTGAAGTCGCGGCGGTGCAGCACGTCCACCAGCAGTTGCTGGATGCGGGCCTTCTGGTCGTCGTTCATGGTGCTGAACTCGCCCAGCCCGCGCATATAGAAGATCAGCGTTCGCCACTTGCTGTCGTGCGGCACCCCCGCGCGATCCAGCATTTCACACAACCGTTCCTCGCCCGAGAAGGTGCACTGTTGACGGGAACAGTTGCAGGTATTGTCAGCCATGGGTGTCTCGTTCCCCGTACCGTTGCAAGACACTGTCACGCATCGCCCGGCCGGTACGAAGTTGCACCGTGCGTATGCGCCGCCGCGTGCGGGCAACGGCTGTCCGTTGCCCCCCCACACGCGGCAGGGGCGGCCTGCTGGCCGCCCCCGATATTATCAGCGAATGCGTTGCGCCGCCATGGGGCGACGCGCGAATATCAGCTTTCGTAATACGAACGCAGCATCTGGCTGCGCACCGGATGGCGCAGCTTGCGCAACGCCTTGGCCTCGATCTGCCGGATGCGTTCGCGGGTGACGTTGAACAGCTTGCCCACTTCCTCGAGGGTGTGGTCCGACTTCTCGCCGATGCCGAAGCGCTTGCGCAGCACCTGCTCCTCGCGCGGGGTAAGGTCGGCCAGGACGGAGGCAATCTGCTCCGACAGCTTGGTGTTGACCACCTCTTCCGCCGGGGCCACGGCCTTCTTGTCCTCGATGAAGTCGCCGAGACTGGAATCTTCCTCGTCGCCGATGGGCGTTTCGAGCGAAATCGGTTCCTTGGCAATCTTCAGCACCTTCTTCACCTTGTCGATGGGGTAATCCATGCGCTCGGCGATTTCCTCGGGGGTGGGGTCGCGCCCCAGTTCCTGCACGAGGTAGCGGGAGGTGCGGATGAGCTTGTTGATGGTTTCGATCATGTGCACCGGAATGCGGATGGTGCGGGCCTGATCGGCAATGGCGCGGGTGATGGCCTGGCGTATCCACCACGTGGCGTACGTGGAGAACTTGTAGCCGCGCTGGTATTCGAACTTGTCCACGGCCTTCATCAGGCCGATGTTGCCTTCCTGGATCAGATCCAGGAACTGCAGGCCGCGGTTGGTGTACTTTTTCGCAATGCTGACCACCAGGCGCAGGTTGGAGCGGATCAGCTCCTGCTTGGCGCGCATGGCGTGGGTGTTGCCGCGCTTGATGCGCCACAGCACTTCCTCAAGGTCCGTCACGTTGTGGCAGCACTTGTCCTGCAACCGGTTCAGGATTTCGATCTTGCCGATGATCATTTCCTTGAACGAGAACATCTCTTCCACCGTCATGCCCAGCGCCGCGGACGCGGCCACGGGGTTCATCTCGCGCGCTTCCAGCATGCGGAAGATGTCCTGGATCTCGACCTGGGTCTTGCCCGTGGACAGGATGTAGGCGGAAAGGTCGCGCTGGCAGTTGTGCATCTGCCGCACGTAGTCTTCCACCGTCTCGATGATCCGGTCGATAAGGGTCTTTTCCAGCTTGATGTCGCGCAGGCGGTTGACGATGTCTTCCTTGAAGCCCAGGATTTCCTTCTGGATGGCGGTCACCCGGCGTTCCAGAGTGCAGCAGTCGTCCAGCTTGGCGTAGACCTTGCGCTTCTTCTTGTAGGTATGCTTGATTTCATCCAGCAGCAGGATGACCCGCGAACGCTGGTTCATTTCGTCTTCACTGGGGTCGTCTTCCTCTATGGTCTTGACGACGTCCTTCAGCTTGATGCGGTTCTGCTTCAGATCCTCGCCGACGTTGATCAACTCTTCGACCGCCACCGGCACTTCCACCAGGGCGTACAGCACGTCCTGTTCGCCGAGTTCGATCTTCTTGGCGATCAGCACTTCGCCGTCGCGGTCCAGCAGCGGCACGGCGCCCATTTCGCGCAGGTACATGCGCACCGGATCGGTGGAGCGCGACGAATAGTCCGCGGACTCTTCGTCCTCCACGAGATCCAGCCCCGGTTCGCCGGAAGGTTCCTCTTCCGACTCGCCGGGCGATACGGAGATCTTCTTGCCGTCCTTCTCGGTATCGACAATGGCGATCTCCAACTGGTCGAAGATCCCGATGATCTCCTCGATCTGCTCGGGCGTGTTGACCTCTGCCGGCAGGGCCTTGTTGACTTCGTCGAAGGTCAGAAAGCCGCTAACCTTGCCTTTGGCGATAAGCGACTTGATCTGCTGAATATCCTTGATGTTACCCATTCGATCTCCCCAACGTTTCCTGAAGGGCCCGGAGCAATTCAATGCCTGCGGCAGGGTCGGTGGAAGTCGCCGTCTGGCGAAGGGCGGCCATCATGCTTGATGCGCCGAGTTCCCGTGTGGTCACCGATTCGATGCCGGAAAGCAGATCCTGCAATTCCTCGAGTTCCTTGTCGCGGGGCGGGACATCGCCCGTCCTGCACCTGATCCAGAATTCCTTTTCGCGTTCCGAAAGATTGGGCAGCAGCTGTTCCGGCTCTGCGCCGTGGCGGGCCATCTTGGCCCACAGATCCCGTGCCCACGGGCTGGCCAGCACCAGTTCGGCCCCTGCCTCGCGCAGGCGGGCGAAATGATGCGGGTAGCGCACCAGAAAGAACATCACCGCCCGGTCGCGCTTGGCGGGGGCATCGCCGCTGGTGTGCACCGCGTCCACCTGGCGTTGCGGCGCGGGGTTGCGCGCCTCTCGCGCACCGGGGGCGGCAGCCGCCGCGCCCTTGTAGAAATCGCCCGAAAGTCCTTCGCGAATGGCTTCCTCGCGGATGCCAAGGCCGGAAGCGATGCGCGACAGAAAACGCGATGCCAGCAACTGGCCGTCCGCATGCCCTGCCCCGGCCTGCCGCAGCAGGTTGCGCGACCACTCCAGCGCATCGCCCGGCGAATAGAGCGTGCGCAGGGTGTCGATGCAGAAATCCAGCCCGTCGGGCGCGCTCTTGCGCAGCGCCTCGAAGGCATCCTTGCCCTGGTCGTGCAGCAGGCTGTCGATGTCCTCTCCGTCGGGCAGCAGCACCACCTTGCAGCGCATGCCGCGCGTCAGCAGCATTTCGCAGGCGCGCATGGCCGCCTTGCGACCGGGGTTGTCGCCGTCGAACAGCAGTTCCACCGTGGAGCAGAACCCGCCCAGCCGCTTGACCTGTTCCGGCGTCAGCGCGGTGCCCAGCGCGCCGCAGGCCATGTTGTAGCCGTACTGGTGCAGGGTCAGCACGTCCATGTACCCTTCGGTGAGCATGGCCGTCTTGTGCTGGGTCATGGCCCGGCGCGCCTGAAACAATCCGTAAAGATGCTCGCCTTTCTTGTAGATGGCCGAATCGCTGCTGTTGATGTACTTGGCCTGGTCCTCGTCGGCGATGATGCGTCCGCCAAAGGCGATGACCTGGCCCGCCAGGTTCTTGATGGGAAAGATCATCCGGCCCCGAAAACGGTCGAACATGCGGCCCGCGTCGTTGCGCGAAAGCAGGCCCGCCTGCGCGGCGTCCGACTGCTGAAAACCCGCCCGGCGCAGCGCATCCGCCAGGGCCGACCATTCGCGCAGGCTCCAGCCCAGTTCGAAGGAATTCACGATCTCCGGCGAAAGCTGGCGGCGCGCGATGTAGTCGCGGCATTCCTGACCGGCGGGAATGGTCAGGTTGCGCCGAAAATGTTCACGCGCCACGTCGTACATGCGCAGGCACTGCCGCTTGAACGACTGTTCGCGCTGTACCTTGGGGTCCGGCTTCCAGTCGTCTTCCAGCGAAACCCCCGCCTCTTCGGCCAGGGCTTCCAGCGTTTCGCGAAACTCCAGCCCGTGGATGCGCCCGTAAAAATCGAAAATGTCGCCCGAAGCCTGGCAGCCGAAGCAGTAGAAAAATCCTTCCTCCTCGTTGATGGAGAAGGAAGGCTTGGTCTCCTGGTGGAACGGGCACGGGGCCATCCAGCGCGGGCCGCCGGTATGGCGCAACTCGACGTAGCGGCGCGCCACCTCCACGAGGTTCAGGCGGGCCTTGATGGCCTGCACGACCGAGCCGTCCCTGCGTTTCATGCCGCCGTTCCGGTGTTCCGGGTGCGCAAAAGGGAGGACCGCGTGGTGCGCGGGCCGCCCTGCTCCATTTTCACCGTGTTCTGCAACTGGACCAGCTACTTCAATTCGATGATGGTCATACCGTCGCCGCCCTGGTCTTCCGGAGCCAGGGCAAACGACCGTACGGCCGGGAATGACTTCAGGAACGCGTGAATTTCCTTGCGCAGGGCCCCTGTGCCGCGACCGTGGATGGCCTCCACCGCCGACATGCCCGCGAGCAGGGCCTTGTCCAGCGCACGTGAAAGTTCGCTTACGGCAACATCAGCACGCATTCCGCGCAAGTCAACCCTCATGGACGCGGTTGCATCGGAAATGGTGCGGGTCACCGCGCCAACGACCACACGAGGCTTTTCGTCCAATGCGGCCAGGTCTTTAGCCTCGGCCCACATGGTCACCCCGCTCAGGTCCACGCGCACCCTGCCGCGCCGGGCATCCACCTCGACCACCGTGCCCTTCTTGCCCCACGGCACGTAGCGCACGGCCTGCCCGGTGCGCAGTGTTTCCACCTGCAACGCGGGGGCCTGCGGCGCATCGTCGGCGCCCGGCATGCCGTCGGCATCGCCGTTGCCCGCGGCACCGGAAACCAGCCGGGCGCGGGTTTCCGCAAGGGCCTTCAGGGCCTGCTTGTGGCTGACCTTGCCGGACTTCCATTCCTGCAGCACGGTCTTGGCCTGTCCCTGCACGGTTTCGAACAGGGTACGGCGCTCGCGCTCGAAGCGCTCGTCGAGCTTGGCGCGCTTGTCGCGCAGGCGGACTTCTTCGGCCCGCAGTGAAGAAATTTCGGCTTCGCGCTGCACGGCCAGGGTATTCAGGCGGTCCACCAGGGCGCTGGTGTCCTCGCCGTCCAGCAACAGGTACTGTTCGGCGCGGCGCAGCACCGCTTCCGGCAGGCCGTGTTCACGGGCCACGTCCAGCGCCTGGCTGGCCCCCACCTGATCATAGGCCAGGCGGAACAACGGGCGCTTGGTGGCCGGATCGAACAGCACCGAGGCGGCGCGCACCTTGTCGCGGGTCAGGGCGTAGGCCTTCAGCGCCGGGAAGTGGGTGGCGGCCACCACGGCGGAGCCTGCCTCCATCACCTCGTCCAGCACGGCCTGGGCCAGGGCCGCGCCCTGTGCCGGGTCCGTGCCCGCGCCGAATTCGTCCAGAATCACCAGCGCGCCAGGACCAAGACGGTCCCACACCCCGCTCAGGTGGCGGATCTGCGCGGTGAAGGTGGATACGTTGTCCTCAAGGCTCTGCTCGTCGCCGATGAAGGCAAAGATGTCCGTCCAGAACGGCAGCGAACTGCCGGGGCGCACCGGCACGGGCAGCCCGGCCAGACCCATCAGCGCGATGAGGCCCAGCGTCTTCAGGCACACCGTCTTGCCGCCCGCGTTGCCACCGCTGATGACAAGGCCGAGCTGACCGGGCAGCAGTTCGATGTCCACAGCCTGCGGACCATGCTGCGTCACCTGTCCGGTGGCGGACTTGCCGCGCGAGGCGCTAGGGGCAGACTGGGCGGCGTGGGCAGCAGATGCACCGCCCTTCTCGCCGCGCGCGGCGGCCAGAGCCAGCAGCGGATGGCGAGCGCCCAGCAGCGAAACATGACCGCCCTCGCTGACCGCAACGGTCCCTGAGTCGCCGGTTTCCTCGAACCGGGCAGACAGGACGCAGCGCGCGCACAGCACGTCGCCCTCCACCAGCAGGTCGTAGGCGCCGCGCACGGCAGCCAGTTCGTCGCGGACGAGGTCGGTGAGATAGCGCAACACCTTGCGCTCTTCCTCGCGTTCCTCGCGCTTCAGCTCCTGCAGGCCGTTGTTCAGCTCCACCAGGAACATGGGCTCGAAATAGCAGGTTTCGCCGGTCTGCGAATAATCGTGGATGATGCCCTGCAGGCGCCCCTTGAAGTTGGACTTCAGCGGCAGCACGTACCGGTCGGACGAAAGAGTCATGAACTCGTCCTGCAGGTAGTGGCCAATGTTGTAGCGCTGGGCGTATTCCTTGACCTTGCGGGTGCACTGCTGGTGGATGCGGCGGATTTCGCCGCGCACCAGCGAAAGTTCGGGCGAGCTTTCGTCGCGCAGCATCCCGTCGTCGGACACGCAGCGGTCAAGGCCGGACACGGTGCGCTGCGGCAGCGGGTGGCTGTCCACAAGCGCCGTCAGCAGATCCCAGCGACCGCCGGTGGACTGCCCCTCGCGGATGGACACGGCCAACTTGCGGGCCAGCCCCAACGTCTGGCGCAGGGCCCACAGCGCGTCGAGGTCCAGCACGGTGGCCGGGGCGTCCAGCGCGCGGAACACGCCGTCCAGCGGAGGGAAGGAAGAAAGGCGAAAGCCCGTGTGCCCGGCCCAGCGCCGCGCCTCGTCGAACAGGGCGGCGGCATGGCGCACGGCGTCGATGCCGGTCAGCGGGCGTACGGCAAGGGCCGCTTCCGCTCCGGCTTCGGAAACGCACAATCCGGCAAGATGCGTGAGCACCTTGCCGAATTCCAGCACCTGAAGGCTGCGGGATTCCATGTAAGGGACTACCCCGCCAGGCGCGCGCGAACGGTGGCGGAAAGCGCCTTGCCGTCCACCCGGCCCTTGTGGGCGTTCATGATGGCCTGCATCACCCGGCCCATGTCCTGCGGACCCTTGGCGCCGGTTTCGGCAATGGCGGCATCGATGGCGGCGGCAAGTTCGTCGCCTTCCAGCGGGGTGGGCATGTATTCGCGCAGGATGACCAGTTCCGCCTGTTCCTTGTCGGCCAGGTCGGTGCGATTGGCGGCGGTGAACTGCTCGATGGAATCCTGACGCTGCTTGGCCTGCTTCAGCACCACGTCCAGCAGTTCCGCCTCAGTCACCGGGCGCATCAGCTCGACCTGCATGTTCTTGGCGGCGGTCTTCAGCATGCGCAGCACGCCCAGGCGCACCGCGTCCTTGGCCTTGTAGGCCGACACGTAGTCCTTCTCGATGCGTTCGGAAAGATTCATGGGTGCCACCAGAGCGAAAGAATGGGGTTCCGGAAATACGGAATACGGGAAACCCGGAAGACCTCCGGGTTTCCCGTTCCAGGCATGTCGCGGCTGCGTATGGGGCGGTGCCCCGCGCAGGCGAAGCGGCTTAGGCCATGTTCATCTTCCTGATCTTCTTCAGGAGACGCTTGCGGGCGGCCGCCTTCTTCTTCTTGCGCATCACGCTGGGCTTTTCGTAGTGCTGACGCTTCTTCATTTCGGAAAGAACGCCGGCCTTTTCGACCTGCTTCTTGAAGCGACGCAGCGCGATGTCGAAGTTGTATTCGTCGTCGTTAAGATACACACCGGGCAAAGAAATCACCCCCTTCGCCAGAAATCCCCTTGCGGGGTGGGTGCGAACGGGTTGTTTACACCGCCCGAGCGCAAAAGGCAAGCCCTGTCCGAACCCGTCAGGAATCAACCTGACTGGGCCATGCCGGACAGGGCCGAAAAAGAACCCGTTGGCGGCACCGCGCAAGGCGGCCGGTAACGGGTGGAAAGCTGGCGCCTAGTGATGCCCCTCGGAATGACAGCCACCCTTGCAGGTTTCCAGCACCGACTTGAGGATCACGTAGCCCACGCCGCTGCAGATCACGAACAGGACGGCGTACAGCACTCCGAAGAAGATGGAATGGTCGGGCATCCACCACGGAATGTCCTGCGGCAGGGGGCTGTGAATGGTTTCACCGTGCAACATGTTGTTCCTCCGACCCTACTTGATCGAGTCCTTCAGGGTCTTGCCGGGGCGGAACTTGACCACCTTGGACGCGGGAATCTTGATTTCCGCGCCGGTACGGGGGTTGCGACCCTTGCGCGCCTGGCGATCTTCGACCGCGAAGGTGCCGAAGCCGGTCAGGGTAAGCTTGCCTTCGGCGGCCAGAGCGTCCTTCACCGCGTCCAGGAACGCGTTCAGCGAGCGCTCGGCGCTGGCCTTGGTCAGGTTGGCCTTTGCCGCGATCTTGTCGACCAGATCAGCCTTGGTCATCTGCCTTTCCTCCTCTCGGGTTAGCTGCGGTCAGGTTGCCTGGGGACTTCAGCGCCGAGGGTGGCATGCCCCCTGCTTGCGCTTTTTTTCTCAAGTCGCCCCGAAAATACCAGAGGCGCACCCGGCACGCAACGGAACAACGGTACACTCCGCATCGACAAACATGATTCCCGGCACAAAGTCAAGGCTGTCAGGGGATTTTGACGGATTCCGAGAGCATGTGAAAATCTTCTGGAGCCAGGCTTTCCGGCCGCACCGCCGGGTCCAGCCCCAGCCCCGTCAGCAGTGCGGGCACGTCATCCTGCACATAACTACGCAGAATTCTTTGCAACTGCTTGCGGCGTTGTTGAAAACACACCTTCAGCAGGCGCGAAAGACGCGCCGGGTCGAACCGGCCCCGCGCCGCGCCCAGCGGCACGAAGGACAGCACGGCGGAATCCACCTTGGGGCGCGGCACGAACACCTGCGGCGGCACGATGAACTCCAGACGCGGCGTGACGAAGCTCTGCAGCCATACCGAAAGCGCGCCATACGCCCCGCTGCCCGGCGCGGCCACGATGCGTTCGCCCACTTCCTTCTGGATCATGAACACCGCCCGCGCAAGGCCGGGGGCCGTGCTCAGGATGTCCCACATCAGCGGCGAGGCCACGTTGTAGGGCAGATTGCCGATGACCTTCCACGAGCGGGCCGGGGTCAACCTTTCCCACGGGAACAGCAGCGCGTCGGTGAGCACCGGGGTGATCACCGGCGGTTCCGCCGGGCGGGTGCGGCCATGTTCGCTGGCCCAGTGGTAGTCCTTTTCCAGCAGGAACAGCTGGGCGGGACCGGCGGCGTGGATGTGCCGGGTCAGCGCGCCGGGGCCGGGACCGATCTCGATGACCCTGTCCTCCGGTCCGATGCGCAGGGCCGCCACGATCTTGGCGGCTATGTTGCGGTCGCGCAGGAAGTTCTGCCCCAGGCTCTTCTTGGCGCGCGGGCCCCCTGCCCCGTCGGGCGACGGCATGGTGTCGTCCGCGCTGGTTCCGGCAGGGGCGGAAGCAACGGGCATATCCATGCCCATGCCGTCCGGTTCCGACGACGGACCGTCGAACCGGTTGCGCCCCCGGCCCGAACGCCCGGGAGCCGGATCGGACCCACCGCCACCACGGCGGTCCTGGCGTGGCCGGGAATGGCCGGGTTTGCCGGATTGCTTGCCGCGCGGGGTCATGAACGGTCTCCATCGTGGTGGCCGGTTGTGTCGGCGTTCACGGTAGTTGTGTGAGAGGGGTGGTCGGACGGGGATGACGGGCCAGCCTGGTCAGTCGGAGCAGGCCGGACAATCGAAGCAGGCGAAGCAGGCGAAGCCGTCGAAACAGGCGAAGCCGTCGAAGCAGGCGGTGCATCCTGTTCGGACTGTACGGGCTGGCCAAGCCGGGCATCGCGCCGGGCCTGCCAGGCGCGCAGCAGTTTGATGGTCCTGCGCTGGCGGTAGGCGTTCACCCCGCGAAAGGTCAGCACGTAGGTGACGAAGGCGGCGGGAATGCCCAGCACCACCCCGCCCAGGCACATCACCAGAAAGAAATCCCGCCCCAGTTCCAGCATGCGGGTCATGTCCAGGTTGGCCGGATCGAAGGCCACCGTGGTGTGCCAGAGCAACCCGCCCACACAGTACAGCATGGCGTAGAAGGGAATGACGTTGAGCGGGTTGGACACGAACGTGCCGATGGCCGCGCCCACGGGGTTGCCCCGCAGCACGAAGGCCAGCGCCAGCGAGACCACCGTCTGGAACGGGATGATGGGCAGAAAGCCCACGAACACCCCCACGGCCAGTCCCATGGCCAGCGAATGGGACGACGCGGACTGACGCATCAGCCGCAGATACTGAAAGCGCACGAAGCGCCGCAGCCTACCCCACCATTCCATCGTCAATCCTTGGCGGGCAGGCCGTCAGGCGTGCCATCTTGGTGCATGCACAACGCATCATTCCATCCTGTCGAAGCGCTCGAAGCGCATCACCAGCCCGGCCCGGCCCTGGGTGGCCGAACGCAGGGCCGTGGAGAAACCGAACAGCTCGCGCAGCGGGGCCAGGGCCTGCACCACCTTCTGGCCGGAATGATCGAACATGTTCTCCACCTTGCCGCCCCGCGCGCCCAACAGGCCGATGGCCGACCCTACGTGTGCCTCGGGCACGCCGATTTCCACGAACATGATGGGCTCCAACAGCACCGGATCGGCCTTGGCCAGGGCGTCCTTGACGGCGGCCACGGCGGCCATGTGGTAGCCCGCCGGGCTGGACGCCCCGTCGCGGCGGCGCAGTTCGGTGACGGCAATCTCCACGTCCTGCACGGGATAGCCCTTGACCACACCGCTCTGCAGGCTGTCGGTGATGCCCTGCTCCACGGCGTCCACCCACTGGCGGGGCCACTGCTGGGTATCCACCTCGAAGCGGATGCGGGTGCCTTCGTCGCGCGGGCGGGGCGCCACGGACAGGGCCACATGGCCGTAGTGCGGCTGGTCGCCCAGTTCCCGGTCGAATTCTCCGCTGCCCGTGGCGGCGGAAAGAATGGTTTCCTGATGCACCACCTGCGGGTTGCCCACGCGGGGCGACACGCCGTACTCCCGGCGCATGCGTTCAAGCACCACTTCAAGGTGCAGTTCGCCCATGCCGGAAACGATGCGCTGGCCGGTGCCCTCGTCCAGTTCCACGGCCAGGGTGGGGTCTTCCAGGGTGACGCGTTCCAGCACCTCGTCCAGCTTGGCGCCTTCCTCGGTGTTGCGCGGCTCCAGCGCCAGCGAGATCACCGGGCGGTACGCGGCGATGTTTTCCAGCAGCAGCGGCCGGGCCGGGTCGGACAGGGTGTCGCCGGTACGCACCGACCGCAGCCCCACCGCGGCCACGATGTCGCCCGCCACGGCGGTTTCGATCTGCTCGCGCCGCCCGGCATGCAGCCGGTACAACTTGGAGAAGCGCTCGTCCTTCTCGCGGGTGACGTTGCGGCAGGCATCCCCTTCGGACGCCGCCCCCGCGTACAGGCGCAGCAGGGCGTACTTGCGGCTGCCCTCCATGACCACCTTGAACACCAGCGCGGACAGCGGCGCATCCGGGTCGAACGGCACGGACACCTTGCGGCCCTGCGCCGTGTCGTAGCCCAGCACCGGGGCGGTCTCGTCCGGACCCGGCAGGTACGCGCACACCCCGTCCAGCACGGGCTGCACGCCGGTGTTGCGCAGGGCGGACCCAGCGAACACCGGCACCGCCCGGCGGGCCAGGGTGGCCCGGCGCAGCGCGGCACGGATGTCCTGCGGGTCCATCTCGCCGCCGCCCAGATACACGTCGATGAAAGTGTCGTCTGCCTCGGCCAGGGTTTCCAGCATCCTGTCACGCCATGCGGCGGCAGCGCCCAGCAACTCCGGGGCGGGGGCATCCGGCAGCGATGCGGCATCCGCCATGGGGGTGCGGGTGTACTCGCGCCCTTGCGTGGACTGGTCGAAGGAAAGATATTCCATGGTCACCAGGTCCAGCAGGCCCTCGAAGTCCTCGCCCTCGCCCACCGGGGCCATCACCGGCACCACCACCGCCCCCAGCCTGGTGCGCATGGCCTCCAGCACCGCGCCAAAGTCCGCCCCGGCGCGGTCCATCTTGTTCACGAAGGCCAGCTTGGGCACGCCGAACTTCTCGGACTGCCGCCACACTGTCTCCGACTGCGGCTCCACCCCGCCCACCGCGCAGAACACGCCCACCGCGCCATCCAGCACGCGCAGAGACCGTTCCACCTCAATGGTGAAGTCCACATGGCCGGGAGTGTCGATGATGTTCACGGTGTGGCCGTCCCACGCGCAGGTGGTGCAGGCCGAGGCGATGGTGATGCCGCGTTCCTGCTCCTCGGGCATGAAGTCCATGGTGGCGGTGCCGTCATGCACCTCGCCCATCCGATGGATGCGGTCGGTATAGTACAGGATGCGCTCGGTGAGGGTGGTCTTGCCCGCGTCGATGTGCGCGATGATGCCGATGTTGCGCAGCGGTGCCGCCTTTTCGCGGGGATGGGGGCGTTTGCCGCCGGGGGCTGCGTGGGACATGGAGAACTCCGGAGATTGGCGTACGAGGGAATGAAGGAACCGGAGAACGGGACAGGCGAAAGTGCAGTTGCCGCGCGAGGCGGTCAGGGCGTACCCGAAGAACCGGGCGAGACGGAAGCGGACAGCAGGGCCACGGCGCGCCGTGCGAACCAGGCCGGGGAAAGGCCGGGGTGCATCCAGCACCATTCATGGCCGGGGCCCAGCACCAGATCGACATGGTCCAGCCAGCCTGAGGCCTGGTCCGGAGCGCAGGCGACTGCGGTCAGGGGGAGCAAGGAGGGCAAGGTGCTGAGGGGAGCGAAGCCGGAGGCAATGGCGCCGGACGATGCGGCGGGGATGTCGAGAAACGTGGCGTCGGGGTGAGCGGCACGCAGGGCGGGCACATCCAACCGATCGTCAGGAGCGATTGCATCAACATCCTCGACAATGCCGATGACCGGTGCGGGGCCATCGCGCCACACGGACACGCCGAGCGAACGGGCACGAGCAGAAATTCCATCCGGATGCTCGCCCAGCAACACCAGACGCCCACCTGCCCCATCTCTCCCAGCGGCCCAGCCGCTGGCGGCCAACGCCTCCAGTAACGCGGGCAGCGCATCGGCGGTCAGGTCGGCCACCACCTCCTGCCCTGCCAGCTCCAGTGCAGCCAGCATCGGAGCAGGCCACGGGGCGGAGCCGCCCACCCGCAACACGGCCACGTTGCCCACTCCGGCGAACAGCGCGGGCAGCATGGCGGCCAGCAGGCGCGGGGCCGATGCCCACGCCGCATCCACGCAAACCAGCGCCCAGGCACAGGGGGCGGTGTGCTCCAGGCTGGTGAATCCCTGCCGCCAGCGCGTGGCGGTGCGAGTCTCGCGCACGTCGCCCGCGCCAGCCCCCCCTGCGGCCCCGTGCAGCACGTGCAGGCGGGCGATGCAGGTCTTCAGGCGGGCGCGGTCCACATCGCCGGTGGCCTCGTAGGCGGCGGCAAAGGCGGCGTCGTCAACAGGGGTGACGCCGGGCGTGGAGGCCAGCAGTTCGGCAAGATCAGGTCCGGCAGTGTCAGGCTGAACCGTGCCGGGTCGAGCGACGGCAGACCCGGACACGTCTGGGCCGGACACGCCTGGGCCGAAATCGTCTGGGCTGAAATTGTCCGGGCCAAAATCGTCCGGTTCGGCAGCAGCACCGGCGCACGCCGAAAGGGAGGAAGAAACATCGCGGGCTGAGGACATGCGGTTCCTGCTGTTGCGGTACGAAAACGGTGCGCGCGAAATGAATGCCCTGGCCGCGCCGCACGCTGGCGCACTATAGCCGTTCGCCGGAAACGAGGCAACGCGCGACGTAGCGCCGCGCGTTGCCGTTGCCCCGATGGCGTTGATGGCGTCGGTGAAACGGACCGGGCTACGAACCCAGCGCGGGCTTGCCCAGCCGTTCCTTCATGTAGTTCTTGAGCAATGCGCTGACCAGTTCCTCGCGGCTGAGGTGGGTGGCATACGCGCCGTCCTTGATGATCTTCCAGAAGTCGTCGCGCGAGAGGATGGAATCTTCCTTGGCCACCACGGCCAGCCGCACGCTGTAGTCGGCCAGCGCCGTACGCAGGGCGTCCTCGTTCATGCTGTCGAACTCGCCGGTACGCGCGGCAATGGTTTCGGCGGGGGGCAGCCGGTCCGATTCCAGCACCTGCCGGAACCCGGACAGAAACCGTTCCGCCCCGGAACGGATGTGCTTGCGCTGCACCACATTCAGGTTGGCCCACCCGGCCTTCACCCACTTGAACAGGGCATAGCCGGTAGCCTTGGCGCCGGGCTGCTCCTCGAAGAACACGGTGATGGTGGCGGAATCGTACATGTAGGTGTCCATCCAGCTGATGCCGCGCGTGGTGGCGCCGGGCACGCCGGAATAGACGTATTCCCAGTCGGTGTCCTTGCCCACGATGGCGCCCTTGCGGCCCACGGTGGAAGGTTCGGCCTGACGCGACACGGAAATCAGCACCGCCCTGCCCTCGTGCCGCGTGAGCACCAGCAGGCGGTTCAGGGTGTAGGCATAGTAGCACCCGCTGAAGGTATCGGGGGTGATTTCCTCGCGCTCGGCGCCGTGCAGCACCAGCGGCGCGTCGGCCAGCCCCTGGTCGGCGGCGCGTTCCCACAGGCGCAGGCCGCTTTTCATGATGTCGCTGCCCGGCTGCCAGCGGCTGCTGCGGATGGACGCGGGAAATACCGCTTCCTGCGGAATGGCCGGGTCGTAGCAGTAGCGCAGCAGCTTTTCCAGCGGGGCATTGATCTGGCTGCGATAGAAGATGCCGTAGCCGGGGTCGCGCTTGGCGGGCAGGGCCTTTTCCGTGGCGGCGGCGGGCTGCATGGCGAAATCGAGCAGGGTGTTCAGGGCCGCAAGGTTCAGCCCCTTGCCGGGCGTGGCGTTGCGGTCGCCCACGGCGCCGAGCAGCATGGTGACGGCGCCCTCTACCGGTTCGGGCAGGTTGCCCTTTTCACTGGACTTGTCGGCGCTATCGTCAGAGGCCAGGGCTGCCGGGGGCAGCGCCAGGGCCATGCCGATAGCAAGGGCCAGGACACAGGACACGGCCAGCGCGAACGCGGGCAGGAAACGCATGCGGACGGCGGCGCAAAGGGCCGCAATGCGGCTACGCGAAAGAAAACACATCGACATGGGGCGAAAGAACCTCGTGACGGATGGCGTGTCGGCAGGGGTGGGCGGCGCAGGGCGGACAGGGCCGGAGAATGCGCCGCGGAAACTCGGGTTGGAATTGCACCGCGGCACGCCTGATGGGGCCGCAGGCGGCACGGCCAGCCTGGCCGGACGTTCCGGTGAACATGGGCCAGACGCACTGGAACCGTGGGGCCGGACGTTCCGGAAAGACCGGGACCAGACGCACCGATGTGCATGAAGGCCGTATGCAGAACGCCCGACCCGGCCCCATGCCTGCCCGATGAAGCATCGGCAAGAGGGGGCGTGACGGGCGGTGCCGGGCAATGGCCGGTCATGCTTGTCCCCCGAACAGTAATTGTCTACTCTGGTCACGTCAAGACAACCGGCGCGGCGGCGGGCCCATGCCCTCCCCGCGCCGCATTCCTCCCGACGAGGCCTGTGCATGTCCCTGCTGCTGGTGCCGTTGTGCATCGCCCTGTTCATCGCCACGATCAGCTACCTGCTGTTCTTCCGCGCCGCGCGCCGCGACGCCACGCCCACGCCCCCTCCCACGCTGGTGGTGCGGGGCGTGTTCTACAGCGTGGCCGGGGTCGTGATGGCCCTGGCCTTCTACCCGTTCGGGCCATGGTTCCGGCGGCGCTGCCGCCCCTGCCCCTTTCCGTGCCGGACCGGGGCCGGTGACCGACACCACGGCGAAGCACCCTGCGCCGGGCGCGCCTCTGCCCCGGCTCCACGCCCCGACGGCCCACCTGACGCGCCGTCCAATGTGCCGTCCAATGTGCCGTCCAATGTGTCGCCCAATGTACCGCCAGTTCTGCCGCCAGTCCTGCTCATCCACGGCCTGTACCACAACGTCACGGCCTGGACCCTGTACCGCCGCTGGCTGATGGCGGCCGGGTTCACGCGGGTGTACTGCCATGGTTATTCCAGCTGGCACACCGGGTTCGGGCTGTTGGTGGACGAACTGGACGAGTCGGTGCGCGACCTGGTGGCCGCGCATCCCGGCGAACGCCCCCTGCTCATGGGGCACAGCCTGGGTGGATTGCTGATCCGGGGCTGGCTGGCCGATGCGGCCAACCAGCAACTGGTGGCCGGGGCCGTGACCCTGGGCACCCCGCACCAGGGCAGCACCCTGGCCCGGCTGGGCGCGGGCCGCCTGGCCCGCAGCCTGACTTACAGAGGGGCGCTGATCCGCGAACTGGAAGCCACCGAGGCCCCGTCCGACGTCCCGTGCGTGGCCCTGTATTCGCCCATCGACAACATGGTGGTGCCGCAGGAAGGACTGCACGTGACCACGCCCGGCTGGACCCTGCGCGCCTCGCCCGCCGTGAGCCACATCTGGATGCTCTGGGACCGGGGCACGGCGCGGCTGGCCATCGAATCGCTGCGCGAACTGGCAGCCCTGCACGCCGAACGGGAACGGGGACACAAGGCGTGCGGCCATCCCGCATCGGGCCATCCCGCATCTGGCCACATCGCATCCGGCCATCCCGCATCCGGGCACACCACGGCCAGCCACACCGGGCCCGGCGAGCCGCCGTGCGCCGACGCTGCCCCGGAACAGGCCGCCGCCCCCAGGAATGCGGATGTGAAGAGCCCCGGCTACAGCCGGGCGTAGACCTTCAGGTAGTCTTCCACCATCCGGTCCACGGTAAACCGTGCCCGCCACGCGTCCTGGCCCGCCCTGCCCAGCGTGCGGGCCAGCCGGGGGCGCTCCAGCAGGCCCGCCACCGAAACAGCCAGGCCGCCCCAGTCGCCTTCTTCGGCCAGGGCGCCGCTGACGCCGTCCTCCACCTGCTCCGGCAGCCCGCCCACGCGGAACGAACACACCGGCACCCCGGCGGCCATGGCTTCCAGCACCACCAGGGCGTGGTTGTCGGCCAGCGTGGGGTACACGAACACGTCCGACGCGGCCAGCAGGGTGTCCAGCATGGCGCGGTCCACGTAGGGCCAGCGCAGCAGGTCGCCGTCGCGCCCGGCGGCATCGCCGCCCACCATCAGCCCCACTGCGGCGGGCACGGCGCGCTTCACCTCGCTCCACAGGGCCATCCAGCGATGTCCGCCCTTCAGCATGGCCTGCTCGCCCCCGTGCGCCACGAAAATGACCACCCTCGCATCAGGCGCTATGCCCAGCGCGGCGCGGGCCTCTGCCTGCGGGGGGCCGCCCGCCGCGTCCACGCCATTGGGCACCACGCTGCACGGCAACTCGGGAAAACGCGCCCGCACCATGCGGGCCAGCCAGCCCGAGGGGCTGACCAGCAGCGGCCCTGCGGCGCGCAACGCGCTGGCCCGCCGGTCCTGCAACGGGGCGGCGGCGGGATAGCCGCGCGGGCACGTTTCGGGACAACCGGTGCGCCAGCCCTCGCAGTCGATGGGATACACGCAGCCGCCGGTGAGCAGCGAACAGTCGTGCACGGTGATGACCAGCGGGACGGGGGGAACGGGAAGAACGGGGGATACGGGTAGCGACGGCGATGGGGGCCGATCCCCCCCGCCGGAAATGCCCGACGGCTCCGGCTGGCCCGATTGACTCGACTGGCCCGATTGACTCGATTGACTCGATTGCCCCGGCTCGACGATGGAACCGAGACAGGCCGTCCAGTCCAGCGTGGCGTGCAGGTGCAGGGGCATGCCGGGCATCAGGCAACCGCCCACCCCGGCGGCGGGCACCACGCCATGCACGGCCCCACCTTCGGCATATCCTTCGGCGGCACCTTCGCCAGTGCCCTCTTTGGGGGCGTCAACATCGGAAATGTCGCCATCCAGGATCTCACAGGTCCGGTGCACCACCACGCCGCGCCGGGCAAGCCCGCGCGCCAGCATGTGCGCCACCCGCGTGGCTCCGCCACGGTGGGAAAGCAGGGTATGGAAATGCAGCGCTGCCGGAAGCGTGGTGGTCATGCGCCCTCCCCGCCGTCATGGGTCATGCCCGCTGCCGGAATTTCGCCAGATGGGGTCTGCGCCAGGTGGTCAGCGGCTTTCGCCGAGCCCGAAGCTGGCCGGGCCCGCTCCAGCAGATCCTGCTTCAGCGCCCACAGCATCAGGAAGCTGGCCGCCTCGCGCGCCATGCCTTCTCCCACCAGCATGTCCAGCAATTGGCCGACAGGCGCGGACCGCCGCGCGGCGAACAGCAGCCGCTGCAACAGGCGGGGGGGCACCAGCCGTTCCACCCCGGTGTAGAACACGGGAAATTCCTGCTTGCGGTATACCGCCTCGCCCGCGCGGGTCCAGCCGAGCACCATGTCGCGGTCAAGCTGCGCCGTGGGGTACGCGCCGAACACGTCCGCATACGGCATGTGCAGCGGATGCGCGGCCTCGCGCAATTCGCGCAGGGCGTCAGAGTCCGCGTCTTCCCCGCCCTTCGGCCCTGCGTCATGCTCCGCTCTCGGGCCCGCAACCGAATCGGCGGACGGGCCTGCATCGTCCCCGGCGCTGACGCCCAACGCCCGGCCTGCTCCGTGCCCGCCCCCCTGGAATGGCGCGGGCTGCCGCCACAACGCCTCCCACAGGTCCAGCCAGCGGGCGACCACGCCGTCCCAGGTGAATTCCGCCAGCACCCGTGCCCGCGCGGCAGCCCCCATGCGGGCGCGCAATGCGGCGTCGGTGGCCAGCCGGGCCAGGGCATCGGCCAGGGCGGGCACCTCCACCACGGTCTGCTGGGCCAGCAACAAGTGGTACTGGCTGTCGAAGAACACCGGCGCCAGCATGTCCACGTCGGGCGTGGCCACCGGGGCCAGGGTGGGCACGGTGAACCCGGTTTCACCGTGCACGACGATGTCCCGGTAGCCGTCGTAGTCGGACACCACGGCGGGCAGCCCTGCGGCCCCGGCTTCCACCAGGGTCAGGCCGAAGGTTTCCTGCATGTTGTCCACGGGAGAAACGAACACGTCCGCCGCCGCGAACAGCGCGGCCCTTTCCGTGTCGGATGGCGAAGGCATCACGCGGATGCGGATGCCCAGCCGCTCGGCCAGGCCGGTGATGCGGGCCGGGGTGTCGTCACCGGATTTCACGAACCCGGCCACCACCAGCAGAAAGCCGCCACGGGCCAGCCCCAGGCCTTCGGCGCGCTGCAGGGCGCGCAGCAGGGGCAGCAGGTCCATCTTGGAATAATGGGCGATGCGCGCGAACACCAGCAGCACCGGCTCTGCGTCCACGCCCAGCATCTGGCGCATGTCCGCCCGCAGTGCCGTTTGGCACTCCGACCCGCGCAGCGGACCAGGCTGCGACCCCGCCTGTGACCCCGGCGGCGCCCCCGCCTGAGAACGGACGGCACCGGACGCCGCGTTCAGGAAATCCGCGTCCACGCCCAAGGGTATCCGCTCCACATGCGGTGCGGGGTATGTTTCCTCGTCCAGCCCGTAGGCGCGGCGCAGATGCTCGAACATGCGCAGCACCACCGCCTGCCCGGCCGTGGAGGTGGCCACCACGGCGTCGCGGGCCGTGGTGCCCGGCCACAGGTGGGCCAGAAACCTGGCGGGGTAACGGGCGTAACTGAGCGAATGGGTGACCCCGGTCACCGGGAACAGCACCGGCGCGTACGCGTTGCGCAGCCGGGCCACATGGGGCTGGTCGGTGACGCTGTCCGACAGGTGAAAGCAGTGATAGGGCTTGCGCGCCAGCATCCAGGCCAGATCGTTGCGGGTGGACACCCGGAACCCGTTGCGCGCGGCGATGACCGGAAATTCCTCGCGCAGGCAGGCCTCCGTGGCTTTGACCACGTCCAGCCCCGGCAGAAAGAAATGGTACTCGGGAAACGGGTCGGCCCGCAGCAGCGCCCGCATGAAGCCCGCATTGGCCACGGGACGGCCCATGATCTCGCCGGTTTCAAGAAAGGGGTGCAGGGTGCCCCAGGCGCGTTTGGTGCTCATGGTGCAGCAAAGACACAACTTGTCGAGGCTGTCAAACCGTTCCGGGGCTTCGCGCCCAGCCTTCTTTCCGGCCCCGTATTGCCCGGCCCCGCCTTTCACGCGCGGCGCCGCGCCCCCCGACACGCGGCCTGCCCCGCCCTCCCCCGGCAAAGCTTGCCGCCCCCCCTCTCCGTCCACCAGATCCAGTCCGGTCCGTCCGCGCCAGCCCGGCATTGCGCGCAACATGGACCAATTCTTGCTGTCTCCCGTGCAGCGTCGCATTTCCGACGCCTGCCAGCCCGCTTCCGCAACCGGCACGGGCCGCGCACATCACCTTGTCCCTACGCCGCAAACCCCTGGGGGGGGAGACCGGACCATGAAGAAGACACCGCAGCATACCATGTGGACCATGGGCCTTTCCGAGGCCGATGCGGGGCTGCTGGCCGCCCACGCGGGCAGCGACTATCGCATCATCGCCCTGCCTCCGGGCCGTGCGCCGTCCGCCCTGGAAATGGAGCGCGACGACCCGTGCCTGTTCTGGCTCACGTCCGAAGCGTGGACTGCCATCGCCAGCCAGCGCGAAGGCAAGTCGCAGCACCTCGACCTTGTCCCGCGCGTGCTCGTGCTGGAACCCGGCTACTCGCGCGAGGAAATAGAACGGGCGCTGGACAGCAGCTTCACCGATGTCATCAAGCCGCCGCTCACCCGCGCCCGCGTGCTGAACGTGCTGCGCCGCGCGGTGGAAACGCGCAACCTGTACCACGACATCCTGCGCATGACGCGCGAGATTTTCCTTGAACGCGAAATGCTGGCCCGCAAGAACGACACCCTGTCGTTCCTGGTGACCTTTCTGACACGGGCCACCGAAAGCCTGGACCCTGCGGAAATTCTTGGCAATGTGCGCGAAAATCTTTCGATGCTGCTGCCGGTGACGGCGGTGCACGGCATCTTCTGGCCCCCGGTGCCAGAGGGGGGCGCGCTGGAGGCGGAGCTGTTCGTGGCCACCGCGCCCGACTGCCCGGTGAACGTGCAGTGGGTGGATCTGCTGCTGGAGTCGGCCCGGCGCCTGGGCAACGCACCGGTGGCTGGCTACCGCGTCACCCATGTGCCCGGCATGGCCGAACTGCTCGACGCCAGCGGCTGCGCCGTGGACCCCGGGCAGCCCCCCGTGCCCAGGCGGGTGATCCTGATGCCGCTACGAACCGGTACCGAGGCGCTGGGGGCACTGGCCATCCTGACCGACGGCAGCCAGACCATGGGCAAGGACCAGGCCCAGGCGCTGGATTCGGCCATGAAGCACCTTGCCCTGGCGCTGAAGAACGCCATGGTCTACCGCGAGGTGAAGCTGCAGGCCGACCACGACGCGCTGACCCGGCTGCACAACCGCCGCAGCCTGGACGAACGGCTGCGCACCGAATTCGAACGGCACCGCCGCTACGGCCACCCCATGAGCCTGCTGCTGCTGGACCTGGACCATTTCAAGGCCGTCAACGACACCTACGGCCACCTTGCGGGCGACGCCGTGCTGCGCGAACTGGCCGACGTGCTGCGCAATTCCATCCGCACCACGGACTTCGCGGCCCGCTACGGCGGGGAAGAATTCGTGGTCATCCTGCCGCATACCGATGAAGCGCAGGGCCACCTGCTGGCCGAACGGCTGCGCCATCGCATCGAACAGTGCCGGGTGCAGCACCACGGGGTGCAGCTTTCGGCCACGGTGAGCATCGGCGTGGCGGGCTTTCGCCCTGGCGCCTTCGCCAACGTGGAGGAACTGGTGCTCGAGGCGGACCGGGCGCTGTACCTGGCTAAAGCCAATGGCCGCAACGTGGTGTGCACCATGTCCGGCTGCGATGATGCCAAGGCCGCCGGATAGCCGGACCGGATTACGGGAAATGAGGCGGGGCGCTCCGAAAGGGGCGCCCCGCTTGCGTTTGGGCATTCCACCCCGCCATTCATGGTATCTAAAGCTCTGCATGTACATTGCTCAAAATCGAATCCGGCGATATTTTCCGTTGCGGTCAATCGCGGTTTCCGAACGATCAACGGGGACGGACATGGAGCTACGCGATCTCAGAACCTTTACGGCAGTAGCGCGCCTGCTCAGTTTTCACCGGGCGGCGGCAGAATTGAACGCAGCGCAATCCACGGTCTC